>NZ_JVNU01000026.1 GCF_001071995.1 Streptococcus sp. 263_SSPC
CCATTAACAGGTGAAGTAATCTTCACACCGAATAAAGATTTCGTAGGGACTCCAGATGCGGTGACCGTTCAAGTCAAAGACGAGAATGGAACTAGCGTAACGGCGAAGTATACGCCAACGGTTACGCCTGTGAAACCAACAGGAGAAGACGTAACTTCTACTGGTAAACAAGGAAAAGTCCAAATGGGAACACCGAAGTTTACTGAAGGCGATACGGAAGTGCCGTTGAAGGTCGATGCGGACCAACCAGCAAAATTCGTGGTGAATGGAACTGCAGTAGAAGAAACAACGATTGACGCAACTAAAGAGGGCACAAAAGTTGGTACTTACACAATTAATCCATTAACAGGTGAAGTAACTTTCATACCGAATAAAGATTTCGTAGGAACACCAGATGCGGTGACTGTTCAAGTCAAGGATGAGAATGGAACTACTGCGACAGCGAAGTACACACCAACTGTAACGGCAGTGACGCCAACAGGAGATGACGTGACTTCGACGGACGTTCAGGGGAAGACACAAACTGGCAAGCCAACCTTTACAGAAGGCGATGTGGAAGTGCCACTAGATGGTAGTGTACCAGCTACCTTCGAAGATGGAACGACTGAGAAAGTCATTGCAGGGGTTGGGACATTTACCGTAGCAGCGGACGGAACGATTACCTTTGTTCCAGAAGCAAGCTTTACAGGAGAAGCTCCAGCGGTCACAATCCAACGAGTGGATATGAATGGTACCGTTGCAAAAGCAAGCTACACAGCAACAGTGACGCCGGCTCCAGTAGATCCAGTTAAACCTGAGGAACCGACGAAACCTGAAAATCCTGCGCAACCTGAAGAACCTACTAAACCAGCTGAACCTGCTAAACCAGTGGTGACCGAACCAGAAGCTTACAAGCAAACGGTTGTAGCACCAGCTGTTGAAAAAACAACTCAAACTGAATTACCAAATACGGGGACAATGGATGAGTTTGCCATCTTCAATGCAGCAACTCTTAGCATTTTAGCTTCATTAGGACTTGTTACGACTTCTCGTAAAAAAGATGAAGAGCAAGAAGCATAACCAATAAAAACAAAAAGCGTGAGACTAGAATTGGGACTGACCCCAAAAAGTGAGAATTTAATAAAAACACCCTAGGGCTACCGTCTCCGGTATTCAACCGGAGACAGGTAGTCCAATTTTTGTTGGATTCTATTTTCATTATAATATTTGATGTAATTTTCTACAATTTGAATTACAATAGAAGATGAAGTTATTACTTCATCTTTTATGTAGAAAGCTTCGCACTTTAG
>NZ_JVNU01000027.1 GCF_001071995.1 Streptococcus sp. 263_SSPC
TGATATGTACCCAGAATCCTGGACACATTAATAATTAAGCTGAACGCATGGATGTTTCCCTGTATTGAACAGGGGACATCCATTTTGTTTTTTCTTGAATTCTTTTGTTATTGTAATAATCTATATAATCTTTAACTGCCGTTTGAAATTCCTTAAAGGTAGAATATTGCTTTTCCAAACCATAGAACATTTCGTTTTTCATTCTGGCGAAAAACGTTTCTATAATGCAATTATCATAACAATTTCCTTTTCGAGACATTGATTGAATAATTCCTCGTTCTTTTAATGACTGTTGATAAAATGCGTGTTGATATTGCCAACCTTGATCAGAATGGAGAATCAATCCATTTACATTAGGGAATTTTTTGAAAGCTTTATTTAACATCCTTTGAATCTGTTCTAAGTTGGGACTTAGAGAAAGATCATAGGAGATTATTTCATTAGTAGACATATCTAAAATTGGAGAAAAGAAACATTTTCCCCAAGGAAAAGTGAATTGAGATACATCTGTACTCCATTTTTGAAGTGGCCTATCGGCCGTAAAATCTCTGTTAATAATATTATCAGCAACTTTCCCAACATTGCCTTGATAAGAATGGTATTTCTCTTTAGGGCGTTTTCCAAACAATCCATTTATATGCATAAGACGTTGAACTCTTTTATGATTAACAACGTGACCTCTCCGGCAAAGTTCTTGGTAAATTCTTCTTACGCCATATCTACCTTTATTTTCATGAAATATTTTTTTGATTTCTGATAATAAAACACCATTTTTCTCAGCCACAGCATCAACTCTATTCAATTCAAAATAGTAAGTAGATTTCGCCATTTTCATCGCTTTAAGAAGATGTTTTAGTTGGTATCCTATTTCTCGTAATTCTTTGATGACCGCTGCTTTCTCGCCTTGAGAAGCGCAGCTTCCTGTTCTTTTCTCAAGGCTCTCAGTTTTTTTATAACAGCAATTTCAGCTTCTAAATATGCATTTCGTTTACGTAATCTAACTAATTCTTCTCGTTCGGATTCTGAAAGGTTATCAGGCACATCTTTTTTATTCATAATAGGCTCCTTAGATAATGGTCGTCGTCTTTTCTTATTCTTTAAACCATTATATCCATAAGTTTTATACTTGTGAACCCAAGAACCTAATAATCCGACACTTATTCCCGCTGGAAAAGCAACCTCTGATAGAGCTTTCCCATTTAAAACCTGTAAAACAAATGTCAATTTTTCATCTACCGTCCAATTTCTTTGTTTTTTGACACGCTCCAATCCTTTAGGACCATGAATCTTTTCAATTTTATCCCAATTCAATATTTTTCTTCTAAAACTCTCTTGCATAACATTTTCAGGAGTTTCTACCCATGTTCCTTTCCGATATAATTCGACACATTTCATTTTGAATTCGAATGAGTAACGCATAATAAATACCCCCTTTACTGGTTTGTCCAGTAAAGGGGGTACATATCAAAACTCCTAAGACTCTTTAGATTTAAAATCAATTATTTGATACGACCTGGGCGTTCTTTATATCCAAAGTATGCGTCAGCAAGAATTTCTTCCATATCAGCAACCATTGGTAAACGAGGGTTAGCAGGTGAACATTGATCTTCATAAGCAAGCATTGCAATTTCATGGATTGTAGCTAACCATTCTTTGTGGTTAACGCCTTGTGCTTTGAAGTTCATTTCGATACCTACAGCTTCCCCTAATTCGTAAACAGCTTTAGCTAAAGCGTCTACTGCTTCCTCAGGAGTTGAAGACGGTAATCCTAACATACGAGCGATGTCTTGGAATTTTTCATCTGCACGGTAGTAGTTGTATTTTGGCCATGTAGCTGCTTTTGCAGGACGAGTACCATTGTAACGGATTACGTATGGTAATAAGATCGCATTTGTACGTCCGTGAACTGTGTGGAAGAATCCACCAATCTTATGTGCCATTGAGTGGCTCATACCAAGGAACGCATTCGCAAATGCCATACCAGCCATTGTAGAAGCGTTATGCATTTTTTCGCGTGAAACGAAATCAGCATTTTTCACACTGCTTACTAAGTTTTCAAATACTAATTTGATTGCTTGTAATGCTAAACCATCTGTATAGTCGTTTGCAAGTGTTGAAGTGTACGCTTCGATTGCGTGAGTTAATACGTCCATACCAGTATCAGCAGTTACAAAGTCTGGCACTGTCATAACTAATGCAGGGTCAACAATCGCAATTGTTGGTGTTAGTGAGTAGTCAGCTAACGGATATTTACGGTTATTAGCTTTATCTGAAATTACCGCGAATGGTGTTACTTCAGAACCTGTACCAGATGTAGTTGGGATACCAACATATTTAGCACGTTCGCCTAACTCTGGGAATTTGAATGCACGTTTACGGATATCCATGAATTTTTGAACTAAGTCACGGAAGTCCACTTGTGGTTGTTCATAGAACATCCACATTACTTTCGCAGCATCCATTACAGAACCCCCACCAAGTGCAACGATTGTATCTGGCTCGAAGCTCTTCATGATTTCTGCACCACGGTTTACTGTTGTGATGTCTGGATCTGGTTCTACGTCTGAGAATACTTCATAAATTACTTTGTTTGGACGTAATTCTAATTGTTCAATAACACGTTGTAAGAATCCTAATTTAACCATTGCTTGGTCAGTTACGATCATTACACGGCTTACATTTTTCATTTTTTGTAAGTATTGAATTGAATCGCGTTCGAAATAGATTTTTGATGGAACTTTAAACCATTGCATGTTATTTCTACGTCTCCCTACTTTTTTGATATTTAATAGATTTACAACACTTACGTTATCCCCAACTGAGTTACGTCCGTAAGAACCGCAACCTAATGTTAATGATGGGATAAATGCGTTATAAACGTCCCCGATACCACCAAAAGTAGAAGGAGCATTCCAGATAACACGAATTGCACGAACAACGCGTCCAAATTCTTTCGCTAATTCAGCATCTTCTGTATGAATCGCTGCTGAGTGTCCTAAGCCGTGGAATTCAACCATTTGACGAGCTTTTTCAATACCGTCTTCGCGAGATTCTGATTTAAGTACTGCAATCACTGGAGAAAGTTTTTCGCGTGTTAACGGTTCTTTTTCACCAACTTCTTTACATTCTGCAGCAAGAATGTTTGTTCCTTCTGGAACTGAGAATCCAGCTTGTTCAGCGATCCATGCAGCTGGTTTACCAACGATGTTCGCATTTAATTTAGCACCAGCACAGTTTTTGCTGTTTGCTTTTACGCCGAAGCAGAATTCTTCTAATAAAGCTTTTTCTTTTTTGTTTACAAAGTAAGTGTGATAGCTCTTCAATTCTTTAACGAAATCATCGTAAATTTCTTTATCAACGATTGCAGCTTGTTCAGAAGCACACACCATACCATTATCGAATGATTTACTCATTACGATATCGTGAGCTGCTTGACGAATGTTAGCAGATTTTTCAACATAAGCTGGTACGTTACCCGCACCAACCCCAAGAGCTGGTTTACCGCAAGAGTAAGCAGCTTTAACCATCGCGTTACCACCAGTTGCTAAAATTGTAGCAATTCCGTCGTGGTTCATTAAAGCATTAGTTGCTTCGATTGATGGGTGTTCGATCCATTGAACACAGTTTTCAGGAGCTCCAGCTGCAATTGCTGCATCACGAACGATTTGAGCTGCATGTGCAGAACTTTGTTGAGCTGATGGATGGAACGCAAACACGATTGGATTACGTGTTTTTAATGCAATTAAAGATTTGAAAATTGCAGTTGAAGTTGGGTTTGTTGTAGGTGTGATACCACAGATAACCCCTACTGGTTCTGCGATTAATGTTAATCCAGTTACTTCATCGTCTGAAATAACGCCAACTGTTTTAGTGTGACGCATGTTGTGCACCACGTGTTCGCAGGCAAATAAGTTTTTCGTAGCTTTGTCTTCGAAAACCCCACGTCCTGTTTCTTCGATTGCATGTTGTGCTAATACACCGTGTTGGTCTAACGCAGCAACTGATGCTTTTGCCACAATGTAGTCAACTTGTTCTTGATTTAACAAGCGGAATTCATCTAAGGCTTTCAACCCATTCTCCACGAGACGGTTGATTTCTTGTTGTACTTGATTGTTGTTTTTTTCTTCACTCACTTGTGATTTCCCCCAGTGTTTGTTATTTTTATCACATTCTTATCTTACACTATTTTTGTAAAAATGTAAACTATTTTCAACGAAAAATTTTCCTTTGAAAACAGATTCATTCATTTTCATTTCTCCTTTCATAATTTATTCCTAACCTATATCTCCATTCTAACCATTATTCCCAAAATATCAATACTTTTCGCGATATATTTGTAATCCTTTACATTCTTTTTAAAGTAAAAAAAGAAGCTAGACAATTGCTAGCTTCTTAACTTTAAAATAATTCACTTAAATTAATATCTTCAAGTGTGATTTCTTTATTAGTTTGCGCTTCTAAAGATTCAAAATCAAAGTACTCATTAATATTTAATTGATTAATCTGAAAGATTTGTTCAAACAGATTGTCAGGAAGGTTCTTCTTCCAACGGTAGTCTGCAAAGTAATGTGCGAGGTCTTCCGTTTCAATTGTTGTATAGCCTAAGTCATTAAACTCGCTGACTTTATAATACAACCAAGTTTTAAATTGATTTTTTAAACTCTCTTTATCCATCGACTACTCTTCTTCAGTTGCAACTTCATCAGTATAAACTTCATTATTTGTTGCAGCAGATTCTGTAACTACGTGGTGAATAGCAGCGCGTTCAAATGTAAGGATAACTCCTTCGCAATCAAGGTCAACTGTATGATTTACAGTATCAATATTGTAGATTTCACCGTGTAATCCACCGATTGTAACTACTCTATCTCCAATTTTCATTGCATCTCTTTGTGCTTGAATTTCTTTAGCACGTTGACGTTGTTTACGTCCGAAGAACCAGAAAGCTCCCCCTGCTACAACAACATATGCAATTAATAATGTCATTTGATCCATAATCTTACCTCATTTCCAATTTCTATGTTCTTACTTTATCAAAAAAGTCGCTTTATTTCTATATTCTTTAGAAATTTCTAGCATTTTCTTTGTTGAATCCATATTCTTCAAAGAACGCTTCTCTAAACTCTAGCAAGTTATCATCCATAATCGCTTGGCGTACTTGTTTCATTAAGTTTAATAAGAAGTACAAGTTATGATAACTTGTTAAGCGCAATCCGAATGTTTCGTCTGTCTTAAATAAATGACGAATATAAGCACGTGTATAGTTACGGCATGTGTAGCAATTACATTTCTCATCTAAAGGTCGGAAATCACGTTCGTATTTCGCATTCTTCACTACAAGACGTCCGCTACTTGTCATACATGTACCATTACGAGCAATACGTGTTGGTAATACGCAGTCAAACATATCTACTCCGCGAATAACGCCGTCAATTAATGAGTCAGGCGAACCCACACCCATTAAGTAACGAGGTTTATTAGAAGGAATGAGTGGTGTTAAATAATCCAACACTTCATTCATCTCTTGCTTGGTTTCACCAACAGATAATCCACCAATAGAATATCCAGGGAAGTCTAGAGAAATCATATCTTTTGCATGTGCGATACGTAAGTCTTTATAACCAGCACCTTGCAAGATCCCAAATAACGCTTGTGTATCTGGTGATTTATGGGCTTTTAATCCACGCTCTGCCCAACGAGTCGTACGAGCAATCGAATCTTTCACGTAGTCATGTGTATGGTGGAAATCAGGACACTCATCAAAGCTCATGATGATATCCGCACCTAATTTATTTTGTACATCGATTGAGATTTCAGGAGATAGGAATAATTTAGATCCATTTAAATGGTTTCTAAAATGAACTCCTTCCTCTTCAATACGACGCATATCACTTAGTGAGAATACTTGGAATCCACCTGAATCCGTTAGAATCCCTTTCTTCCAGTTCATGAAGTTATGTAATTTACCAGCTTCATCAACAATATCCGCACCAGGACGTAACCACAAATGATAGGTGTTACTTAAAATGATATTTGCGCCCATTTCATCTAATTCTTCCGGAGACATTGATTTTACCGTAGCAAGTGTCCCAACCGGCATAAACATTGGTGTTGGGAAAGTACCATGTGGTGTAATAATTTCTCCAAGACGAGCGCCTGTATGTTTTTCAGTTTTAATCAGTCTATATTTTACTGCAGGTTCTGTCATTTTATAAATCCTTTCCTCGTTTCATAACTACCTAACTGTACTCTACAAAGGCAAAAATGTCCAATAAAAACGGGAGTAAGTAAAAGCCTCACCCCCTGTTTCTTCTATATAAATATTAGTCTACAATTTTTGTATAACTGTAACTTGGTTCTTTTAATTTTTCATCAAAGCCTACTTCTAAATTATGACCATGGAAGAACCATTCGTCACCAGTTTCTACAAAATAAGTAATCCCATTTTCAACAACGCTCACATAAGGATTGCTTGGAGTATCTACTTCAACTGCTAGTGAGAATCCTTCATGAATCGGACTGCATCCGTATACCTTTCCTAGGAAACGAACACCACGTTCTTTAGATACACCCATTTCTTCTTCAAACCATGCTTGCGCTCTTTTATCGATTGTTAATTGCATTGTATCCACTCTTTCCTCTAATTTACTCTCTCATTCTATCATAGAATCGTAGAAAGTCGATAAAGTTTGCTCACCGCTTTCCAGTATATATGAATGAAACGCAATTTAGAGAAGTTAAACTTGTGAATCCATTAGACTCATAAAAAGAAAATGTTTTCGTTGAATCATCTGTTGCTAGTTGAATTTGATACACATTCTTGTACTTTTCTAGAGTCATTTGTAACAATTTTGTGCCAATCCCTTGATGTTGGTATTCGGGGTACACTAAAATATCTTGAATAAACAGAATAGAAGCTCCGTCTCCAACGGCTCTCAGTATCCCAACGAGTTTTCCTTCATCATTAAACGCTTCTATTATATGAAGAGAATTTTTATAAGCGGCTTCAAGCATTTCTGGTTTTTGTGTGTAATTGGTCCATCCTACTGCTTCGTATAAAGGCAGTACTTCTTCTACAGTAATATTTGGGTTTTCAACAGTACGGATCATATTCTTCCACCTCTTTATCCCCTAATCATTTAATGTGCTTTCACAAAAATTATAAATAAAAAAACCGGAATCCACAATAGTGAATTCCAGTTCTGAAATTGTCTAATAAGATTAGCCAAGTTTGTTATAGTATTCAACGACTAGTGATTCGTCAACTTCAGAAGTTAACTCGTCACGTAATGGTAGACGGTTTAATGAACCTTCTAATTTTTCTTCGTCGAAAGTAACGAACTCTGGACGACCATATAAAGCTTCTAAAGCTTCTTTAATGATTGTTAAGTTACGTGATTTTTCACGAACACCCACAACATCGCCAACTTGTACTTGGAATGAAGGGATATCTACGCGTTTACCGTTCACAGTGATGTGACCGTGGTTAACTAATTGACGTGCTTGACGACGAGTAGTTGCTAAACCTAAACGGTATACTACGTTATCTAAACGTTGTTCAAGAAGAACCATGAAGTTTTCACCATGTTTACCTTCTTTAATTTTGCCAGCTTTTTTGAATAAAGTAGCAAATTGACGTTCGTTCATACCATACATATGACGTAGTTTTTGTTTTTCTTGTAATTGTTGACCATACTCAGATAATTTTTTACGGCTGTTTGGTCCGTGTTGACCTGGTGCGTATGGACGACGAGCGATTTCTTTTCCTGTTCCTGAAAGTGAAATGCCTAAACGACGAGATAACTTCCAGCTTGGTCCAGTGTAACGTGACATTGAACATTCCTCCAATAATTGTTTATTTTTTTGGAGTAAAATAATCGCGAAATCTTCGATTCGTGCAGTCACTACAAGGGTTCACCTTTGCAGCCGCGGTTACTACCTTACCCTAAAGGCTAGGACTGTTGACGAGCTTCTATATTTCTGCTGCATATTTTACACAAGAAGTATTGTACCCTATTTCCTATGAAAATACAAGGATTTTATTTAATTTCCCACTCAAGAGATAAGTGGCAACATTTTTGATCATCTGATTCTAGTTGGTGTAATGTTTGAACTCCGTTTTCAGTTTCACGAATTTCATAAAAACTCTTAACGGTAGCTTCTGGAAGAATTTCCTTATCATATTTTACAAGAACTGATTTTAATGAATGAGTCTTAATAAAGTCCATTCCCAGACTATCCATTACCCAGTCAAAATACTTCGCGTTATTCACATGGTGATTATAATCGATATCATTTAAACGAACGCGATACGTTTGAACATTTGCATTCTCTAAATCGATTTTAGGAACTCTTGGATTACGACGAGTATCTTTTTTATTCTCAATTGGATATTCGCTAAGCACTTCTTCATCGAGTGAGATGAGTTTTCTCTCTTCAATATTAATCATTGAGAAAGTCGTTAATGCGTCTACTAGTACTTCTTCGTCTAGAGACAAAATCGTATAACGACGGAACGTAAAGAACTTGTTATATCCAACAGGCTCCGTTTCGATAATAATTTCTTCTTCTAATTTAGGAAGACGATTGACTGTTAATTGGTTTTGAATCACAATCCATGAAAGACCTTTTTGATAGATCAAATCAGGATGAGCTAGACCTCGTTCTTGTTTACGCGAAGCAAGCATCATAATCCCGACTACATGGCTAAGAGATAACTCTCCTTTCCAATTACATTCATACGCCTTCACAACATGATTCATGTGACAAATTGATTCTACCATAGTACATCCTTTCGTAATTGACTAGTTCCACACATCTACACTATCAGTATTCAACACCGAAACAATCTCATGTCCTTTGAATAAGATAATATAGTCTGTTGGTAAATGCATCACTTCATATAATTCTGGATAATCTGGAAAGATTTCATACGCTTGATTTCGTTCTAGCGGTTGCGGATCAATCGTTTGATCAATTGGAGCAATATACCAAGTTTCATCATCAAAACGATGCGCATACCACTCGTCCACTTCAAACGTATGGTTCGCAATCACTAACGGTCCATCAAAGCGGAATGGAATTAAACGTCCTAATGTTTTCGTACGTTTTCCAGTTTGAATCGTTTTACGAATGATATCTAAGAAATAAGAGAAATCTTCAACCCATTCATCTAGTAGTTTATGTTCGTAATTTTGAACAACCACTTGGAAATCTTCCCCTTTTGGAATGACTTTCACTTGTCCATAATGGATTGGAATTAAAGTGTCGACTTCGTCCCAATTCTCCTCAAAATACTCTTCTACGAAAGTAAGCATATCTTCTGCTTCTTTTTGATACTCTTCATCAGCCACTAAAATCAGACGGTGACCATTCACTTCACGAATAAATTCCATAAAATCTCTCCTTTCACGTTTACTAGTGTACCTCATTTTCGAAAAATTTACCTGTATCATACCCGCAAACTGTAAAAATTTGTTATACTGAATGAAAGCAAGAAAGGAGCACATCGATGCAAAATAACCCTTTTTACAAGTTTTATCAAAAGTCTCTTGAAGAAAGAAAAGAAACTTTATTAAATCATCCAAACTTATCGAACGAAGCTAAAGCACTACTCGAAAAAGGTCTTGAACTTCCAGAGTCCATTGCTAACCAAATGGTCGAAAATCAAATTGAAGTATACGGCCTTCCGTATGGAATCGTTCCAGAATTAATCGTGAACGAGAAAAGCTATATTGTTCCAATGGTAACGGAAGAACCTTCTGTAATTGCCGCAGCAAGCTATGCCTCAAAACTAATCAACTTAGCTGGTGGAACTACAACGATTCAAGAAAAGCGTGAAATGATTGGAGAAATTGCCATTGTAAAATCTCCTCTAACACTTGAAGAAGTAAAAACTAAACTAGAACAACAAAGAGAATCGCTCTTTACGATTGCGAATAATGCTCATCCTTCTATCGTGAAACGTGGCGGAGGAATCCGAGAAATATGGGTCGAAGAAAAATCTACTGACAAAGAAAAATTTTATATTTTCTACGTTTCTGTGGATACAAAGGAAGCGATGGGAGCAAATATGCTGAACACCATCCTAGAAGCGCTCGTTTCACCAATTGAAGCATTGACTGATGGCGAAAGTATTATGGCTATTCTCTCAAATCTTGCAACCAACTCAGTCGTGACAGCTAGATGTGTCCTCTCACCAAGAATCTTAGATACTAGAACAACTAAAGGTGAAGATGTAATAGATCGAATCGTTTTAGCAAGTGGATTTTCAAAAGCGGACCCTTACCGTGCAACAACGCATAATAAAGGTATTATGAATGGTATTGATTCTGTCGTTATCGCTACCGGAAATGACTGGCGCGCGATCGAAGCTGGTGCTCACGCTTATGCAAGTTTAAACGGCCAATATCAACCACTGACAAGATGGACAAAGGATGAAGCTGGAAACTTAGTAGGTACTATCACTCTTCCACTTCCTGTTGGAACGGTTGGAGGTTCTATTTCCATTCATCCAGGCGCACAGTTTGCCCACGAGTTACTCGGTCATCCAAGCGCTATTGAATTAGCTGGAATTATTGCCTCGACTGGTTTAGCGCAAAACCTTGCTGCTGTACGAGCTCTTGTGACTGACGGCATTCAAAAAGGACATATGCGACTCCAAGCCAAATCATTGGGACTTGCTGTTGGCGCAACAGAAGAAGAACTTCCACTTCTGATGAACTTACTCGCTAAAGCCCCACACCTAAATCAAGAAACTGCAAAATCTTTATTAGAAGAATTAAGAAAATAAAAAATAGACTTCCCTAGCCCTATGCTAAGGAAGTCTTCTTTATTTAGATTATCTTTCGTCTTCAGTATATTCCATTAATGTGAAGATGTCATATTCGCTAATTTTTTCGCGACCTTTCAAGTCTGTTAACTCTACTAAGAACGCTAACCCAACTACTTCACCGCCAAGTTTTTCAACTAATTTTGCAGCGGCAGCCATTGTTCCACCTGTTGCTAATAAGTCGTCACAGATAAGAACTTTTTGGCCAGGTTTTACAGCATCTTTGTGTAAGTGTAACTCTGCTGAACCATATTCTAAATCATATTCAACAGCCACTGTTTCACGAGGTAATTTTCCTTTTTTACGAGCTGGCGCAAAACCAATTCCTAATTCGTACGCTACGGGACATCCAACGATAAATCCACGTGCTTCAGGTCCAACAATCATTTCAGCACCAATTTTACGTGCATAGTCAACGATTTGTTGTGTTGCGTATTGGTATGCTTTACCGTTAGCCATTAATGGTGAAATATCACGGAAAATAATACCCTCTTTAGGATAGTTTGGAACACTAGCAATATATTCTTTCAAGTTCATTGAGAACTCCTCCTTTTATTTACCTTGTTGTGAGTCCATCCAACTTTTTAGTTCTTGGAACTGGCTATAGTTGAATTTCTTTTCAAGCAACATTTGTTCATTTAACTTTTTCAATAAGGTTGACTCTTCTAAGTCATTTGTTTTTGGACTTTCGTTAATCATTAAATGTCCATCTACTATTTTAACAAATTCCAACTCAAAAAACACTTTTAATATCACTCGGAATTGTTCGACTGGAATTTTTAGGAATCCAGCAACCGAAACTAGTTTTTCATTGTAAGGAATTTGTCCATGTGATTGGATATATTTATACACACTACCAAATTTAGGCTTATCTGGAATCCCAGTTGTCACAACTGAATTCTTCGTATACGCGATGACATAAAGCGGTTGTGGCCATTCTATTTTAAAGAAGGCTTCCACTTCGTCCATCTTTTCTGGTAGGTCGAATAAAACAATTGCTTTAGCAGTTGGGATTTCGTTTGCAGCTACAAAGGATGCAAAATCCATCACGCTTGAAGTACTTGGAATTCTTGTTTCTAGCTCCTTCAAGAACACTTCGTTTGTTGCTAGATAAAGTGCATTGTCAACAGCTAGATGATCTTTTGTAATCTTAGAAGTACGCCAGTCGATAACGACTCTACCTTTAACAGCGATATCTTTTACCAATAATTGAGGGAGGCGATTATTTTGCCAATCATTAATCTCTAAAGTACCAGCAATACTAATCTTCGTATCTGGTTGAAGAGAAGCTGCCCATTCTCCTTTACTAAAGGCCATCGCTTGAAGTGTGTTTGAAGAATTGGACTCTTTCAAATTAAGTTTCAAGTGCTGTTTATCCGCACCGAGTAATTGAGTCGAAGCTACTTGAATCCCTTCTACAGAAACGACTGGTTCTGGGTTATCCGTACCAAAAGGTTTTAAACTGGCTAATGATTCAATCCAATCAACTGTAATGTCTTTTAATGAAAGAACTTCATCAATCGTTAACGTAGCCTTCGCATCTAATAAGTCTCGATGGTCTTTCGCGTATTGTTCTAGTCCCTCGATAATCGTTGGAAGCATAATCGTTTCAACTGTCAATCCAGCAGCCATATGATGTCCACCGAATTTTAGAAGATGATCTTTCACACTAGTTAACGCATCATAGAGATTAAATTCTCCAAATGAACGACCGCTACCTTTTGCTGTTAAGCCGTCTCCACTTATTCCTAAAACGATGGTTGGTTTTCCTGTCTGTTCAACGATTCGACTCGCTACAATTCCAAGAACGCCTTCATGCCAACCTGGTTGAGCTAACACAAGGAGTGGTTGATTCATCTGTTCTTGAATGATCGGAGTGGCTTCTTCGACGATTTGATTTACGATAGCTTGACGTCTTTCGTTTTCTGATTGCATGAAATCAACAATACTTTGTGCTTCTTCATCGTCAAATGTTGTCAGCAATTGAACTCCTGGAGTGGCATCTCCAAGGCGACCTAGCGCATTTAAACGCGGTCCGATTTGGAAACCAATCGTCTTTTCATCTAATTTATCCACTTTAACGGATAACTTCTCAATGAGTGTCACAAGCCCAATACGCTGTGTTTGTTTCATTTGAGCAATTCCTAGTTTAGCAATCGTTCTATTTTCGTCTGTAAGGCTCACTAAGTCCGCAATCGTTCCAATAGCAGCTAATTCTACCATTTCCTCTGGAAACTCTCCTAGAAGCGCATGAGCAAGCTTAAAAGCTACTCCAGCACCAGATAAGTCTCCACATGGGTAGTTTGCCTCTGGATGACGTGGATGGACAACTGCATAAGCTTCTGGAATTTCACTTGGAATTTCATGGTGATCCGTTAAAATCACATCACAGCCATTCTCCATCGCATAGCGAATTGGTTCATGCGCTGCAATCCCACAGTCTACAGTAATAATAAGCGTATGGCCTTCTTCAAGTGCGCGCTTAAATGCTGGAATATTTGGGCCATAGCCATCTGTAAAGCGATTCGGTAAATAGTACGATACTTGAGCTCCTAGCATTTCAAGAGTTTCGTAGAGAATCGTTGTACTTGTAATTCCGTCAGCATCATAGTCGCCA
This sequence comes from Streptococcus sp. 263_SSPC, assembly GCF_001071995.1. GTDB lineage: Bacteria > Bacillota > Bacilli > Lactobacillales > Aerococcaceae > Granulicatella. Next base: position 13,449 of record NZ_JVNU01000027.1, read on the forward strand.
TATATATGAATCAATTCACCATTTTCAATGGCTTCTTGAATTCGCCCTACCGCTTTATCCATATCATGTAATAGGAATGGGTCGTGGATTAGATGTGGTGTTGGCGAAAGAAATTCTTGCAACTCTTCTGCTGTTTGAATCCCACGTTCCACACATAAGCGAACGAGATTTTCAGATACGCCACTTTCACTGGAAAGAGACGTTACAAGTCCTTCATCCACATTCTCTTTTAACTTCCATGCATAATTTGCAAAACTCATCGTACACCTCCTCTACTTTTTATTGAAAATACTCCCTAATAGTCTATCTCCTATTTTTGGGAATAACACATTTAATTTACTTGCAAAGTTCATTGCTTTTGGCAAATTCACTTCACGTTTTTCTTTTTCAATTCCTTTAACAACTTCTCCTGCTACCTTCGCTGGATCTAATACTACAGCGCCTAATTGCTCTAAGTATTTTCCAGTTGGCTCGGCTTTATCAAAGAAGTCTGTCGCAATCGGACCAGGATTTACAGTCATCACATGGATACCATAAGGTTTTAATTCCAAACGAAGTGCATTCGAATACCCTAATACTCCAAATTTAGTTGCTGAATAAACGGATGATTTTACCGTTGCCGATTTTCCAGCTTGAGAAGCGATATTCACAATTACTCCGCCCTTATCTTCAATAAACCTAGGTACAAAATGCTGAGTGATTTTAATTAATGTATTCAAGTTTAACTGAAGCATTTGATTAATCTCAGATTCACTTAAGTCTTTAGCTAATTTAAGGTAGCCAAGGCCAGCATTGTTGATGACCATCGTAATTTTGTATGCTTCATCAAGAGTTGCTAATAATTCTTGAACAGACGCATCATCGGTTAAATCACACGAATAAATATCGACAGGTTTAGACGTGTTCAATTTGCACTCCGCAGCTACTTGTTCTAGTTTAGTAGTGTTTCGAGCCACAAGAATCAGTTGCACATCTCTTTTAGCTAATTCCAATGCGATTTGTGCGCCAAGCCCACCACTAGCTCCGGTCACAAGAGCTACTTGATTTGTAAACCATTTAGCATCCTTCATGATGTTTAATCCTTTCAACAGTCACAATGTCGAAGTCTTTGACAACTTGAACATTATCAAAAATCTTTTTAGCCTCGTCTTCTAAGTCTTGGGATTGTTTCCCAAGATAGCGAGCACTGATATGCGTTAATAAAAGTCGCTTCACTTCAGCATTTTTAGCAACTTCAGCCGCTTGAAGACTTGTTGAATGGAAATGGCGATAGGCTTGTTGCCCTTTATCTCCTTCGTAAGTCGCCTCGTGAACGAGAACGTCCGAACGATAGGCTAAGATTTCACTAGCTTCACATTTACGAGTATCCCCGCAAATGGTCACAACTCGTCCTTTAATATCCGGAGAAATATAATCTTTTCCATTCACGACAGTTCCATCTTCTAGAGTAATCGTCTCACCTTTTTTCAACTTACCAAAGAGTGGCCCAAAAGGAATTCCTAACTCTTTTAGACGGTCTGCTTGCAGTTCGCCTGGTTGATCCTTTTCTGTCACACGGAATCCATATGAAGGAATCCCATGTTCGAGTCGCTTCATTTCTACTTTAAAATGTTTATCTTCGAAAAGAAGACCTTCTTTTTCAAATTCAACTACTTTTAAAGGATATCCTAATTTAGAACAAGAAGCTTGAATCGTCGTGTCGATAAAGTTCTTAATTCCTTTAGGACCATAGAGGGTTAAATCATCTTCTCCTCCTTGAAAAGAACGACTAGTCAGTAGTCCAGGTAACCCAAAGATATGATCTCCGTGCATATGTGTAATGAAAATCTTCTTGATTTTTCCTGGACGAATATTTGTATTTAAAATTTGTTGCTGTGTAGCTTCTCCGCAATCGAATAACCACACTTCATTAATCTCATCGAGAAGCTTTAATGCAATTGAAGTGACGTTTCTCATTTTAGAAGGCACGCCAGCACCTGTACCTAGAAATTGCAATTCCATTTTAATTTCCTCTCAATGTTTCATAAATTTTTTTCGCAAAGAAGAGTGCTTCTTCATGAGCCCCTACTTCTGTTACATATGATTTATGTGAATAGAACCAATCTTGATCTTTTGAATATTCATTCCAGTCAAGAACATGAACATTCGAATACTTCTCGCTAACTGCTTCGTAAACGTTATTCACATCATCTCTCCATGTTTTAGACGTTGTAGTCGTCACGAGGAAGATTTGTTTTTCCATACCGATTCGTTTCAATTCACGTTCCAATTGTCCTTTTGTAAAGGCACTATTGGCACCAAACATTAATACAACAATGTCATTTAATTGATTCTTCGATTTCAATTCGTTAATCGTCGAAGATAAATCCGTTACTTGTGCAATCGGTGTTGCATGCATCACAGCGTTTGGATAAATCGTTGCTAGTTCATTCGCAATTGCAAGAAGCGATTGATCCCCGATAAAGGTAATTGAACTATTACTACTAAAGACTGTTTCTTCACGTGTTAATCCAACCACATTATTAATGGTCTTCAATAATTTTTTATCCGTTTGTTGTGTGTTATCCACAATTGTTTGGTTCGTATGGATTAATTCTGTAAGAGTGGCCTCTTGTTCAGATAGTTTACTTGTAGACTGTACGAGCCCTACCGCTAAAATGATGAGTGGTACTGCACAGATTCCAAATAAAATTTGTTTTCCATAAGCTGTTTTTTCATTCAATAGCCCCATCAATTTACGGACTATTTGAAGATAACGTCTCTTCTCGAATACTTGATACCAAACTTCACCAAAGAAAAGAATGAGTACCAATTGGATGATGCCGTGAATTAAATTACTTGAACCAGCAATCCCCATTTTTGCTTGGTATAACACAATAATTGGTAAGAACCATAAATAATAAGATAAACTTCTACGACCAATGACGGTTAATGGTTTGAAACGGAATAAAATCCCCGTTCCTACTTTAGGATGCAAGCTCATCAAAATAACAGCAGCCACTGTTAAGTCAAAAAGCAGCATTCCCCCACGATACGTAATATCTTCGTTACGCCCAAGTGTAAATAACAAGATGAACATTAACACGATTGGAATTAATCTTAAATATTGCTCATATGGCACTCTAGATTTATGTTCCTTTTGGAAACGATCTAAGGGATATAGCAATGCCGTACATGAACCGATCAGCATTGAGAACAATCGAGTCCCTGTGCTCATTGTGACATACGTCAATGAGTCTGCCCCTTTATAACTAAAAAGCATTAATCCAAACGAAGCCGTAGCTAACACCACGATAGCTACAAATAATGAATTATGCTTCTTAAGGAATAAACTTAAGAAGGCAAACACAATCGGCCACAATAAGTAAAACTGAAAGGCCAATGAAATATACCATAAGTGTTCAAATGGATTTTCCGTTAATAAGTTTGGAATAAACGTTTGTGCTTGGAAAATCTGCCACCAGTTATTTAGAAATATAAGACTGGAAGTAAATGACCCTCTTAAGTTCACCAACATCTCATTTTGAAACAGTGTAATATAAATGAACACTAGAACGAGCATTGCAATTAAAGGAAGCGCAATACGTGCTAGTCGTTTTAATAAAAACTGCTTCAAAGGAATCTTTCCATCGTTCATCAAACTTGTCATTAAACGGTTTGTCATAAAGTAACCCGCTAAAATGAGGAAGATGTCCAATCCAAGAAATCCACCCGGCAAGCGATAAGAATACAGGTGATAAATAATGATACTAAGGATTCCTATCGCTCTTAGCCCGTCAAATGAAGATACGTAAAAACGTTTTTCCATCTCACTTCTATCAATCATATTCAAAACTCCTTAATCTACGAACTCGAATGAGAAGTTTAGAATACGTACTAAATCGCCATTTTCAGCGCCTTTTTCACGTAAAGTGCTATCCACACCCATTCCACGTAATTGACGTGAGAATCGCATAACAGACTCATCATGTTCCATATTTGTCATCTTGAATAGTTTTTCGATCTTGTCACCATACAGTACCCAAGTTCCATCTGGATCTCTTGTCACTTTGAATGGTGCTTCCTCTTCTTCTAATCCATAAACGATATGTGTCTCCACTACTTCTTCGTTTAATGGGAAGAATTCTGTTTCTTCTAACACTTCAGCAGTTCTAGCCAGCAATGCTTGAAGGCCTTCGCGACGGTATGCAGAAATTGGGAAAATCTCTGGCATTTCTTCGCCTTCAGCTAAACTATCTGCTAAATCTTTCTTAAACTTCTCTAAGTTTTCTTCTGCTTGAGGTTGGTCCATTTTGTTCGCCACAATCAGCATTGGACGTTCTAGTAAGCGTAAGTGATAACTTCCGAGTTCCTCTTGAATAATCTTGTAATCTTCAAAAGGATCGCGGCCTTCCATTGCGGCCATATCAATGACATGAAGTAACACTTTTGTACGTTCGATGTGTTTTAAGAAATGAATTCCAAGCCCCACACCTGTATGAGCTCCTTCAATTAACCCTGGTAAGTCTGCAACGACGAATTGCTCGCCATTTGGAGACTGCGCCATTCCTAATTGAGGGTTTAATGTTGTAAAGTGATAGTCTGCAATTTTTGGTTTTGCACTTGAAATTACAGATAGTAAAGTCGATTTTCCTACAGATGGGAACCCAACTAAACCAACGTCAGCTAAAACTTTTAATTCTAAATCGAGTTCAAACTCTTCCCCTGGTTCACCGTTCTCAGCAATGTCTGGTGCAGGGTTTTTATGCGTTGCAAAACGGATATTTCCTCGACCACCACGGCCACCTTTAGCAACTACTACTTCTTGCCCATCTTCTACTAAGTCAGCAATCAATGCTTTCGTCTCAGCATTTCTAACGATTGTTCCTGGTGGAACTTTAACGATTAAGTCTTCTGCTCCACGGCCATACATACTCTTACTCATGCCGTTTTCACCAGGTTTTGCTTTGAAATGACGTTTGTGACGGAAATCTAATAAGGTTCTAAGTCCTGAATCGACTTTAAAAATGACACTTCCGCCTTTACCGCCGTCTCCACCAGCCGGGCCTCCGTCTGGTACGTATTTTTCACGACGAAACGCAACCATTCCGTCTCCACCTTTTCCGGCTTTGACTTGAATCGTGGCACGATCATAAAATACTGCCATTTCATTCACTCTCCTTTCTCTTTGAGGGGTCTTATTTAACGATTAATGATGTGAAATCTGCGAAATCTAAAATAATTTCAGATAGCAATCCTAAGAATCTTAGACGGTTACGACGAGTCGCTTCATCGTCCACCATTACCATATTTTCATTGAAGAAATCATTTATTTTTGGTGCCATTGCTTCTAAATGACTATAAAGTTCTTCAGGAGTTAATGTTTGTACTTTTGAATGAAGTTCTTTAATAGCTTTTACTAAAGTACGTTCACTTTCTGTTTCAAGACGATCTTCTAAAATTTCGCCACTCGCATCATCTTGAGCTTTCGCACTAATATTGATAACACGGTTTAATGCCTCTGTAATTCCTTTAAATTCTTCTGATTCAGAAACAGCTGAAAGAACTTTTGCAGCTTTCAATTGTTCAGGAACTGATGAAGTATGACTGTTTACAATTGCATCGATAATATCATGACGTTTTGTAATTGTTGCAATACGTTGTGCCACACGTTCACGAATAAAGCTTAAGATAAACTCTTCTACTTCTTCCTCTTTACCAGATAGGAATTCAGCATAATCAAGACCTAATAACAATTTAGTGAAGTCTTCAATTTCAATGTTCCAGTCAAAGGCTGCAAGAATTTGTACAAGCCCCATTACTTGACGACGAAGCGCATAAGGGTCGTTTGAACCAGTTGGAAGCATTCCAGCAGCTGTAAAGCTTAAGAAAGTATCTAATTTATCAGCAACTGCAAGTAAGGCACCTGGTACAGAAGAAGGCAATTCACCATCTGCACTTGTTGGCATATAGTGTTCACGGATTGCTTGAGCTACTTCAGGAGTTTCACCTTGTTTCAAGGCATAGATTTCACCCATGATTCCTTGTAGTTCAGGGAATTCACCAACGATGTTCGTTACTAAGTCGAATTTGTAAATAGAAGCGGCACGTTGCGCTGTAACAACGACATCACTTGGTAAGTTCAATTCTTTTGCAAGACGTCCCACAAGTAATTGCACGCGATCCATTTTCTCTGTCATAGAACCAATTTTTGCATGGAAGTTTAATGTTTCTAATTTCTTCAAGAAAGTTGTCATAGGAATCTTTAAGTCTTCTTCATAGAAGAATAAAGCATCTTCTAGACGAGCAGTTAATACTTTTTGATTTCCTTTTGCGACATTTTCAATCATGTAATCATTACCGTTACGAACTGAAACGAAGAATGGTAATAATTGTTTTTCTTGGTTATACACAACGAAATAGCGTTGGTGTTCTTTCATAGATGTTACGAGTACTGGTTCTGGAACAACTAAGTATTTTTCATCAAAAGTACCCGCAAATGCTGTTGGGTATTCTAAGATTGAGCTTACTTCTTCTAATAAGTCTTCATCGATTGGAATAATCCAGTTGTTCTTAGCAGCTAATTCTTCAATTTGTTTGCGAACTAATGCTTTACGTTCATCTTGGTTCACGATGACAAATTGTTCAGCTAAAGCTTTCTCATAGCTTTCTGGATTTTCAATCGTTGCTTCTTTCCCTAAGAAACGATGACCTCTTGAAGTACGTCCAGCTTTGACATCTAATACGCCAATTTCTTCGATGACTTCATTGCCGTATAAAGCAACAATCCAGTGAATTGGACGTAAGTATTCAAATGTATGAGCTGCCCAACGCATTGTCACTGGGAATTTCATATCTGTAATCACAGAAGATAAGTTTTTAACCACTTCTTTTGTTGATTTACCAGCGATATGTTGTTTCACATGAATGTATTCAACGCCATTCACTTCTTCCACATAAATATCGTCAGTTGTTAACCCTTTTCCACGAACAAAACCTTCAGCTGCTTTTGTCCATGATCCATCTTTTTTAGCGATTGCTAGCGATGGCCCTTTGAAGATTTCTTCACGGTCAGCTTGTTCTTCGACTAAGCCATTTACACGAACCGCTAATCTTCTAGGAGTTGCAAATGCTTCTACGGATTCAAATTCTAAGTTTTCATCTTTGAAGAAGTCTTCTACACGTTTTGCTAATTGTTCAGAGCTTGTTCGAACATATTGAGCAGGTAATTCTTCTAAACCGATTTCTAATAATAATGATTGTGTCATTCTTTCTCCTCCAAACTCTCTTATTTCTCTTTCAATAATGGGAATCCTAATGCTTCACGTTCAGCCACGAAAGTTTTCGCGATGGTACGAGCCATCTTACGAATACGACCAAGGAATCCAGCACGGTCAGTTGCAGAAATAATTCCGCGAGCATCCATTAAGTTAAATGCATGTGAGCATTTTAATACATAGTCATAAGCTGGGTGAACTAGCCCTTTTTCCATTAATACAGTGGCTTCTTTTTCAAAGTCTGTAAATAATTGCATTAATAATTCTGCATTGCTTTCTTCAAAAGCGTATTTAGAATGTTCATATTCTGGTTGAGTGAAGATATCTCCGTATTTAACATCTCCAGTCCATACTAAATCATATACACTCTCTACTTCTTGAATGTATGAAGCAAGACGTTCTAAACCATAAGTAATTTCACTTGTTACAGGGTGACATTCTAGTCCACCTACTTGTTGGAAATATGTAAACTGAGTCACTTCCATTCCATCAAGCCATACTTCCCATCCTAAACCAGCACAACCAAGAGATGGGTTTTCCCAGTTATCTTCCACGAAACGAATATCATGTTCTAATGGGTTAATTCCAAGAGCTTCTATGCTTCCTAAATATAATTCTTGAATATTTTCAGGAGATGGTTTCATCACCACTTGGAATTGGTGGTGTTGGAATAAACGGTTTGGGTTTTCCCCGTAACGTCCATCTGCAGGACGACGTGAAGGTTCCACGTATGCTGCATTCCATGGTTCTGGTCCAATGGCACGTAGGAATGTATAAGGACTCATTGTCCCTGCCCCTTTTTCAGTATCGTATGCTTGAAGAAGCAAGCATCCTTGGTTAGACCAATAATTTTGTAATGTTAAAATAATTTCTTGAACACTTAATTTTTTTGCCATAATTGTTCCCCTTTCTATTGTGCATTCACAACTGGATAGAATTCATAAATCACTCCAGGAATCACTTCACATTTCACTTCTTTAATCGCTTCATTTTTCGTTTTAAAACCGTACATTGAATGGTTAACACTTGTTTGGAATTTCTCCAACACTTCGTCATCATGACCGATCACACTGACTTTAATCGGCGCTAATGACACCACCTTCAATTGAAAATCTTTGAATTCTGAAGCTGGGATGACCATTGTAAAATCCATACTATTTCCTCCTTTGACTAAATAAAAAAGTCCCTATGTACACAAAAAGCATACATAGGGACGACTAATCGCGGTTCCACCCTAATTTCTTGGTTTAAAACCAAGCTTCATTGTTGATAGACTCAAGTGCGCCACTTTTAATGACCATGATATGGATTCCACCAGCCCATACTCTCTTTGACATTTTATCATTAAAAATCTCACCGTCAACGTCCTATTAATCTTTCACTATAGTACCGATAATTGCTTAAAAAGTCAAGTAAAGACAGCGTTTTGCGCTACTCTTAATCTTGTCCTCTTTTCTGCATTAACGTTTCCCATTCGACCATCTGATCTAAGAATTTTTTGCTCTTCAAACGAATGCCCACATACTCTTCCATAATGGTATCAAACAGGCGTCTTAACTCACTTGTTGTCTCACTCGATAACTGAATAGACCCTATTTGTTTCGGAGAAGAAACAAGAGCTAATTGCCTTGCGACATACAATGCCTTTCTAGACAGTTGCATGCGATATTCGTCTTCATCTAAGTGATTCTTGCACAGGCATCCATGCTTCTGAATTGAAAAATCGACTAAGTCTGTATCTCTATTACAAATGACGCAATGTTGCCATTCCACCTCGACTCCATAGTAACGTAGAATCTTGATTTCAAAGAAACTCAAAATCACTTCTGCATCGATTCCATTATTAATGGCTTCAATAGCGTCCCAAAGCAGTTGGAACACTGTCTTATTCACAATATGGTCATCCATCACCGCATCTGTTAATTGCGTTAAATACGCTAAAACTGCTTGTGCCTTTACATCTTGCAAGACAATCGTCGCAGGCTTTATATCGTGACTATCCTTTAGGAAACTAAACCCATTTTGATGAATATGCCCAAGAAAAGTCGCTCTTGTAAACACCTGTGTCGCAGCTGTTAATGGATGATTGCTTTGCTGTGCATTTCGTAAAAAGAACATTAACTTTCCGTGGTCTCTCGTCAAAATTTTAACAAGCATATCTTTCTCGCGATACGCCTGTTTCATTAAGACAATTCCATCAAAATAGTGATAATAATCCATTTGATTCCATCCTAATCTCTATAGTCTGTATCTCGATATCCGTATTCTTGTAAGTTACTCTTACGTTTACGCCAATCTTTCTCAACTTTTACCCACAGTTCAAGGTAAACCTTATTTCCAAGTAATTGTTGAATATCGCGTCTCGCTCTCGTCCCAATCTCTTTTAAGAGACGTCCACCTTTACCAATAATAATGCCTTTTTGCGATTTTCGCTCCACGATGATATTCGCATACACATGTACTTTATCGAATTCATCTTTTTGCATTTTATCCACAGTTACAGCCACTGAGTGAGGAATTTCTTCCTGTGTTAATTGTAAAATTTTCTCACGAATCAATTCTGATACAACAAAGTACTCAGGGTGATCGGTGATTTGGTCTGCTGGATAATATTGTGGTCCTTCAGGAAGTGCGTTAATGAGGCCTTCCATTAGTTCGTTCACATTATTCCCTTGTAGTACTGAAATTGGAAACACTCCTGCAAAATCAAGTGCATCTTTATAACTTTCGACACGTTCTAATAGCACTTCTGGAGTTACAAGGTCAATCTTATTTAATACTAAGAAAATCGGTGTCTTAATTCCTTTTAGTTTTTCAATAATGAAGTCGTCTCCTGGTCCACGTTTTTCACTAACGTTCACCATAAATAAGACTGCATCTACTTCTTTTAGCGCAGAATAAGCACTCTTCACCATGAATTCTCCGAGTTCATGTTTTGGCTTATGAATCCCTGGAGTATCTAAGAAAACGATTTGCGCATCGTCTTTCGTATAAACCCCTTGGATTTTATTTCTTGTTGTTTGCGCTTTGTCAGACATGATGGCAATCTTTTGACCAAGCACATAGTTCATAAATGTTGATTTGCCGACATTAGGACGACCTACAATCGCCACAAATCCTGATTTAAATGGTTTTGTCATACTCTCTCCTTAAAAATGAATCCATTTTGGCAAAATAATGATCATTGCAACAACTACTGTAAAACTAGCGCTGAGTAACACTCCACCAGCTGCAATATCTTTTGCCCTCTTTGCTTCAATATGATATTCCTTCTTCACTAGTAAATCGACTAAATTTTCGACAACGGTGTTTAAGATTTCCATGAGAAACACAATAAAAATACACAGTAAAATAAAACACCATTCGACTGCTGATAAACCAGAGAAAAAACTAATTATAATCGCTAGCCCTGCAATGCAGAGATGCGCCTTCATGTTTCTTTCTTCTTGAATCACTGTTTTAATACCATCTATGGCATGCTTTAGGGACGTCAAAAAGTTAGAATTCTTTTCTGTTTGTTTATGCGTCATCACGTTTCAACCCATATGCTTCTAGGATTTCTTTTTGCAATCCTGTCATTTCAGCTTCCTCTTCTTCTGTTTGGTGATCATAACCGTTTAAGTGTAAGAAGCCATGCAGTGCTAAAAATCCAAGTTCACGTTCAAGCGAATGTCCATAGTCTTCTGCTTGTTCTTTTGCACGGTCTAAAGAAATAACGATATCTCCAATCGAAGTTACAAAGCTATCGTCCTCTTCCATAATAGACTTCATACTTTCAAAGTCATCATCTGAATCATCTAACGCAAAACTAATCACATCTGTAACCTTATCAATATTTCTAAACTCACGGTTGATTTCACGAATACGTTCGCTAGAAATAAATGAGATACTACATTCTTTGTTTTCAGGGATTTTTAAGTAATCCGCAGCAAAACTAACCACACTATGCACAAGTTCTTGATGGCTTTCTGGTACTACTTCTGTTTCATCGATAATTTCAATAATCATATTAAAAACTCCTTTTTTAGCGTCAATAATATTGTAACAAACTCCCTACATTATTGGAACTTTGACGGTCTTTAAAGCTTATCTTTTACAAAAAAGAACTCCCCTCAACTAATTCAAGTTGAAGGGAGATGACTCTTAAGATTGTTTTTTAGGAAGTTTTGGATATTCAATTCTTGAATGGAATGTTCCATTTAGCGAAGCCACGATATTCTTTTCGATAATCGCTAACTCTTTCAACGTAATATCACATTCAACAAATTGCCCGTCCTCCAAGCGATTCATAATAATCGAATGCACTAAGTTTTGAACTTTCTCAAGCGTTGGTTCTTTCATCGCACGAGTCGCAGCCTCAGCGCTATCCACGATATTGATGACCGCAGATTCTTTTGTTTGAGGTTTAGGACCTGGATATCTGAAATCTGCCTCATCCGCATCTGGATTGTCTTTTAATGCTTCTGCATAGAAATACTTCATCAATGTCGTTCCATGGTGTTCTGCACAAATATCAATCACTGATTGTGGCAATTGATGTTGTTTTAGGATTTCTACCCCTTTACGAACATGATCAAAAATAATTTCTTTCGATTCATATGGTCCAATCATCTTATGAGGACTTTCCATATGCGCTGGTAAGTTCTCGATAAAGAAGAAAGGATGCTCGGTCTTACCAATATCGTGATAATAACAAGCTACTCTCGCCAATTGTGAATCTCCACCAATGGCTTCCACACAGTTGGCTGAAATGTTTGCGACCATCAAACTATGATGATAAGTTCCTGGAGCTTTTGTAATCAAATCTTTTAACAACGGTTGATTTGGATTTGATAATTCTGCCCATAATAGTACGGAACTATCCTCGAATAAATACGTAAAGTACGGCATCAAAATAACAGGAATAAGGAATGATAAAAATCCACTCACTGCCGCAAACGCGAATAACCACGCTGATTGCGTTGATACCAAATCATAATTACTAAAGAATACAAATGGAACCATTAATGCTAAAGGAATAATGATTTGTAATAGTAATTGTTTAAACCACGATAAATCTTTCCAGTATACCTCTTGAATGACTCCAAGCCATGCTGCGAGTGAGAAGTAAACGGTCGTTAACGCGATTTCGGTGTTAATACTATCGCTACCAAACATATACCATACTAAAATTGGATAAACTAACATAGCAATAATCGTAAAGTAAAACTTCGAAGTTAATTTATAAATGATGTAGATAAATCCGGCAATCGGGAAAGCTACACCAATATAATCGATTCCACGATTTTGCAGGAATGATAGAATTTTTAGTAAGATTGCTCCAATTGTGAACACTACTGAGAACACAGTCAGCTCATTAACACGTGTATCCCACTCTTTGCTTGATGCTCCCATTTTGAAACGGAATGAGAATGCTAGTAACGATACAAATAAAATCGTTAAGAAAATTAAGTAACTATACAATTGATGATAATTACTTGAGTTTCCATCAATACCTAATAATTTTAGAAGACGTAAATCTTCTTGAGTAATGATGTGCCCTTCTTGAATCAACACTTGTCCTTGTAAAATACGGACCGGTGAAACACTTTGTTTGGCATTTTCTTTTGCACTATTCGTTGCGTCTTTGTCCACAACATTATTGACAACGATACTATTCGTTAACAGTTGTCCAAGCATTTCACGTTCATTGTCAGTAAATCCTCCGTTAAAGAGCCATTTTTTAGCTGCTTCTTGTGCTTGTAGCAAATTAGATTCCGTAATTGATTTGTCCATTTGCTCTTTAATTGCATTCTCAATAGCTAATTCGTAATCATCTAATTTATCTGAGCTAACAGAAAGTAATTGAATGATGACACTATCTGGAATATACAAAGCAAAATCACGAATGGCTTTATTTTCCGATTCTAAACTCTTCTTGAAATAAGTAAGTCGATCTTGAATCGTTGCAACTTTTGTTGATACTTCACCAGAAGACGTCGTTGTAGAATCAGTTGCAAAAATTTCACTTGAAGCTTTTGCTGCGACTGTCTTAATCGCTTGGAAAAACTGTTTCACTTTATCAATTTGTTGTTGCTCGCGGTTTTGGTCGAATACATAAATATCGCCAACACCGTCCATCGCCATCTGCTGATTCTTCTCAGTCTGCTCTTTATCCTCTACGGATTTCGGTGCACGAACAGTTTCTTTTGCAACTTGGTTTAATTCAAATGAATAAGAAGTTGGTTGAACATTACTCCATCCTAATATTAATAAGAATAGGAAAGTAACACCTAATAGTGCAGGTAAATAGAAAATTCCTAATGATTCTTGAAACTTACGGAGCTTTTGTCTCACTTTCTTCACCTCGTTCCTTCTCAGTGCTATTAGAAGCTGAGTAGGCATTAATAATTTCTGATACGATTGGATGACGTACAACGTCTCCTGCATCAAATTCTACAAAGGCAATGCCATTGATTCCTTTAAGTTTACGTTCTGCATCCAAAAGACCACTCGCTTGATGCCCTTTTGGTAAGTCAATTTGTGATTTGTCTCCATTGACAATCATTTTCGAGCCAAAACCTAGACGTGTTAAAAACATCTTCATTTGCGCTCTTGTAGTATTTTGAGCTTCATCTAGAATGATAAATGAATCTTCTAATGTACGCCCACGCATATACGCTAGCGGTGCCACTTCGATAACGCCTCGCTCTAGAAGACGATTTGTGTGCTCCATACCGTATACGGTATATAAAGCATCGTATAACGGACGTAAATATGGATCTACTTTTTCTTTTAAGTCACCTGGTAAGAATCCTAGATTTTCACCGGCTTCAACGGCTGGACGTGTTAAGATAATTTTCTTCACTTCGCCTTTTTTCAACGCTTGAACAGCCATGACAACGGCTACGAATGTTTTACCAGTTCCGGCAGGCCCAATACCAAATACCACATCCGTTTTCTTAATAGCATGAATGTATTGTTGTTGACCATATGTTTTGGCACGAATTGCTTTTCCTGCAAATGTACGTCCGATTTCTTCGTTATATAAATTAACAAAGTAATCCAAAGTACCACGTTTGGCCATCTTAACAGCCGTAATGATATCAGTTTTTGAAATACTGATTCCACGTGCAATTAAGTCTTGAAGCTGATTAAGCAGTTCTTTTGCTTGCGAGACAACCTCTTCTTCTCCAGAAATAAAGAGTTGCTCCCCACGATGGGTAATTTGTACTTGGAATGAATCTTCAATAAAACGAATATTCTGATCTTGAGAACCAAATAATTGAATTAATTGAGGATTATCGCTTAATTCAACACTTGCTTTAAAGGTTTCTTTTTCCAATCAGTTATCCTCCAATCCACACTTATTTATTTAAGTGTGCTTTTACTTGTTCTTTAATAACATTACCGTCTGCTTGACCTTTAAGAGCCTGCATTACGGCACCCATTAATTTACCGAATTCTTTTTGTGTTGTTGCTCCTACTTGTTCAGCAATTTCGGCAATTTTTGCTTGCACTTCTTCTAATGAAAGTTGCGCTGGTAAGTACTTCTCAACAATCGCTAATTCGCCTTGAGTTTTTTCAACTAATTCTTGGCGTTCTGCTTTTTCGAATTCAACAATAGAATCACGACGTTGTTTGGCTTCACGCGATAAAATTGTTAATTCTTCTTCAGGTGTTAAATCTGATTTTTTGTCAATTTCAGCAGCTTGAATCGCTGTTTTAATCATACGTAATACAGCTAATGTTTCTTTGTCTTTAGCTTTCATCGCTGTTTTGATATCGTTATTAATTGTTTCTTTTAATGACATTATAATCGCTCCATTCTTTTGATTTCGTTTGATTGATAAAAAAAGACTGGGACTAATAGCCCCAGCCTGACATAGTCTATGATACACAGAGTTGACTAGAACTTGCGTTTACGAGCTGCCTCTGATTTTTTCTTACGTCTTACACTTGGTTTTTCATAAAACTCACGTTTGCGAGCCTCTTGTAAAGTTCCGGTTTTAGAAACAGTACGTTTGAAGCGACGAAGAGCATCATCAAGTGATTCGTTTTTACGAACAACTGTTTTTGACATATCCTATTCCCTCCCTCCGAGCAATAAAAAGTAACTGTTTTCTTTTGAATAGAATAACCAAACAAACGAAATGTCCTTTTTTTATTATAGGAAAGGTTCCATAAAATGTCAATCAACTTTACTAAGGTTCTTTTAACTTTTTTAGGAAAGCCTTAAACTACGCTTTTGCCGAGCACTTTTCGCAAAGACCAAAAATTTCAAAACGATGTGAATGAATTTCGCATCCTTCTAATTGATCTTTAAAGAAATCCATTGGGCACATATCAATCTCTCTTGTGCTACCACATTTTTCGCAAATGAAATGATGATGATGGCCATGAGCTTGGCAACGGAATCTAAATAATTTTTCTCCGTTAAGCTCTGTCTCTTCTAAAATATTTAATTGTACAAAAGTATATAAATTACGATAAATCGTATCATAACTTAATTGTGGGAATTCAGGCGCAATCAATTCTTGCACTTGCTTTGCTGACAAGTAACGGTTGGCATCATTTAAAATCTCAACAAGTCGTTGGCGTTTATTCGTATGTTTATAACCCGCTTCTTTTAAGATTTCTAACGCTTCTTCTACATGATTATGTGAATGGTCATGATGATGATGTTCTTTATGACCTGAGTGGTCGTGACCACAGCAATGATCGTGTGAATGCATATTACTTCCCTCTTTCTTGTTTTAATAACTCTTCAATCCAGTTTGAATCAAATTTTCCAGAACGAATCATTTCAATTTCTTTTTTGTACGGCGCAATTTGAACTTTATCTTCCACTTTAATCCAAGGTGTTTCGAGAATCTTTGGAAGATGTTTAAATTCAGGAACATTAATAACGTTCATGAGCGCTTCAAATCCGATTTCTCCAAAACCAAAGTTCTCATGTCTATCTTTATGAGCCCCAACAGGATTTTTCGAATCATTTACATGAAGGACTTTAATACGGTCAAGGCCAACTGTTTTATCAAAATGAGTTAATACTCCTGATAAATCATTTTTAATATCATAACCTGCATCGTGAACGTGGCATGTATCAAACGTTACGGATAAATGTTCATTGTGCGTCACTCCGTCGATAATACGTGCTAATTCTTCGAATGTACGAGCTAGCTCTGTACCTTTACCCGCCATTGTCTCTAATGCGATTTGAACTTTTTGGTCTTTCGTTAAAACTTGGTTTAATCCGTAGATGATTTGGTTTATTCCTACATCAACACCAGCCCCTACGTGAGAACCAGGATGTAGAACAACTTGTGTAGCACCAACCGCTTCTGCACGTTTCAATTCTTCTTTTAAAAAGTCAATTGCAAAATCAATATAGCCTTCTTTTGTAGTGTTGGCTAAGTTAATAATATAAGGCGCATGGACAACAACTTCTTCAATGCCATGTTCTTTCATGTACTGTTTCCCAGCTTCAACATTTAACTCTTCAATTGGTTTTCTTCTTGTGTTTTGCGGAGCACCTGTATAAACCATCATGACATTTGCTTTATAACTTGCTGCTTCCTTTGCTGAATTCAAGAGCATTTCTTTTCCGCTCATCGAAACGTGAGACCCAATTAACATAATCATCCTCCAAATATTTCATTATTCTCTATTATTTTACTAAAATAATTCTTCTGCAATCAAGCTGTAAGCTATTTTTTATACACAAATAGCGCTTTTATTGGTATAATAGAGAAGAAATATACAAATAAAAAAGGAGCCCTTATGGATTCATTACTGAAATTCTTTAAGAAGAAAAATATACAGCAGTTGCTGGGCTTTCTTGTTTCACTTCTACTACTATGGATTATCGCCTATCCACTAGTTAGTGAAAGTTCAACAGTAAAACCTCAAACGAACACGCAACAAGCCAATACAGATACGAATAGCTCAAATACAGCTACTCAGACTTCAACTACGGTTCACAATAAAATTGTACAGTTTGCTGTCAATACAAGCGATACCCCATTGAAGGTTTACCATACGATGGATGCTAAAGGTATCCCAATCGGGGAAATTACGAAGAACCAATACTTATTGGCTTTACAAAAATTAGACAATGGTTGGATTCAAGTTCAATATGATGAACAAGTAGCCTATATCGAAGACAAAAATGTCCTTCTAACAACGATGATGAAAGGATATACGTCTGGTGGCTTGAAATTACGCGAAACACAAGATGAAAATTCAAAAGTTCTCTTAACAATTCCAAATGGCGAACTCTTCTACCTTATTGAGGAAGTAAATGATAAAAACCTAAAAGTTCGTTATTTAGATAAAGAGGGGTATGTGGATAGTGATTCTACAAACTATGCGATTGACTTAATTCAAGAAACCCTCAATAAGCAAGCTGGTCTTCCAACAACAATTGACTCGAATAAGATGTTTGTTACAAAACTAAAAGAAACACCTATTTACTCAACTTCCAACGTCACTTCCGAATTGATTGGCACCGTTGATAAAGGAACACAATTTGCTTATGAAGATCGTGATGGAGATTTTTATAAAATTCCAATTGGAAATGGGAAGTTCGGGTACATTCCATATTGGTTAGTGACTACAAACTTTTCAGCAATTGAGACAGATGAAACGATTCCTCAAGGAATTAAAAACGCAATTATCGTAATCGACCCAGGTCATGGTGGAGATGACCCTGGTGCTGTTGTTAACTTCAGTGATAAACACGAAGCTGATCATACATTAACAACCGCCCTACTTGTGAAGAAAGAGCTTGAAGCCATGGGTGCAAAAGTATTTCTAACAAGAACAAATGATTCTTCAGTGTCTCTTTCAGAACGTGCTGACATTAGCAACAAGAATAATGCTGATGCATTTATCAGTATCCATTTCGATTCCGCAGAGGACTCTAGTTTATCAGGTACTACAACCTATTACTTCAGTGAAAAAAGTGAAAACTTAAGTCAGACAGTGAATAAATACTTAGCTCGAAATCTACCATTGAAAAACCAAGGAAGCAGATTCCAAAACTTCATGGTTCTTCGTGATAATGCTCGTCCATCCATTCTTTTAGAACTTGGATATTTAAATAACCAAGGTGATAACAAAGTGATTTCTTCGGAAGAATATCAACAAAACATCGCCAAGAGTATTGCAAATGCTCTAAAAGAATACTTCCAATAGGCAAACGAAAAGCGATACTACTCCAAATGGAATAGCATCGCTTCTTTTTGTTTTAAAATAAATCGTCAATCTCTTGACTTGCTGTTTCTACTGAAGTTGTATAGTTTGCAGTAATTTCCTCAATCACTGTCCCCTCTACAGCCTCTTTAATTAAACCTTCCACATCAAGACGCGCTTCATATTGACGTGCCTTCTCAAGTTTTGGTTTTGTCTTAGGACTAGGCGGTGCAAATACCGTACAACAATCCTCAAATGGTTGAATCGACAACTCGAATGTATCAATTTCTTCAGCAACTTTAATAATATCAAGTTTATCCATTGTAGCTACTGGACGGATAATTGGTGTATTAGTCACATCATTAATCGCCACCATGCTATCTAATGTTTGAGAAGCCACTTGCCCCACTGATTCCCCATTGGCAATCGCTAGAGCACGTGCATTTTCTCTAAGTTGATCCGTAATACGAAGCATGAAACGACGCATAATTGTCATTAAATATGCTTCCGGTACACTCTTCTTGATTTCCTCTTGAATTCTTGAAAAAGGTACAGTTAAGAATTGAATACTTCCACCAAAACGAGCAATTTTTGCTGCTAAGAGTTTTGTTTTCTCTAGCGCTTGTGGGCTCGTATACGGTGGGCTTGCAAAGTGCACGCATTGAATTTCCATTCCACGTTTCATCGCAAGATATCCTGCTACTGGTGAATCAATCCCACCAGATAGCATCAGCATCACACGACCACTTGTACCAACAGGAAGTCCTCCTGCCCCTTGGATAGTCTTTAGACTCACCATTAGATGTTCACGGCGCACATCGATACGAACCGTAATATCCGGTTGTTTTAATTGAACCTTGATCTCTGGAAATGCTTCAAGAACAGCATCCCCCAAAAACAAGTTGATTTGATTCGTATCCATCTCGAATGTATGATCCGAGCGTCTTGTCATAATCTTAAATGTTTTTCCTTCAAGATCTTCTTGGCTTAATAAGTCGAGAACCACTTTTTTAGCCACTTCCATATCTTTTTCAACAATATATACTGGCGAAATAGATTGAATCCCAAAAATTGGTTTTACCTTTTCGATGACTGCTTCTTCAGGCGCTTCATGTAAATCTAAATACATAAAGTCATAATCAGGAATCACCTTTACCTGAGGAAAGTCTACTAAGGCTTTTTTAATATTTGACGCTAATTTTTGAGTGAACATCTTCTTGTTTCTACCTTTTGTAGAAAGTTCACCATAGCGAATCAAAATTCTAGTTTTCAACGATTTCCTCCTTTTATTTTAAAAACGAAAATTGTTTCATTAACTGATGCAGAACCTTTATAAACTGTTCTACTTCTTCTTTTGTATTGTCGTTTGAGAAGCTTACACGAACAGCTCCTGTCGCCCATTCAGTTGGCACATCCATCGCATACAATGTACT
Organism: Streptococcus sp. 263_SSPC; assembly: GCF_001071995.1. Taxonomy (GTDB): domain Bacteria; phylum Bacillota; class Bacilli; order Lactobacillales; family Aerococcaceae; genus Granulicatella. Next base: position 33,313 of record NZ_JVNU01000027.1, read on the forward strand.
TGATGAATCTCCTTTCTTACTTGAACAAGCAGAAGTCGTAGAAATATAGATTCCATGATTTTCAAAAGCATGGACAACCACTTCTCCACGAACGCCTTTAATAGCAAAGCATAGTACATGAGACGCTCCATCTTCAGGCGAGAAGATGCGAATTTCAGGTTTTGTAGCAAGCTCTTTCCATAATTGGCTACGAAGTTCTCCTGTAACTGACTTTTCTTCTAAAGCCATTCGTAGAGCTTTTGTTGTAGCTACAATTCCTGGAAGGTTTTCCGTTGTACTACGTTCCCCTTTTTCTTGTCCGCCACCTGTTAAGAGCGCTTGAATCTTTCGTCCAAATTTCTTATACATAATCCCAACGCCTCGTGGCCCATGGAATTTATGCGCAGAAAGACTCAATAAATCAATACGCCCAATGGCAAGGAGCTGCCTTGCGCATTCTACTGCCTGAACAGCGTCCACATGAAAGTGAATCGATGGGTATTCCTCAAGTACTTTAGCAATTTCAGCAATCGGTTGAACTGCTCCAACTTCATTATTAACAGCCATCACACTTACTAAAATCGTATCTTTACGAAGACTCTCTTTTAATTGGTCTACACTTACAATCCCTTTAGAATCGACATCTAAGTACGTCACTTCAAACCCGAAACGTTCTAATTGCTTACACGTTTGAAGGACAGACGGATGTTCAATCTTTGTCGTGATGATATGTTTCCCAAATACAGATTTTTCTAGAGCTGTTCCTTTAATCGCCCAGTTATTCGATTCAGTTCCGCCTGAGGTGAAGAAAATCTCCTCAGGTTGAACTGATAATAAACTAGCTACTTGAGCTCTAGCTTTGGTCAACACTTGAAAGGCATCGACTCCTAATTGGTGTAAGCTCGATGGATTTCCGAAGAACTTTTGGCTAACTTGAACATAGCTCGTTAATGCATCATCATAAATTTTCGTTGTTGCTGCATTATCAAAATAAATCATTCTACTATCCTTTCAAATTCCATTAGTTCGCAACGATGTTTACTAAACGTCCTGGAACAGCGATCACTTTTCGGATTGTTTTTCCTTCGATGGCAGATTTCACTGAATCATGCTCTTTTGCAAGTGCTTCAAGAGCTGCAGCGTCTGCATTTGTAGGAACCATTACGCGTGCTTTAATTTTTCCATTGACTTGGAAAATCACTTCTACTTCGTCTTCCACTAATTTAGATTCATCGTAGGTTGGCCATGGAACATAACTGATTGATTCAGTAAATCCAAATTTACTCCAGATTTCTTCAGCCATATGTGGTGCTAATGGCGCAATCAATTGTACAAGACCTTTCATGTAATCGAATGGCAATGCGTCTGCTTTATAAGCTTCGTTAACGAAAATCATCATTTGAGAGATTGCAGTGTTGAAATGCAACTCTTCGAAGTCTTCTGTCACTTTCTTCACTGTTTGATGGTACACTTTACCCAATTTACCATCGTTTAGTTTTGTGATACGGTCACGCATTTTACCATTATCATCAATCATCAATCTCCAGAAGCGGTCTAGGAACTTACGGCTACCTTCAAGTCCTTTTTCACTCCAAGCAATCGATGCGTCAAGTGGTCCCATGAACATTTCATAAACACGTAATGTATCCGCACCATATTCACGAACCACATCATCAGGGTTTACTACATTCCCTTTTGATTTAGACATTTTTTCGTTACCTTCACCAAGAATCATTCCTTGGTTAAATAGTTTTTGGAACGGTTCTTTGTTTGGAACAACTCCTAAATCGTATAACACTTTATACCAGAAACGAGCATATAGTAAGTGAAGAACGGCATGCTCTGCACCACCAATATATAAATCAACTGGTAACCATTGTTTTACTTTCTCAGAATCTACAAGTCTTTCTTTATTATGTGGATCAACATAACGTACAAAGTACCATGAGCTTCCTGCCCATTGTGGCATTGTATTTGTTTCACGACGACCTTTCTTACCTGTTACAGGGTCTGTGACATAAAGCCAGTCTTCAATTGCAGCCAGTGGTGATTCCCCAGTACCACTAGGACGAATTTTATCTGTTTTTGGTAATACTAATGGCAATTCTGATTCCGGAACAGTTGTCATAGTACCGTCTTCCCAATGGATAACTGGAATTGGTTCACCCCAATAACGTTGGCGAGAGAACAACCAGTCACGTAGACGATAGCTTACATTAGCTGCTCCTACGCCATGTTCTTCTAGCCATTTATTCATTTTTGCAATCGCATCAGCTTTATTCAATCCATCAAGGAAATCTGAATGAATATGCACGCCGTCACCAGTGTATGCTTCTTCTTCAACGTTCCCGCCTTCGATGACTGGAATAATGTCTAATCCAAATACTTTTGCAAATTCGTAGTCGCGTTCATCGTGAGCTGGAACAGCCATAATTGCACCTGTACCATATGTGCTTAATACATAGTCTGCAATCCAGATTGGAATTTCTTTACCATTCACTGGGTTAATCGCATATGCACCAGTGAATACTCCAGTTTTTTCTTTAGAAAGTTCTGTACGTTCTAAGTCAGATTTTGTAGAAACAGCTGCAATATAAGCATCTACTGCTTCTTTTTGTTCAGGAGTAACAATCTTTTGAACTAATTCATGTTCTGGAGCTAATACATTGTAAGTCGCTCCAAATAATGTATCTGGACGTGTTGTGAAGACTTCAAAGCTTTCATCTGTTCCTTTTACATTGAAACGAACTTGAGCCCCTTCTGAGCGACCAATCCAGTTACGTTGCATATCTTTAATGCTTTCTGGCCAATCCAACTCATCCAAATCTTCTAATAGACGATCCGCATAAGCTGTGATTTTCAACATCCATTGTTTCATTGGTTTACGGTAAACAGGATGTCCTCCACGTTCACTCTTACCATCGATAACTTCTTCGTTGGCAAGTACTGTACCAAGAGCTGGACACCAGTTCACTGGAATTTCAGCTTCATATGCAAGTCCCATTTCCACTAGTTTAGTGAAAATCCATTGAGTCCATTTATAGTATTCTGGATCCGTTGTATTAATTTCACGGTCCCAGTCATAACTGAACCCTAATTCATTAATTTGACGTTTGAAGTTCGCAACGTTTACTTTCGTGAATTCTGCAGGGTCATTTCCTGTGTCAAGAGCGTATTGCTCTGCAGGAAGTCCAAATGCATCCCATCCCATTGGGTGAAGTACATTGTATCCTTGTGCACGTTTCATACGAGAAATGGCATCTGTTGCTGTATAACCTTCTGGGTGTCCTACGTGAAGTCCTTGTCCTGAAGGATAAGGGAACATATCTAACGCGTAGAAGTTTTTCTTAGAAGGATCTTCTGTTGTTTTGAACGTATGATGTTCTTTCCAATATTCTTGCCATTTAGGCTCGATTTCTAGATGATTAAATGTCATCTGATTCACTCCTTTCAAAATAAAAAACGCCCCACCTGTCATTGACAGATAGGACGCAATACGTGTTACCACCTAATAATTTTACTCATCTTACCTGTAACGCGGGCGAGGCGGATACTCTTACTATCAGTTCAGAGTTCGGCTAAAAGGCGAGTTCAGTTTATTGAAATGATGCATTTTCACCAACCATGCATTCTCTACGTCTATCAAAGAAACTTACTATTCCTCTATCTGCTTTTGTGAGTATTATTCTAGCAGATTATTTAGAAACTTTCAACACTTGACCAACTCGGATAGTATTTGAAGTTAAGCCGTTTAAAGCTCTTAATTCAGATAATGTTAATCCGTTATTCTTAGCGATACGGAATAAAGTATCACCTGCTTGAACTGTGTGAGTTGATGCACCAGTTGAATAGCTTACTGTAGTCGCTTTAGTAGTTGAAGTTGTTGCTTTTACTGAACCAGACACTACTAATTGTTGACCAGGACGAATTGTGCTTGTTTCTGATAAACCGTTGATTGATAACAATGTTGTTAATGAAATACCGTGGTTATATGCAATACGGTATAAAGTATCTCCTGCTTTAACAGTATAAGTACCGTTACCAGATGTTGATCCAGCTGATTGATAGCTTACTTGTGTAGCAGTTGCTTGGCTAGCACTTCCAGAAACAGATAATGTTTGTCCTGGATGGATTACTGAAGATTGTGATAATCCATTGATGCTTAATAATGTATTTAAGCTCACTCCTGAACGACGAGCGATACTGTATAAGGTATCACCTGCTTGAACTGTATATGTCCCAGAAGTTGATGTTGTTTTAGATGGCGTGTATCCAGCAGATACAGTACGTCCATCTGATTGACCAACTGTTAAGCTTTGTCCAGGGAAAATAATTGAAGATTGTGATAATCCGTTGATGCTTAATAATGTATTTAAGCTCACTCCTGAACGACGAGCGATACTGTATAAGGTATCACCTGCTTGAACTGTATATGTTCCTGAAGTTGATGTTGAAGTCGCTGTTGTTTTAGATGGTGTGTATCCAGCAGATACTGTACGTCCATCTGATTGACCCACTGTTAAACTTTGTCCAGGGAAAATAACTGATGATTGTGATAATCCGTTGATGCTTAATAATGTGTTTAAGTTCATTCCAGACCGACGTGCAATACTGTATAAAGTATCGCCAGATTGAACAATGTAGTTACCTCCGCTTGTGCGAATTGAAGCAGTATTTGTTTTAACAACTGTTGATGCAGATTCTCCACCTACAACACGTAATGTTTGACCTGGTTGGATTACGCTTGAAGTAGAAATTCCATTTGCTGAAATTAATTGAGATAAACTCATACCGAATTTACGGCTAATTCCATATAATGTATCCCCTGCTTTAACAGTGTAGTAACCATTTGCAGTTGCTTTAGCAGTAGAAGAAACTGATTGTGTACTTACTGTTGTAGCAACTGTAGAATTTGTTTGTTGTGTTAGTGTACCTAAAGATAATGTTTGGCCAGGATAAATCACTGATGAAGTTGATAAAGCATTCACTGATAATAATTGGTCCACACTTACACCAGCTTTACGGCTGATACCGTATAAGGTATCACCTGCTTGAACTGTGTATTGTCCACCAACTGAAGAAGTTCTTTCTTCAATGCCAGAAGCAATTGCAGTTGCAGTTCCATTATCATATTTTGTTAATCCATATTGCTCAATAATACGGTTTAATTTTGCATAGTAAGCAGTATCTGTTGCATAACGTCCTGTTAAGTAACGTGTAGCATCTTGATAGCTGTTTGTACGGCTCTTCCATGCACCTGAATAGAACATTGGCGCACCTTTAATACCGTTAATAATTTTATCTACATAGTCATCCATAGACTCTTTGTAAGAAGGATATTTTCTGAAGTTGTCGTAAATACCATAGTATTTTTGAGCTCCAGCATCTTCTAATGTATACATGTTTACAGATTGACCGTTGTAGTTCCCTTTCACACCAAACAAGTTGTGGTTTGGTTCAGCAGATAATGCACTAGTTCCCCATGCAGATTCTAACGCTGCCTGTGCAATCATTACTGAAGTATATACATCTTTTCCTTCTGTAGCTTGTTGAGCTGCAGGAATAATTTTATTCAAGAATTGTTGTGCTGGTGATTGTAATTGATTTGAAGTAACTGTATAGGCATGTGATTTTGGCGAAAGTACTAATCCCGCTACTGTAGTCGCTCCAACAACTGCAACTGTTTTTTGTAAGTTTTTATTTGCAGACTTTAAAGCTTTCATTTGTTTTTCCTTTTTCAAACGTAAATATCTTTCGTGTTTTGTTTCTGTCATCCTTTTTTCCTCCATCTAAAATCTAATTCGTTATTCATTATAGTAGGATAAACTCTTTTGTGTAGGGGAACGTTGCACGAACACGCAAATCGTCGTATACTCTTAATATCCGTAAAAATTATGTAACAAAATGTAAAATTTTAGTTAAGAGGTGCTTATTTTGAAGAATGCACAGCAATTTAGTCACGAAATGATTCTTGCAACAAATTTAGAAGATGGAATCTTTATCGACGCAACCGCAGGAAATGGACATGACACACTTTTTCTGGCACAACATATAGGAAATACTTCAAAAATTCTCGCTTTTGATATTCAAGAGCAAGCAATTTTACAAACAAGACAATTATTACAAAATCATGACTTAGAGCATAAAGTGACCTGTATTTTGGACTCACACGCTCAACTTTCGAATTATTTAGAAGAAAAAGATTTAGTCCGATTAGCGATTTTTAATCTTGGATATTTACCAGGAAGTGATAAAAAAATCATCACAACCCCCTCTTCCACTCTGGAAGCCATCCGCATTTTACTAGATCGATTAGAGAAAAATGGAAAAGTAATTATCGTTTCCTACTATGGTCATGATGGTGGTTTAGAAGAAAAAGATTCTGTCGAAGAACTCATCAAGACTCTTCCACAAAAAGAATGGTCCGCATTAAAATATCAATTCATCAATCAAATCAACTGCCCTCCGATTTGTTATGTCATAGAAAAAAAGTAGAAAATTACCATATATGGTAATTTTCTACTAAAAACAAAATCCAACCTCTTATTAGAGGTTGGATTTCTTCATTATATTAAGCAAAATAAGCTTTTAACTCTTCTACTTTATTCAATTGTTCCCATGGAAGTTCAATATCTGTTCTACCGAAATGACCGTAAGCGGCTGTTTGTTGGTAGATTGGTCTACGTAAGTTTAATGTTTCGATAATTCCTTTTGGAGTTAGTCGGAACTCTTTACGAATGACTTCAATAATCTTATCTTCTGGAACATGGTTCGTACCGAATGTATCTACAGCGATAGAAACTGGTTGTGCTACCCCAATCGCATAGGCTAATTGGATTTCGCATTTATCAGCAAGACCAGCTGCTACGACGTTTTTAGCAATGTAACGCGCTGCATAACTTGCAGAACGGTCAACTTTTGTAGAGTCTTTACCAGAGAAAGCTCCACCACCATGACGTGCATAACCACCATAAGTATCAACAATGATTTTACGTCCTGTTAAACCAGAGTCTCCTACAGGTCCACCGATAACGAATTTACCAGTTGGATTAATAAAGTAACGAGTTTCTTCGTCAAGTAACTCAGCTGGTACAACTGGTTTTACAACATACTCTAAAACATCTTTTCTGATTTGCTCTTGAGAAATTTCTTCATCATGTTGTGTACTTACTACGATTGTATCAATACGTTTTACTTGGTGTTCAGGTGTGTATTCAATTGTCACTTGAACTTTACCATCTGGTCCTAAGTAATCTAATTGTTTTTCTTTACGAACTTTTGCAAGTTGGTATGCTAACTTATGACTTAAGTCGATTGGTAGTGGCATATATGATTCAGTTTCGTTTGTTGCATAACCAAACATTAATCCTTGGTCTCCTGCTCCAAACTCTTCCGCTTGTCCACGAGTTTCTAATGCATCGTCAACACCCATTGCGATATCTGGTGATTGTTTATCGAGTGAAACTAATACAGCAACTGAATCTGCATCATATCCATATTTACGGTCTGTATAACCGATTTTACGGATTGTATCACGAGCTACTTGTTGATAATCGACAACAGCACTTGTTGTGATTTCTCCTACTAATACGACTAAACCAGTGTTTACTACTGTCTCACAGGCTACACGCGCTGTTGGATCTTGAGCAAGAATGGCATCTAAAATACCATCACTAATTTGGTCTGCGATTTTATCGGGATGTCCTTCTGTTACGGATTCCGATGTAAATAAAATTTTTTCCATTTCTTTTTCCCCCATTCAATTCCGGTTACAAGGCATCTACACATTGTGTATCCTTTCGGGAATATCATTTTTAACTTTCTCATTATAGCATTTATTGTAAAAAAAGATAGCAAAAACTACTATTATATGAACATTTTTTTCAAACAAAAGAAAAAAGCCTAAGTTCAAAGACTTAGACTTTCTTCAAGAGGATTTATTCTATTATTTTACTTCTTTACGAACAATTGCGTATGCGCCAACTAATAACACACTTGCGATTACAACTAGAAGATTGTAGTTTGTTGTACCTGTATTTGGTAATTCAGGTTTTTCTTCTGTTGTTGTTGTATTTTCAGTTGTCACTACTGTACTTGGCCCTTCTGTTGTTGTTGTAACAGTTGTAGGTGCCTCAGTCGTAGTTGTCACTGTTGTTGGAGCTTCCGTTGTTGTGACTGTTGTTGGAGCTTCAGTAGTTGTTGTGACTGTTGTTGGAGCTTCAGTAGTTGTTGTGACTGTCGTAGGAGCTTCTGTCGTTGTTGTAGCTGTCGTAGGAGCTTCCGTTGTTGTTGTTGACGTTGTAGTAGTCGTCGTTGTTGTAGTTGTTGTTGTCTCTTCTTTCGGATTCACGATTGTTTTTGTAACTGCGTGATCTGTTCCAAAATCTTCAACATTAACTACAGTATCAGCGTCTTTAATAACGTGACCAGAAGGAGCTTCAATTTCAGTTAAAATATACTTATCTTTTAACAATTTGTTAACTGCAATGCTACCATTTTCATCTGACTCAAACTCACCAATAACTTGATTATTTGCTTGACGAACAACTCTAAACTTAGCACCTTTAAGAGGTTGATTTGCATCATCTACTTTATGAATATTGATTGAGTACACATAACCAACACCAGAACCACCAGCGACTTGAACTGCAGCAATGTTAGTTACATCTTTGCTCTCAATCTCTTTACCTTTAAGAGTTGCCTCGTTTTTCAAAAGTTCACCATCTACAGGTTCATAATTCAATTGTACGTTATAATCGATACGGTATTGATCTTGATCAGTAATATCACCTAAATCAATAACAAATGATTGTCCATCTTCACTGATTGTTATCTTGTATTGATCAGTTACGTCGACGCGATTAGAGAATACCCACTCACCAGTTTCGTAAGAAAACTTACCTTTGGTAACTTTGATACTATCTTTTACATAGGATGCATTAGTAAATCTCAAGTGATCTTCAATTGTTACACCCTTGATATTTTGTTTGTTACGATTGACAGAAATTGTGTATTGAACTTCTTTATGATTTTCGCTATTAACCCAGCTAGTCTTTGTTAAAAGTCTTGGGTCACCGTCCCCGATACCTTTAAATGTTACTTTACCAGCTATTTTTGTTACTGAGTTCACTGTCACTTCAATTGGAATTTCTCCTTGTTGAGGGTGTTTTTTGAAGTCAATTCGTGCATAGAAGAAGAAAGACCCGTTTGTATCAGAGTGCGTTTCAACATAATTTGTATACGTTAATGTTAATTTTTTGTTTTCAGCATCAACTGTAGCATGAGCGATAATTTCATTTGTATTAATATCACGAATTTCAAAACTATTGGATGTGATAATTAATGCATCTGGAACGGTAACTGTAGTTTGGTCACCTGCTTTAACATTCTTACCTGCTAAATCATATGTTGCATTAATTCGGAAGGTAGCCCATTGTTCTAAATCCCAATTTAGATTTCCACCTTCGTTATTTGTTACATTAACAATTGTAATGGTATCTGCAAATTTACCAGTCACAGAAACTGCAGGTGTCGTTTCTTCAGCAGATGCATTATGAGAAGCTAATGTGAAAAGTGCTGTTAATAAAAATAGTAAGAACGAAAAAATCCCCAATTTTTTCCCATTTCTGTTCATCGTACTTTCCTCTTTTCTTATTAAATTGATGGTAAAAATTACCTCTCCCGTTCATTTTATCACATTTAATTTCTAATTAATACCTTAAAAGTGAAATTCACCGCGTTTTTATCATCCTTTTTTCAAAGAAATTTTCCCCAAATGCTCAGAATCCTTAAAAAATAAAGCGTTTTAGTGGTTTGTTTTCTTTGAACTAATTAAAAAACACACAATCATTTCTGTTCTAAAAGCCCTTAAACAACGCCCAACCTTGACAAGAACTCTATTATTACCTATCATTAAGCTATACTTAAGAATGAGGTATTATTATGAATAATGAATCGCAGACGATATCAATCGAAAGCATTCTTCACCAAGCAACTACCCCGTGGTTGAGCTTTGTCTTAGCACCGCTTGGTTATTGCTTTATCGGTTTGATTCTTGCATTAAGACAACAGCAATTTCATTTTTTGCATTTTGTCGTATTATTTTTATTTTTTGTAACTATTTATTTACAAGAAAATTCATATCGAAAACTAGCACTACATCCCGAAAAGAAGAAATTACCAGTCATTGCATTAACGAATATCATTCTCTTTGCAATTCTCTTCTATTTCTTCCAAACAGTGACTTTAAGAGTGGTTCTACTACTCTTTGCGATTGTATTGTTTAATCATACAAATCTATTTGAAGTGAAGATTAATGAAGTATCTTATATTTATCACTTACTGTTAAATGGAATTGCAAAATACTATATCGCAAACTTCGTGACAGTATATGTACTCAGTGGTAATGTAACGACTGCTATTAGCGCACAACTCTTCCAATATGTTTTGTTTGGACTATATGTTTCTCATATCAAGACGAAACTCACAGAGCGAAAAGAAGGCAAAAGACATTTCGGTGCTGTGGCTGCTATCTTTAATGTATTTGTCAGCTTGTCATGGCTAGTTGGAACAGTTGTTTACTACTTATGGTATTTGAATCACTTAAATATTTTGGGAATCATTTTATTCTCATTATCATTGTTAATTCCGATTCTCTATCAAATCCACTTTAGAAAACAGTACACTGTTAATCGATTAATCACATACCTTCATTGGTATTTAGTCGTGATGTCTGTTTTATATGGATTCTTTATTACAATTTAAATCAAAAAAAGGTTGGACAATGTCCAACCTTTTTTTTACACTTCTTTTTGTCCATATGCACAAATATCGAGTAATGGACAACTTGCACATTTTGGCTTTCTGGCAATACAATGATATCTTCCAAAGAAAATCATCCAGTGATGGGCTTTCCCCCATAATTCTTTCGGTACTTTTTTACAAAGCGTCTCTTCAACCTCTAGCACACTGGCAGATTGTTTCACGATTTGAAGGCGTTTGGATACACGCTCAACATGAGTATCTACTGCAAATGCAGGTAATCCAAATGCGACGCTTAGCACCACATTTGCTGTCTTTCGCCCAACTCCTGCTAGTTGCACCAACTCTTCTCTTGTTTGTGGAACCTCTCCGTTAAATCGTTCAACCAATTGTTGAGCACACAGACGAATATTCTTTGCCTTATTTCTGTAAAGACCTAAGGATTGAATACACTCAATCACCACTTCTTCTTCACTATTCGCTAAGGCGTGCGCATTTGGATAAATCGCAAACAATTTTGGAGTGACTTTATTCACACCTTTATCGGTTGCTTGCGCGCTGAGAATAGTCGCAATCAGCAATTGAAACGGCGTCTCGTGATCCAGTTCGCAATGAGCATCTGGAAATAGTTTTTGCATTTCGAGAACTGCTTGTAATGTTTTTGCTTTTGATAACATCTTATCTCTTCACCCAATTCACTAATGGAACTGATTGACTAGCAGTTTCATTTGGTTTTACGTCTACTTGTGCATTCTTCGTACGAGTTTCAGACGCTGCTAATTGTTGCGCAGATTGAATCCCTTTGTTCTTCCACGCCAGTAAAATACGGTCAATATATTTCACATTATGCGCTTGATTTAAGACGGCTTCTTTTAAGGCAGCCACGATTAATTCCTGTGGATACTTGTCGTTATGAATCCATCCAGAAATCATCTCAATTTCAAATCCACTTAACTGACGATTAAATTCTTGTTCGATCAATGATAGCACATTGACATCTTTTTGCGACATCTTTTCAACACTAAAAGAGTTTTGCTTAAATAACACTTCTAGTTGACGAAGAAGCGGTTTAAAGCTATAGTAATCCACTTTTTTCCCGTCTTGTGCTTCGCGCTGTTTAATCTCTAACACTTGTCGATCCATTAAATGTTGAATAATGCTAAACAATTGTCTTTCGTCGACTCCAAATTGTTGGCAAGTTTCTCGAATATTTAACACAAATGATTCTTCTGGATGTCGTTGCATTAACCATGCAATTAATAAGCATTCATCTGCAGTCAATTGCAATTTTCGGTAATTTTGAAGTAATGCATTTGGAACAGACGTACTGCCACTATAAATCCAATGTTCTTGGAATGTTAATGCCATTTTTTGACCTCCCTCTTTTAAAAAAGAGCCAACGACTCATGTCAGCGGCTCTTTCATATTCTTTTTATTATGGGTAAATACGGTTTAATAAACGTGGGAACGGAATTGCTTCACGAATATGTTTCGTACCTGCAATAAACGTTACTAGACGTTCTAACCCAAGACCGAATCCTGAGTGAGGAACTGAACCATATTTACGTAAATCTAAGTAGAATGCATAATCATCTGGATTTAATCCATTTGATTTAATTTTCTCTAATAATTTATCGTAGTCCGTTTCACGCTCACTACCCCCGATAACTTCTCCGTATCCTTCTGGAGCAAGTAAGTCTGCACAAAGTACACGACTTTCATTTCCAGGAACTGGTTTCATGTAGAAAGCTTTAATTTCAGTTGGATAGTTGATTACGAATGTTGGCACTCCAAAGTGGTTTGAAATCCAAGTTTCGTGTGGTGAACCGAAGTCATCACCATGTTCTAAGTGTTCGTAGTCAGTATCTTCATCATTTTCGTGCGCTTGTAATAAGTCAATCGCTTCATCGTATGTGATACGTTTGAACGGTTCGCTAATATATTTCTTCAATAATTCAGTATCACGTTCAAGAGTTTCTAATGCATGTGGTGCACGGTCTAAAACGCCTTGAATTAAGGCTTTAACGTATGCTTCTTGTAAGTCTAATGACTCGTCATGTGTTAAGTATAAATACTCAGCATCCATCATCCAAAACTCTGTTAAGTGACGACGAGTTTTAGATTTTTCTGCACGGAATACAGGCCCAAAGTCAAACACTCGACCAAATGCCATTGCTCCAGCTTCTAAGTATAATTGACCAGATTGTGTTAAGTACGCTGGATCTCCGAAGTAATCTGTTTCGAATAATTCAGTTGAATCTTCAGCCGCATTTCCAGAAAGAATTGGGCTATCGAATTTAATGAATCCATTTTTATCAAAGAACTCGTATGATGCGTAAATGATCGCGTTACGAATTTCCATAATGGCATGTTGTTTTGTTGAACGTAACCATAAATGACGGTGGTCCATTAAGAAGTCAGTACCATGCTCTTTTGGAGTGATTGGATATTCATGACTCTCACCGATTAATTCGATGTCTTTTACTAATAATTCATAGCCTAATTTAGAACGAGTATCTTCTTGAACGACACCTGTTACAAATACAGAACTTTCTTGAGTTAATCCTTTTGCTAATTCAAAAGTTTCTTCATTTACATCAGCTTTCACTACAATTCCTTGGAAATAAGCTTTTCCATCACGTAATTGTAAGAACGCGATTTTACCGCTTGAACGTTTGTTAGTTACCCAAGCGCCAATGGTAACGGTTTGTCCAACGTAATCTTTTGCTTGATTCATTGTTATAGTTTTCAAAATATCACTCTTCCTTTACTTATATGATTCAATAAATTCCTTAATTCGATTAGCGGCTTCTCTTAATTCCTCTTCGCTATTAGCACAGCTGAGTCTTAGGAAACCGTTGCATCCAAAGTTCTCTCCGGATACTGTTGCAACCCCTGCTTCTTCGAGTAGTTTTAGAGCAAATTCTTCTGAAGAAGCTACGCCTACGATATGCATGGCTACTTTCACATTCGCGAATAAGTAGAACGCTCCTTTAGGCTTCTCACACTTAATTCCTTGAATGTCGTTTAATAATCCATGAAATACGTCGATTCTTCTTTGGAACTCGTCACGCATTTCTTTTTTAGCCGCTTCAACGTCTTCGTCGAAAGCGCGAATGGCCGCATATTGTACAACCGCAGCAGGGTTACTTGTTGTGTGACTTGTTAAGTCATTTAAAGCTCTAATGATTCGTTTTGGACCAAATACATATCCAAGTCTCCATCCAGTCATCGCAACTGATTTTGATAATCCATTAATGACTAATGTGTTATTAAAAATCTCTTGGGATAAACTTGCCATACTGATGGAAGGCGCATCATAGACTAATTCATAATAAATTTCGTCTGATATGATAAATACATTATGTTCTAATGCCCAATTTCCAATCGCTAGTAACTCTTCTTTTGTATACAAGAGCCCTGAAGGATTCGAAGGCGCATTGAGCACCAAGAGTTTTGTCTTATCCGTTACGTATTCATTTAGTAAATCGACTGTTAGTTTAAACGAATTTCTTTCTCTAGTTTCAATATACACCGGAACGCCATCCGCTAATTGAATTTGTTCGGTATAACTCACCCAGTAAGGAATTGGAATTAAAACCTCGTCTCCTGGATCTACTAAAGTCATAAAGACTGAATACAGCGCAAATTTAGCACCCGCAAAAGTCGCAACTTGTTCCTTTTGCAAATCAATTCCATCTTTACGTTTATGAAAATCACAAATCGCCTGTCTTAACTTATCTATTCCCAAAGCTGGTGTATAATGATCGGTTTCGTGTTTTCTTAAAGCATCAATGGCTGCCTCTGTAATCACTTCAGGTGTATTAAAATCAGGTTCACCAATCGATAAACTAATGATCTTTCTTCCCTGAGCTTTTAGTTCTCTAGCTTTTTGTGTCATCGCTAGAGTTCCTGAAGGCAAAATTTTCGATACTCTATCTGAAATTTTTACCATAAATCACCAATTTCTATATATTCTCAATATCTTTAATCCATTTACCATTTTTCGCTGAAATATAGTAATAACCAATACGTTGATTACTCATACGATAATTGACTTCCCATACAGGTTCCCCATTTAAAAGGCCAAGTCTTGCTTCAAGCACTACAACATCTGGTTTATCTTGTAATGTAATAGAACGAGCTTCTTGCTCATTGACCACTGCTGATTGCTGAAGAATTGTGACATCTCCACCTTCTTCAGGAATGATTGCATAAATGGCATTCCCGTCTTTATCTTCACCCATAACGGTGTAATAAGACGCATCCGTATTGTACAAGTAAAACTTCGTTACTTTTGAAAATTCTACGGTTGGTGCCATCATCGTAAGTGCTTCGTTACGTTTTTTAATCTTTGGATCCACACTTACTAAAAAGATACTTGCAGCAGCTAAAAATAATAGAAATAAAGTGAGTAAAAGAATAAACATTGTTCTGCGTTTCATCAATTTCTCTCCTCTACTCTAATTTTCATAGATAATGGTATTATACGCTATTTAAAGCAAAAATACCACCATACATATAAGACGATGCCCTACATATTTTTATTCTTCCCAATGTTTAAACACTTCTTAAATGGTTTCTCTATAACCGAAGCGTTTTCCGGGAAAACACTTTTTACTTTCATCGCATATTTACTAATCGTTGCCCGAACATCTAACAACCAAATTTCGGCACTCTTTTGATGCGGTCTACTAAAACGTCCTAGCCCTTGATACAGTAGAAGAAGCATCATCTTCATCGCGTAATGGGCAAAATAAGAACGCTCTTGCTCTTTCATCTCTAGTTGAATAATTTGTTGAGCCGTTGACACTGGATTTGGGAATGGCAATTTGGTGATTACGAGTGAATCGATGGATTGGCCGCCACTATCAAATCCTTCCCAGAAGCTATAGACACCCAGTAAAATCGCATCATTTCTTTCTTGGAAACGACGTTGGATTCTTCGACCCATTTGAGGTCCTTTTTGAGCCAAAAGTTCAATTTGATGAGCACGGCAAAAGTCTTCTAACAGACTCTCTACTGCTAAGAGCGCTTCAACAGAATGCATCAAGACAAGCATTCTTCCGCCCTTTCGCTCATAAATTTTTTCGATACAGTCTGCAATTTGTGCATGATACTGTTGACTCGAGGAAGAATTTACGGCCACCAAATCATTTGGAATAAAGATTTGATGCTCGGCACTTTCTGATATTGTCTCAATTACAGTGAGCTTTTCTTTGGCCTCTAACTCATAGAATAACGGAGTAAACGTTGGAATCGTTGCTGAAATTCCAATTATTTGTCTCATCTTCTCTCTAAACTGATGAAAGACCTGAATAACTGGCTTAACTCTTAATAATTCTAGAGTATTTTGACCGTACTGTTCTTTTTCTTCGATGACAAAATAATCGTTGGCCTCCATTTGAAATTGAGAAATAGACTCCATTAGTTCTTTTAATAAATAACTACTTTCTTCAAATAAAGTGGTCTTATCCGCATTGGCTTGCAGTAAATTCATTACGCCAGACAGTGCCTTTTGCATGGCATTCACCATTTCACAGTGGATTGACTCCTTCCACTCACTGGATGTAAATACAAAAGAAGATGACAGTTGTTGTCCACTCTTCAACTCTTCAAACCAAGTTTCATATAAATCACAAATTTCTAATAACTTACGATTCATCGTACGAGAGAGATGTTCCTCTTCTTTTGAAAAATGAAACATCACATTTAAGTGATGATCAGACCATAATTGTTGCAACTCAAATAAATGAGAAAAGTTAACGGTAGTCGTGCCATATTGCTCTAAGGCATGCTCAAACTGCTGCACTTCATCAATCAGTACAACAGGTTTTACACGATGAGCAATCAATGAAGCGTACTGAATAAGGAATGCATGATTAGTAACCACAATTGGACTTTGTTGAACTGAAGCTACTGCCTTGTCCCAATACAGACTTCCTTCCTCATTTGCATCTTTTACCGATATTTCTTTCCATAACGTTACTTGATGAAGTGCTTGATTACACTCCGATAAATCACCTGTTTGCGTCTTTGTAATCCACACGAGTAACCCCATAATAGAAAGGCTGTTTCTTGCACTTCTCTCCTCTTGATACTTGTGAATTGCACGCTTGAAGGCTGTTAAATCAATATAGTGTCTTTGCCCTTTTATAGAAATTACAGGTGTCTTAATCTTTAACTCTGTAATAATTGGAGCGACACTATCCTCCATCAGTTGTTGTTGCAATAGTAAGTTCGAAGTGACTATCCAGATTGGTTTTCTCTTACTCGCTTTTTCAAATGCTGCCAGTAAATAAGCGTATGTTTTCCCTGAACCAGGGCTGGCTTCAATAAAATGCAAAGGTTCGTCAGTTTCAATCAACGATTCTATGGTGGTTATCATCTCACGCTGACTTGCCTTATCTTCTAAGAATCCAGAATCTACTAATTTCTGATAAGCTTCAAGTGCATTCGTTTTTCGTTTAGAAGACTTTAGTTCTACCTCTTTTACGGTTAGAGGTGAAATGACGAAACCTTGTTCTAAAGGAAAAGCTTCTCTTTCTTCTTTTCCTTTTTCTTCTAAAATTTCCTCAAAAATCGTACCCGTATCCCCTAGTAATTCTCCAGAGAATTCGGTTAGCTGTTTCAACGTAATCGTCGACAACTCTCGAAACTTAGTCTTCATTTTTAAGAATAGTTCAGCTGTTGCTCGAGCATCACTGCCTGCCGTATGTACTTGAGTATGACGAATCTCTAGCGCCTCTGTTAAATCACTAAGTCGATAACTGAGCGCTGTTGGATAACAAATTTGAGCCAGTTGCACCGTATCAATGAGTGGCACTTCCAATTCTAGACCCAGTGCATCTGTTAAAGCAGACATAATAAAAGGTCCGTCAAAACCAACATTATGAGCGACGAGTGTTCGATCTTCTAACAAATTAAAAATCATCATCGCTACTTCATCAAAATAAGGAGCCGTTGCCACATCCGCATTTGTGACTCCTGTTAATAATTGAATTTCGAATGGAATACTTTTTTCAGGATTAATATTCAGTGAGACATGCTCAATCACTTCATCGCCGTCGATTAAGGTACAGCCAAATTGGAAGATTCTATCCCCGCTCTCATATTTTGGCCCTGTCGTTTCCAAATCAATGACCGCATATTTTCTCATTATCCGAACGCTCCTTTCTAAAGAATTCCTACTTATTTAGTTTACTAACTTATTCCTCTCGTTGCAAACAGTAGAAAGGTTTTAAGGCAAAAAAAGAAGCTTGAGCAATGCCCAAGCTGTCTTTTATCATTTTTAAAGTTGATTAAACGCTTTTACCTTTATCAATCACGACTTGTACTTCTTCTGTACCTGTTAAAACAGTATGTTGTTTTACCGTAACATCTTTATCAGCAATCACGTACTCTAAATGAGCTCCTGATTTAATTACAGTATTTGAAAGAATGATACTGTTACGAACAACCGCACCTTCTTCTACGACAACATCACGGAAGATAATACTATTTTCAACCGTACCACGAATCTTCGAACCGTCTCCGAGAATCGAATTCTTCACTACGGCCTTCTTACCATAGCCTGTAGGGACCGTATCTTTAACACGCGTAATTACTTGAGTTCCAGAAAGGAATACATCATGAAGATTTTCAAAATCAAGCATATCCATATTTAAGTCATAGTAATCTTTAATCGTATTTACGACTTTCAAGTATCCTTTGATTTGATATGCAAATACTCGTAATGTTTCTAGGTTCTTAGCGATATAGTCACGTAGGATATCTTCCCAACCAAGTGTTAACCCTTTTTTAACAATGCCATTGAATAATTCTTTTGTTAAAATGTAGATTTTCACTTGTGCTGCACATTCATGATCAGATCCGTCGAAGTGATAAAGCGACTCATACACTTTATGATTTTCATCAAAGATAATTTGAGACTCACCCACTGTTGGTTTGCGGTACGTATAAGCAACAGTGATATCAGAACCAGTATCTAAGTGATATTGGAACATTTCTTTGAAATCAATTTTCCCGATAATGTTTGTATCCGCTAAAATTACAAACTCTTCATCAAGGTCTTGCGTATACACCATTGTATTGGCTAACGCTTCGATTTTATTTTGTGGGATACGTGTTGATAAGTAGTTTGACATCGGAGTAATAATCTTCAAACCACGGTGTTTACGGTTTAAATCCCAATCTTTCCCTGAAGCGACATGATCCAGTAAAGACTTGTAATTATGATTCGTTAATAATGCAATATTATCGATATCTGCATGTACAAGAGAAGATAGCATAAAGTCCACCATACGATAACGAGAAATTACTGGTAAAGCGGCTGCCGTACGATTTCTGACTAACCCTTGAAGGTCGTCATTTCTATAATTATCTGCAAACAATACACAAAACGCTTTGATCATATTAATTTCCTCCAACTTTCGTATCTTCTTCTACCACTTCGAAATTGCCGATAACGGTAATCATATCTTGTCCTGGCATAATTTCTTCGTGTCCTACAGTGACGCCAGATTTAACAACCGTTCCTTCTGCGATAATAGAATTAACAACAGTTGCACCTTCTTCGATCACTGCATTTTGCATAATGATACTTCCTAGTACCTTAGAGTTTTTACCAATCGATACTCCAGAAGAAACAATGGATTCATGAACTTTACCAAGTACAATCGTTCCATCTGAAATCATTGATTCCGTCACTTCAGCACTTTCACCGATATATTGTGGAAGTCTTCCTTCGTGACGATAGTAAATCTTCCAAGTTTTATCAGAAATATTAAAATCTTCTTTACGTTTGATTAAGTCCATGTTTGCTTCCCATAGACTTTCGATAGTACCTACGTCTTTCCAATATCCTGCAAATGGGAAAGCGTAAATACGACGGTCTTCTTCAAGTAACATTGGAATAATATTTTTACCGAAGTCTTTTTCACTTTCTGGATTTTCTTCATCACGAATTAAATACTCTTTAAGTACTTTCCAGTTAAAGATGTAAATCCCCATTGATGCTTTTGTTGACACTGGATTTTTTGGTTTTTCCAAAAATTCGACAATACGTAAATCATCGTCCGTATTTAAAATACCGAAACGACTTGCTTCTTCTAGAGGAACATCGATATGCGCTACTGTTAAATCTGCTCCTTTTTCCTTATGGAATTCAAGCATCTTGTTGTAGTTCATTTTATAAATATGGTCCCCAGATAAGATTAATACGTACTCTGGATTATACTGCTCAATGTATTTAATATTTTGATAAATAGCATTGGCAGTCCCTTTATACCATTCCCCTGTTTTTCCAGCTGTATATGGAGGAAGAATTGTTAATCCCCCGTCTACACGGTCTAAGTCCCAAGGGTTCCCATTTCCCATGTAAGAGTTCAACTCAAGAGGCATAAACTGAGTTAACACCCCAACAGTAGAAATCCCTGAATTTGAACAATTTGAGAGAGGAAAATCGATAATACGATACTTCCCACCAAAAGGAACAGCCGGTTTCGCCATATCCTTTGTTAGTACTTGCAAGCGAGTTCCTTGTCCGCCTGCGAGTAGCATTGCTACGATTTCTTGCTTTCTTGCCATACGTCCAACCTCCGATTATTGATTGTTAATGATATACAGTGTAGAAAACGGTGGTACATTCACCGCGAGTGTATAATCAAATCCTTTATGTGGTTTCGTAACTGTATGAAGTCCACGATTCACCACTCCAGATCCGTTATACTTTTTAGCGTCAGAGTTGAGAGCTACTTTATAGCTTCCCCATTTCGAAACGCCAATTTCGTAGTTCTTAATATAGTTTCCTGAGAAGTTTGAGATAACAATGACTGAGTCTCCTTTAGAATTAATTCTTGAGAAGACGAAGCAGTTATTCCAAACATCTTCCACCTCATGCCATCTAAATCCTGTCCAGCCTCCGTCAAGTTGCCACAGTTCTGAATGCTTCTTGTAGAAGGCGTTTAAATCTTTCACATAGCGATGAGTCGCGTCATGAATAGGATATTTGAGTAAGAACCAATCTAATTCACGCTCTTCATTCCACTCAATCATTTGTGGAATTTCATTTCCCATGAAGTTTAATTTCTTACCAGGGTGAGCCATCATATAGCCCATGAAAGCTCGATAGTTAGAAAACTTATCTTCATAAGAAACAGACGCTTTATCTAGTAACGATTTCTTCCCGTGAACCACTTCATCATGAGAAATCGGTAAAATGTAATTCTCCGAGAAGGCGTACATCATCGAGAACGTAAATTGATTATGGATTCCCCCTCTAAATAGAGGATCTTTCTCTAAGTAATCTAGAGAGTCATTCATCCAACCCATATTCCATTTGAAGTGGAATCCAAGTCCGCCTTCTTCTACTGGTTTTGTCACACCAGCAAAAGCAGTAGACTCTTCGGCAATCATCATAACACCTGGATATTCATTACGTACATAATCATTCAGAGATTGAATAAATCGAATCGCTTCTAGGTTTTCAAATCCTCCGTATATATTACGAGCTGATTCTTCTTCACTTCTGCAGTAGTTATAGAACAACATTGAACTTACAGCATCCACGCGAAGTCCGTCGATGTGGAATTTTTCAAGCCAGAATACTGCACTTGAATACAAGAATGAAAGCACTTCTGTCTTGCCGTAATCAAACGCTCTCGTTCCCCATCCTTTATGTTCTTGGATACGAGGGTCACCGTATTCATAGCACGGTGTGCCATCAAATTCATATAACCCAAAAGCGTCTTTTGTAAAATGCCCTGGTACCCAGTCCAAGATAATTCCAATACCTGCCCTGTGACATTCATCCACAAAATACATAAAGTCTTCTGGAGTTCCAAATCTTGAAGTCGCTGCAAAGAATCCTGTCACTTGATATCCCCATGACTTATCATACGGATATTCTGTAATTGGCAACAATTCAATATGCGTGTAGTTCATCTCTTTCACATATGGAATGAGTACATCCACTAACTCACGATAAGAATACGGATCACCATTTTCTTTTTTCTTAAAGGAGCCTAGTTCAACTTCATAAATGTTTAACGGTAGTTGATAAGGGACGGTTCTTTGTTTCATCCACTTTTCGTCTGACCATTGGAATTCAGGAAAATCGTATACTTTAGATGCTGTTTTCGGTCTTGTTTCCGCATGGCGTGCATATGGATCTGCTTTCCATAACCAATCTCCATGATGTGGAACAATCACATATTTATATGCATCGTACTCTTTTACATTTGGAATTGTGATTTCATAAATCCCATTTTGATTGATACGCTCCATTTTGTAATCGGTTGGTCTCCATTCACAGAAATCCCCCGTTACATAAACTTCTTTTGCATTAGGAGCCCATACGCGGAATGTACATTCGTTATCACCTAAGAAGCTGCCAAGGAAATCATAACTATGAAAATTCCTTCCTTCATGAAATAAATATTCTGCTAGTTGTTGCACTAAGCCATCACTCCTTTACGCATTCGCTCACAAAAATAAAATAAGCGTTTTCACAGTTGGAATAAAAAATTAGAGAAGGTTGATTTTGAAACATTTCTCTTGTTTAAATTATAACATATTTCTTAAATTTTCACAGTGGGTTTCATGAATTTTCTTGAAAATTTTTGTTTAATTCTCTGTACTTTTCATGCCGTTTTGGTATCACTTTTTACCACTTTGTATTACAATGAACATAGATTTACAAAAAAAAGGGGCCTATTATGATTTCCTATCACTCACTAAAAAATAAATATCCTTCAGGCGCAGTGACGGATAACCAGACTATTTTTATTCAAGTTAAAGTTACGAAAGAGACTCACCTCTCTTCTATCCAATTAGTTTTAAAAGAAGATTTAACGCAAACAACAAGCATCTATCATCCAAGTCGTTCTACGATTGAAGCAGATGCAACTTTATATTCATTTGAAATTTCACCATTGCATTCAGGACTATATTTCTACTACTTTGAAGTTCGTTCTGAAATCGGTACTTACTTCCTTAGCAACCATGAATTCCAAGCAGTTCCTGTTCTCAACTATCATGAGATTAACAGCTGGCAATTAACGGTTTACGAAGAACAATTTACGACTCCAGAATGGTTTAAAGGCGGGATTATGTATCAAATCTTCCCTGACCGATTCAAGAAAAGTGAGAAATATAAAGCTAAAAAAGCTGCTAACGAAGAAATTCGTTACCGTCACGATGACTGGGACGAATTGCCTCAATCAAGTATCACACATGAAAATTACAAAGCTCAGGATTTCTATCTTGGGAATTTAAAAGGAATCGAAGAAGAACTCGAACACTTCAAAGCCTTAAATATAAATTGTATTTACTTAAATCCAATTATGGAGAGCCCAGACAACCACCGCTACTCCACTGCGGATTATTTCAATGTGGATCCATATTTAGGAACAAATGAAGACTTTAAACAACTATGTGCGAAATTCAGAAAAAATGGAATCGAAATTATTCTAGACGGTGTTTTTAGTCATACTGGAGATGACAGTATTTATTTCAACAAACAAGGTCATTATGATAGCATTGGTGCCTATAACTCAACTGAGTCTCCATACTATCCTTGGTTTAGCTTTATGGAGTTTCCAGATACGTATCACTCTTGGTGGGGATTTACAAACCTTCCAACGGTGAATAAATTGAACCCTTCCTATATGAAATTTATTAATGATCCAAAAACTGGTGTCTTACCCTTCTGGCAACATCTTGGTATTGGTGGATGGCGTTTAGACGTTGCGGATGAATTTCCTGACGAGTTCTTAGACGCATTACGAGTAACGGTTAAACAAATAGACCCCAATGCCCTCATTATTGGTGAAGTTTGGGAAGATGCGACTACGAAATTTGCTTATGACCATCGTCGCCGTTATTTCTTAGGAAAACAACTCGATAGTGTCATGAACTACCCTTGGAAAGATGCCATCATTCAATTCGTTCATACAAAAAATGCACATGCATTACGATATGCCATCGAAGAAATCATTGATCATTATCCAAAACCTGCTCTAGACGTTCTAATGAACTTGCTCGATAGTCACGATACCGAACGTATTATTACAAAAATTGGCTTTGGTGATACGGAAGCTGTTCCACTTCATGAGCGCCCAACACTTGAATTAACTGGAACTGAACTTGAAGATGCGATTCAAAAACTAAAGATTGCAAGCTTTATCCAATTTACTCTACCAGGTGTTCCTTCGATTTATTACGGAGAAGAAATTGGGATGCAAGGATTCCGCGATCCGTATAACCGAAAGACATTCAGCAAGAAAGAAATTAACGAAGAAATCTTCGAGCATTATAAAGCATTAACAGCTTTTAGAACAGAAAACAAAGAAGACTTCAAGGGAGACTTTTCTGTTGTATATGAAAGCAATGGTTGCCTTGTATATCAACGCGAATCTCTCCTATGTGCAGTCAATATGAATGCACATACTGTGTTCATTGAAGGCCTTCATGGAAAACAAATTTTTGCAAGTCACCAAATAAGAAACCATCCAAACGGACTTCTTGTTCCTGCATTTGGCTTTGCCGCTTATCAAATTTAATCCATAAAAAAAGATTCTCACTGTGAGGCGTGCCTCACTGGTGAGAATCTCTTTTTTTATTGGTTTAACCTTGAACAGGTTTGATGTGCCAAATGTCTTTTGCATATTCTTTAACTGAACGGTCAGCTGAGAAGATACCTGCATTTGCAATATTGGCAAGGCTCATCTTCATCCATTTAGATGAATCATTATAGTCCTTTTCAATACGTTCTTGCGCTTCAACATAGCTATCAAAGTCGGCAAGACACATATAGTGATCTTGAGTTAATAAGTAATCCACGATGAAGTTGAAGTTCATAC
Organism: Streptococcus sp. 263_SSPC; assembly: GCF_001071995.1. Lineage (GTDB taxonomy): Bacteria > Bacillota > Bacilli > Lactobacillales > Aerococcaceae > Granulicatella. The sequence continues at coordinate 57,915 of NZ_JVNU01000027.1, forward strand.
CACCAACCGTCATTGTACGAATGAAATCAAGAACTGTCTTAATCTTAGGTGAATTATTATAGTATTCCCAAGGTTTATAGCCTTTTGCATATAACGCATCTACTTCTTCTGTTTCTAAACCGAAGATAACAATATTGTCTTCTCCAACAGCTTCGTAGATTTCCACGTTAGCTCCGTCCATTGTCCCAAGAGTTACTGCACCGTTTAACATCAGCTTCATGTTACCAGTACCACTCGCCTCTTTACCCGCTTGAGAGATTTGTTCACTCACATCAGCAGCTGGCAAGATGATTTCTGCTAGAGTCACTTTGTAGTCTGGAATGAATACCACTTTAATGTACTCACGTACTAATTCATCACTTTCAATCATTTGAGAAATTGAGTGGATGAATTTAATAATGTTTTTCGCCATTTGGTAGCCTGAAGAAGCTTTCGCAGCGAAAATAAATGTACGTGGAGTTGGTCGTAATCCATTGTATTTAATTTCATGGTAAAGATATACGATATGTAACGCATTTAATAATTGGCGTTTATATTCATGTAATCTCTTCACTTGAACGTCAAAGATTGAATGAGGATTTACTGAAATCGCAAGCGTTTCTTTAATGTAAGTCGCTAGTTGCTCTTTCTTCGTTAACTTAATGGCTTGTAAGTCTTTTAGCACTTTCTCATCATCTTTATAGGCATTCAATTTAGAAATGCCAGAGAGGTCTTTAATAAAGTCATCTCCGATTAAATTTTCTAAGTAAGTAGCAAGTTCTGTGTTTGCTTGACCTAACCAACGGCGGTGCGCAATCCCGTTTGTCACATTTCCGAATTTTCCTGGATATAAATCGTTGAAGGCTTTAAATGTATCACGAACAAGAATATCACTATGCAATTTTGATACCCCGTTTACATAATGACTACCCACGATAGAAAGATTTGCCATCTTAATCATGTCGTCATAAATAATCGCTGTATCACGTAATGTATATTGTTTTCCTTGTTCCATGACCCATAAGCAGAAACGTCTATTAATTTCCTCAATAATTGAGTAAATACGTGGAAGAATTGGTTGGAATAAAGATACTGGCCATTTTTCCAATGCTTCTGCCATAATCGTGTGGTTTGTATACGCAAATGTCTTCGTCGTGATATCCCACGCTTTATCCCATCCGTAGCCATACTCGTCCACTAATAAACGCATTAATTCAGCAACGCCCATCGCAGGGTGAGTATCATTAATGTGAAGCGCTACGTGTTCAGAGAAATTTTCTAATGTACCAAATTCACGGTAATGGTTCTTCACTAATTGTTGTAATGACGCACTGATGAAGAAGTATTGTTGTTTAATACGTAACTCTTTACCTTCGTTTGTGACATCGGCCGGATATAATAATTTAGAAATTGAAGACGCAATCGCTTCTGCTTCGGATGATTTAGAATATTCGCCGCGTTCGAACAGTTTCATATTGAAACCAGTTTTTACCTTTGCTTCCCATAAACGTAATGTGTTTACAGCTGAAGCATCATAACCAGAGATTAATAAATCATATGGTTCCGCTTGAATCGAAGTATAGTTTTTGTGGTTCACTTTTAAGCCAGTTTCAGTCATGACTTGCTCTAATTCTCCACCAAAACGCACTTCAACTTCTTCGTCATTACGGTACACTAAGCCATATTTTCCAAGATCCAACCATTGATCTGGGAATTCTTGTTGCCAACCGTTTGTAATCACTTGTTTGAAAATACCATATTCGTAAAGAATTGAGAATCCTGTAACTGGATATTCATTACTTGTTAAGGCATCTAAGTAACAAGCCGCAAGACGTCCTAGGCCACCATTTCCTAAACCTGGATCTGGTTCCATATTGTAAATTTCATCGAGTGAAAAATTGTTTTCGCTCAAGAACTCTTTTGCTTCCTTTTCAATACCTAAATTGAACAAGTTATTGCAAAGTGTACGTCCTACTAGAAATTCCATTGACATATAGTACGCACGTTTTTGACGAGTTTGTTTTAATGTTTGTTCATAGCTGAATTTCTTTTCCATTAAAATATCACGAACAGATCTCATCATCGCTTCGTACACTTGTCGTTTACTTGCGTTTGAGATGGTTACACCAAATTGGTTCTTTAATGAAGTTTCTACACGACTTGTTAAACTTTTTTCGACCATTTAAGAGCCTCCTTTTTTTATACTACTTCATGGTAAAGATCCAAGTATTTCTTAGCGGACTGTTCCCAGCTTACGTCTTTTTGTAAATTGTTCTTAATAATTTGTTTCCATTCATCAGGTGATTGGTAGAAACATGTCACAGCGCGGTAAATCGCATCCATCATATCGCCAGATTGGAAGCTTTCGAACGTGAACCCATTTCCTTCTACTCCTGTAAATGGAATAACCGTATCACGTAATCCACCAACACGGTGAACAACAGGAACTGTACCATAGCGCATTGAGATGAGTTGTGACAATCCACAAGGCTCTGTCTTAGAAGGCATTAAGAATAAATCACTTGCCGCATAGATTTTTGCAGACATTTCATTAGAGAATAATAAAATGCTGCGTACACGATCATGTCTGTAATGTTCTAGTGAACGTAAGGCACTCTCATAATGAGCATCTCCTGTCCCTAGAATGACTAATTGTGCGCCTGTTTTAAGAATTTCTTCGCTTGCTTGTAAAATTAAGTCAATTCCTTTTTGATGAGTAAGTCGTGTTACCATTCCAATTAAAGGAATATCGGCATTCACTTCTAAGTCCATTTCTTTTTGGAATGCTAATTTATTTTGAACCTTATCTTCAAATGTTTTTAAGTCGTAATTTACAGGAATCATTGGATCTGTTTTTGGATTGAATTTATCTACATCAATTCCGTTTAAGATTCCTCTTAATTTTCCTTGTTCAACAGTTAAAATCTTGTCGAGTCCATATGAGAAATAAGGATCCAAGATTTCACGAGCATATGTTTCACTTACTGTATTAACGCGGTCCGCCAATTGAATCGCACCTTTAAGTAAGTTCACGTCACCATTGTAAATGAGAGCATCAAAATATTTATTTTCTAAACCAAATAGATTTCCCATTTCATATGGGTTGAATCGACCTTGGAATTCGATATTATGAATCGAAAGCACACTCTTCATATCTTTATAGAATTCTGCTTCACGACTCTTCAACACGTCTAAGTAAATGACAGAAAGTGCTGTATGCCAGTCGTTTACATTCACAACATCTGGTTTAAAATCAAGAGCTGGTAAGATTTCAAGAGCTGCTTTTGAGAAGAAAGCAAAACGTTCTCCATCATCTGCTTGTCCATAAATACTGTCACGATTAAAATATTGTTCATTATCTACAAAATAGCAAGGAACTCCGTCCACTTCAGTCTCGAAAATTCCACAATACGAATGTCTCCAACCTAAATCAACAAATTGGTATGCTTTGTATTTTAAGCCAAAACGTTCGCGGTCAATACTAGAATACAAAGGTAAAATAACACGTGCATCTACGCCTAATTCACGAAGGGCTTTTGGAAGAGAACCAATAACGTCTCCTAACCCTCCTACTTTAACAAAGGGAGCTGCTTCAGCTGCAATAAAACAAACTTTCATACACTTTCTCCTTTAACTTGTGATACGTTTATTATACCTTGAAATCATGAAAAGAACTAGACTTCTTATATAATAAAATTAATAATTTGAACTAAATAAAAAACCTAGGACAAATGTCCTAGGTTCAATTGGCAATTAAATTTCTGGGTAGATATCTTCCACAGATTTTTCTGGGTCAATCACGATGAATAAGTTACCGTGTGAACCAATTGCTGAACTTTGGTATTTGTTGTCATTTCCATCTTCATCTACTGGGCTGTATGGGAAATAAACACGATCTTTGTCAACAATTACATCTGATTTTGGATGATTTCCATCAACATATAAAATATCCATTAATTCGATATCGCTATATTTTTTAACGCGTTCGAACATTCCTAGTTCTAAACCACCTAAGTTGATGTCTTCTGACATAACGTGGTCTGCTTCAGGGAAGATTTCGATACGTAATGATTCACATGGGTGAATTTCTTGGAATTCGCCACCGTTAATACGTCCAAATGATGTTGTAACTTTTTTAATCCATAAGTCACCAATCAAACGGCGATTAATCGTCCATGTTTCTCCATTTCTAAATACAAAACGTAAACCTGACATAACCTTTTTCATATAGGGTCACTCCTTAAAATAAATTATTGCTTACAAAATGATAATACCATTGAAACGCCTTTCATTCAAGAATTATATTAAATTAAATGGCTTTCAATAAATTGTTTTTCATTTCAATGAAACTTTATTTACTTTCATTGAAATTATTTCTAATCCATGAAACTAACTCAGTATTTTCATTGGCTAAACTACCAGATAAAATCTCTGTTTGAAGAGCTTGTAAGACTTCGCCAATAATAGGCCCCATCTTCTCTAAGCCAAGTGCTTCTTTTACTCCAAACCCATCAATTTGAATGTCTTTCATCGAACGAATCGGTAATTGTTGATACACTTTATCTAACTCTACTAATTGTTCACTGTGGCCAATTCCTGGTAACAACTGTTCTACTTCGACAGCCAAATCTTCTGGACATTCATAAGCGAGAAATGCATCCCACTCTTTTTCAAGACGAGCAAGCAATGTTTGATAGCCTGTTAATATAGTAGAAATTTGGTCATTCGATGATTTCCAATTTTTCAGTACTTTTCTTAACTGTGGAATACTTAATCGTTCATAGTACGCAAATAAGATCCACGCCTGAGTAATCGTCATTTTTTCTAACGGGAATTCTCCTAATTTTAAGAGTGTCTCTTTGGCCTCTTTAAAGTCAGGACAAGAATGGTATAACTCACTCTCTACAAACGCTTTAAAGGCAAGAGCGCGATGTGGACTCAGTATCATCTTCTCAAACTCAACTTTCATACGTTCCACCGCTACTCGCTCTAGGTTGGTTTTTAAAGTTCGAATTGCATTAAACGTATCAGATTCTATCGAAAATCCTAATTGCCCTGCAAACCTGACTGCACGCATCATCCGTAAGGCATCTTCATTAAAGCGTTCCATAGGATTTCCAACACAGCGAATGATTTCTCTCTCTAAGTCTTCAATCCCACCAAAATAATCGACAATTTCTTCTTTGTCGTTTACAGCAAGTGCATTAATCGTAAAATCACGACGCATCAAGTCCTCTTCCAGACTTCTGACAAAGGTTACGGAATCCGGATGTCTAAAGTCCTGGTACGTTCCTTCCGTACGAAATGTTGTCACCTCATAGCTATCATGATGATGGAGTACAAGAACGGTCCCATGTTCGATTCCCACATCTACCGTATGAGAAAAGAGACTCTTCACTTCTTCAGGGGTTGCACTCGTTGCAATATCCACATCAGAAATCTCTTTTCCAAGAACCAAATCACGGACTGAACCACCCACAAAAACAGCTTCGTGTCCAGCTTCTTTTAACGTTTGAAGAACAGGGAGTGCACTAACGAAAAGCGGTACCGATTGTATATCAACTGTTCGTTTAAAATCACTCATCTTCTAACTCCTTTAATCGATTTGTTAGCTCCATAAAACGCTGAGACTCCATTGATTCTAAAGCGTCATTGATTTCTGATTTTAATTGCGAAATCAACACTTCTTTTTGAATACTATCTAATTCATCCTCTACTACTTCCATCTCTTCGACTTCAGAGATATAGTAAGGATTTTTCTCTAATACGGCAAAACTCACCATACTTTTATAAGCGTTTGGAAAATCTAATTCCACATAGCAATCTTCTTTCCAATGAAGACGCATATCATGAAAGGCTACTTCTGGATTATCAAATTTGGTTCCTTCTTTATAAAAGAGGAAAGATTCTTGAGCAGGTTTAATCGTTGAAAATAGCATTCCTTTTGGAGTAGCTTCCACATGCTCCACGAAATGAATTTGTTTCAACAATAACTCATGGTTTAACAAGTAGTTCAGAATCCACAATGACTCTCTTCTTTTCAAAGAATGATTTGAAATGAACCACGAAATAAATTTCTTCTTCGTTTCTAAACTTGGGTTAAACAAAGTATCCCTCCTACTCTTCAAAAATAAATGTATAACGGATAAATTCAGGATTAAACGGATCTACCTTCAATGCTTCTTGTAAGGCTGGTGCTGCTAAATCTTTACGTCCTTCTTCAATCATAAAGCGGATATAATCTTCTAAGAATTCAACAGAACTTTCCCCGGCTTCATAGGCTTTTTGATAGTTCGTAAATGCCTCGTTGTACTCTTCCATTGCTTCATACGTTTTCGCAAACAAGTAAAGAATCACTGCATCTTCTTTGGTTTCTAAGCTTTCAAGGAATGCAATACTTTCCTCATATTCTTCTTCATCGTTTAAAGCTTCAACATAACTTGTCACATTAAGTAAAGAATCGCTGTTAATGTTCACCGCTTCTTTTAATTCTTGTAATCCAACTTTTGGATTCCCTGTTGCGATTTTGATTTGGCCAAGAATACGGTGTGCTTCATCGTTCAATTCATCGAAAGCAATCCATTTTTTCGCATAGTCTTTTGCTTCTTCGTCTCGTTTCAAGATTAAAAGACATTGAATCACATTTAGTGTCACTTCACTATTTTCAGGTTCACGTTCTAAAAGTTCCATATAGTACTCGAGAGCTTTCTCATAGTTGCCCTCAATGGACTCAGATGAGGCCATCTGGAACAATAAATCACTTGAGAGGCCGTCAATGCTTTCTTCGCCAATAAATTGCTCTAATGGCTCTTTATCGCCCATTCTTAAAGTGGCTTCAACGTACAATTCTTGCGCACGCTCTTCTTCCCCAGTTTCTGCTGGATTTTGTTTTAAGAAACGCTCCAAGAAAAATGCGCTACGTTCGAAACTTCCCGCTTCAAATAATAAAGTTCCAAGGTAAAAATCAATAATCGCTTCGTCTGGTTCCAAGTCTTTCGCCTTTAAGAGTTTCTTCTCTGCTAAGTCGAAATCTCCCTCTTCACGGTACGCTTCCGATTGAACCACTAACACACTTGGGTAGTCTGGATCTGTTTCAGGAATATCGTACAGAATCGATAACGCTTGATCTGTTTCTCCTTCAGCCACTAAAATCTCGGCTAATAAAATCGTCCAAATCGCTTCGTCTGGTTCCACTTCGGTGAGTCGTAACAAGGCACGTTTGGCTTCTTCGTAGAATCCAATTGATACAGAATAAGTCGCTAAATCTGCCATTTCTTGAAGGTCTTTTTCTGGGTTAAAATTGTCAAAAAAACGATGGTAGTGTTCATAGACTTTATCAATATCTTGTTCTTGTAAGGCTTGTTCAATCGCTTCGATTACTTGTGTCATAATGTCTCCTTTTGCAGATGAACTGCGAGTAGTATAATGTATCTATTGAAGTTTTACACCAAAAAAAGAAGGTGTTATATAGAGTTAACTCTAATATAACACCAATTAAAACTTCATGCTATGAAAAATAATTCATCGGAATTATTTTTTAACTGCATCTTTAAGAGCTTTACCAGCTTTGAATGCTGGAACTTTAGAAGCTTTGATTTTGATTTCTTTACCTGTTTGAGGGTTACGTCCTTTACGAGCAGCGCGTTCGCGAACTTCGAAGTTACCAAATCCGATAACTTGAACTTTTTCACCTGCTTTTAAAGCTTCTTGAATTGTTTCGAATAACGCTTCAACTGTTGCTGAAACATCTTTCTTTGTTAATTGCGTTTTTTTAGCAACGCGATCTACTAATTCTGCTTTGTTAGCCATTTTAGTTTCACCTCCGTCAAATAAGAATTTCTATCAGAGTTCGTTGAGTGGTCCAACTTATCTGGAAATCGAAAATTAGTTTTGATTTCCTCTAAATTATACCATTCAACCTCAATAGTTTCAACGTTTTATATTCTGTTTTATAAGCTTGCTATGAATTTTTTTACTTTCTTTGACGCGTAATCATATGAATTGGTGTTCCTTCGAATCCAAATGCTGAGCGAATTCGATTTTCTAAGAATCGTTCATATGAGAAATGCATCAATTCAACGTCATTTACAAAGGTGACAAATGTTGGTGGTTGAATCGCCACTTGCGTCATATAGTAAATCTTCAAGCGGTTCCCTTTATCCGTTGGAGTTGGGTTCATCGCGATCGCATCCATTAATACATCGTTTAAGACTGATGATGAAATACGACGTGAACGAACTTCATGAATCTCTTTTAGAATTGGTGGGATTTTTGAAAGACGTTGTTTTGTCTTTGCAGATACAAAAATAATCGGAGCATATGATAAGTATAGGAATTCTTGACGAATCTTATCCTCAAACTCTTTATACGTTGAATTATCTTTTTCAAGCGTATCCCATTTATTCACTAAAATAACGACACCTTTACCGGCTTCATGAGCGTATCCCGCAATCTTCTTATCTTGTTCTTGAATACCTTCTTCAGCATTCAAGACCACACAAACAATGTCGCTTCGTTCAATCGCTCTTAAGGCGCGAAGTACACTATATTTTTCAGTTGATTCGAAGACACGACCTTTCTTACGAATACCGGCAGTATCAATCATCTTGAAGACAGTACCTTCTTCATCTTCGAATGTCGTATCGATGGCATCACGAGTTGTTCCGGCAACATTCGATACAATCACTCGTTCTTCTCCAAGCATCGCGTTCACTAAACTTGATTTCCCTACGTTTGGACGGCCGATAAAACTAAACTTAATGATGTCTTTATCCTCTTCGTCTCCTTTATCTTCAGGGAAAGCTTTAACAGCTGCGTCTAATAAGTCTCCAAGACCTAGTCCGTGACTTCCTGAGATTGGGAATGGTTCACCGAATCCTAATGCATAGAAATCAAAAATTTCTGAACGCAATTCAGGATTGTCGACTTTATTAACAGCTAGTAAAACTGGTTTGTTTGTACGATAGAGTAATTTTGCAATGTGTTCGTCAGTCGTTGTCACGCCCTCTTTCACACTTGTAAGGAAGATAATCACATCTGCTTCTTCCATCGCAATCTCTGCTTGCATACGGATGTTTGACATAAACGGTTCATCCGTAATATCAATTCCACCTGTATCGATAATATTAAATGAGTGACCTAGCCACTCACCTTCAGAATAGATACGGTCACGAGTGACTCCGGCAATATCTTCTACGATAGAGATACGTTCTCCGACAATACGGTTAAAAATTGTAGATTTTCCGACATTTGGTCTTCCTACAACGGCAATAACTGGTGTTGACATACTATTCCTCCTTTTTCTCTAATTCTATCATAAAAATAGTCTGGAACCAGTCCAGACTATTTCCACTTAACTTTTATTTGAATGTTATTCTTCAACTTTTAATTCAGAAAGTTGATCACCTAAACGATCTGCTAAAGAGAACGAAACATCTTCTTCAGGTAATTCGTAAGTTTCTTCAACCACTTCTTCAACTTCTTCTTTTTCAGGTTTTGGAGCTTCTTGTAAAGCTTTAATACTTAAAGAAATACGTTGTTGTTCTGGATGAACTTCAAGGACTTTCACTTGAACTTCTTGACCTTCTTTAAGAACTTCGTGTGGTGTTGCGATATGTTGGTGAGCGATTTGAGAGATGTGAACTAATCCTTCTACTCCAGGGAATAATTCAACGAATGCTCCAAATGTAGTTAGACGTTTTACTAAACCATCTAATACAGAACCAACTGCTGCACGTTCTTCAATGTTATCCCATGGTCCTGCTAATGTATCTTTGATTGATAATGATACACGTCCGCTTTCTGGATCTACTGAGATTACTTTTGCTTGAACTTCTTCGCCAACTTTTAATTTGTCGCTTGCTTTCGCAACGTGCTCGTGAGAGATTTGTGAGATGTGAACTAAACCATCCACACCACCTAAGTCGATAAACGCACCGAAGTTTGTTAATCGAGCCACTTTACCAGTCACTACAGAACCTTCTTGAATTGCTTCAAATACAGCTGCACGCTTAGCTGCTTTTTCAGCTGCAACTAAGTTTTTACGTGATAAGATTAAACGATTTTCGCTTGGTTCGATTTCAACGATTTCAAAAGCTAATGTTTGGCCTTTGAATTGAGCTAAGTTATCAACATAGTGATCTGATACCATTGAAGCTGGCACGAAAGCACGAACTCCTGCATCCACTACTAAACCACCTTTAACTGCATCCACAACTGGAGCTTCGATGATTTCTTTGTTATCGAATTTAGCTTGAATTTCTTCCCAAACTTTACGTGCATCTACACGTTTTTTAGAAAGTAAGAAACTTCCATTTTCTTTATCTTTGATTTGTTTGATGACTACTAAATCAACAACATCTCCTACAGCTAAAACGTCTTCTACACGTTCAACTGGTGATGTAGATAATTCATTGAAAGGAATAACTCCTTCAACTCCTCCACCGATAATTCCGACGATGGCTTGTTTATCTTGTAGAGTTAATACTTCACCTTGTACTAAATCTCCGATTTGAATATCTTTAACGATATCTAGCGCATCTTGCATTGTTTGTAATTCTGACATGTGACTTCCTCCTAAGCGCGACAATTCATGCGAACATCAAGTTTGATTTTTGTGCAAAATAAAACTTTTTATCCACTTACAATCATACCACTAAATGAAAACGAATTCTAGTGTTTTTGTGTAAAATCTGGTTAATTCGTTAACTTTTCTTGGATAAGATTCGTAATTTTAGAAACGACTTCTTGAATTGATAGGCTTGTTGTATCGATTTCAATTGCATCATACGCTTTTTTCAAAGGAGACTCTTTACGAGTACTATCTAAGAAGTCACGGTGAGCAATCTCTTCTTCCAATTTTTCAAGGGATAATTCAATGCCCTTTTCTTGGTTTTCTCTGAATCGACGAAGCGCACGTTCTTTTACAGACGCAACTAAGAAAATCTTCAATTCAGCATTTGGAAGCACTACTGTACCAATATCGCGACCATCCATAATGATGGAATGGTTCTCAGCAATCTCTTGTTGCATCTTCACAAGTTTTACACGAACTGCTTTAATCGCGGAAACTTCCGATACATTTCGTGTCACTTCAAGATCACGAATCTCACGAGTCACGTCTTCCCCGTTTAAGAAAACGAGTTGGCCATCTTCAGTATTTTTAAAACTGATGACTAAGTTTTCGAGCAATTCATCGATTGCTGACGCATCATCTACTGAAATATTATTTCTTAAAAATGCCAATGTTGTAGCACGATACATCGCACCAGTATCTAGATAAAGAAAACCAGTTTCTTTGGCAATCAATTTTGAAATTGTACTTTTCCCAGACGAAGCTGGTCCATCAATAGCAACTTGCATATTCTCTCTCCTTCTCAAAAAGAAAGCCTGAAACGTCTTGCGTCTCAGACTTCCGCTAATATAGTTCTGTATTATTGTGCAACTTTTAATGTTGTTCCTGGAGCAATGTTATCTCCTGTAAGACCATTAATTTGTTTTAATGTCGCGACGTCCATACCATGGTTTACTGCGATACGGTATAAAGTATCCCCAGCTTTAACAGTGTATGTTCCATAGTTACCATTTTGTTGCGCTTGAGTTGTTGGTGTTTGTTGAGTTGTTTCAGCTTGACGAGGAGCTGTTGTTGTAGCTTCGTTAGCTGTAGTAGTAGCTTCTTGTTTAGTTGTAGCTGCTGTTGTTTCCGGAGTAGCTGTTGTTGTTTCAACAGTCTTCGTTAACATTACATCGTCAGCTGTTCTTGGTTTTACTTGGTTACTATTATTGCTAATTGAGAACCACATCATAAATAATACTGGTGCAACAATTACAATAAGGAACACAAATAATAACACATTTGATAATGGTGCTACTGCTTTCCCACCTGAGTTTCTAGCACTACGAGAGAATTGACGATTCTTTAAATTCTCATCTTCTCCAAATTTTCTTTCCCATGGTTGTTCTTCTGTTTGATTTAAATCTTCATTGTTATTAAAGTTATCGCTCATTCAAAAATCCTCCTAATTTGACCCAATGCTATCCTCAGTCAATTCACTACACAATATAGCATATTCTTACACTCAGGGCAAACTTTTACTTTAGTACTATTGTAGCATAATTTCTCAAAAAATCACTCTATTTAATCATAGATTAAATAATTTCTTAAAGCTTTCCTCGAAGGTGTTTTTGCTATTTTCTTCTTCATTCCAATTTTCTGTTACATCCAGTAAAAATAAATCAAGATGCCTGCAACTGCTACACTTTCCACACGGCTCTTTCCGATTTTCTCCGAAGAACTGTGCTAAGTACTGTTCTTTACACTGACTCGTAGTCGCAAACTCTTCAATTTGCCCCACTTGCTTTAATTTACGCCCCCGCTGCATCTTGATAAATTCATTCTTTTGATCATTATTCCAACGAAATGCATTCGCAATCTCTTTAATATTTTGATGAAGCTCCGTTTCTTCCTCGTCACCTGCTTCATACGACCGTTCAATTTTACGTCCCATTTCGGAAAAATCGTCTGGATGAACAAAAGCGATACAACGACTAAACTGCAGGTCTCTACCCGCACGACCGATTTGTTGCACATAATCTTCAAGCGTTTGAGGAAGTTGGTAATGAATAATTGTACGAATATTCGACTGATTAATTCCCATTCCAAAAGCACTTGTCGCTAATAAGATATTGAGTTCGACTCTAAAGAATTTCTGCTGGATGGTTTGTCGATCACTACTATGTCTCTTAGAGTGAAAGGTATCAATTTTTGTAAATCCTTCCTCTTGGAGCGATTCTTTTAACCCTTCAATCTCTTTAATTGTTGAGGCATACACGATACAAGGATATTCCACACGCTTCAACAATTCAGTAAGCATCTTACTGCGAAGTCCTTCAACCGAAATAACATCAATTTCACGATTCTTCAAGAAAGCATGCCCTTGGAAATAAGTCGTATCCTCTTTATTTAATCCTAAAAAAGTGTAAATATCATGAATGACTTGAGTTGTCGCCGTTGCCGTTAACGCTAATGTTCTTGGATTTCCTAAACTCTTTCTCATCTTACCAATAAATAGGTAATCACTTCTAAAATCATATCCCCACTGTGAAATACAATGCGCCTCATCGACAACAAGTAATCCAATTTCAAGTTTTGATAATTGCTTAAAGAATCTTGGTGCTTGTAGCATCTCCGGTGAAACGAAAATAAATTGATACTCATTTAACGTACTTAAAATATAATTCTTCTCAGACTCTGACATAAGAGACGTAATGGCCACCGCTCTATGAATTCCTAGCTGTTTTAAACTAGCAACTTGATCGGCCATTAATGCAATTAGAGGAGACACAATAACGACTCTACACTTTTCTTTGACACCAATATATTGATAAATAAATGATTTCCCATTTCCTGTTGGTAAAATCGCAATCGCATCATGCCCTTCCTCAAGAGACGTGATGACTTCCTGTTGCCCTTCCCTGAACTCGTCATATCCGAATCGATTCAATATTGGATCCATATCATTCACGCTCCTTTAAGGCCTTGATTTGATAGTATCTGAATAAGAAGAAATCCAGTTTTTTCCCTTCTGCTTCAAACTGGTCTTTAGCCTCTTTATACTTTGGATACTGCTCGTTTTCGAAAAGTTCTTTGTACGCCACGGCAGCCTTCGTTTCTTCTACACGTTTATAAAATGCATCTTTTGTAAGTAATAAATGCTTTAAGAGATGATCATTAATCGTGCTCTCTTTGAGTTTACGTAGACGTGCAATCTCCGTTCGTTTTAATCCTTTTTCAAATAGACGAACTGTTTCTTGAACGGAACTCGTTTCATGAGAAATCCATTCAAACATTTTAGAAAACCATCCATAAGTGATTGGAGAATTTTCAGGTTCCTCAAAGACATCACTCACCCATTTCATTAAGACTAATCTTGAGAGAGGTTCACAGTCTTCAACTATGGTAAATTCCCATAACGAAACGAGCTCGTCTTCTAGAGCCGCTGTCGACTTAGCTCCATTAAAAAGCCCTACCCAATGTCCTTTCACAGATTCATCTTGTTTATCCGCCCAAACCTTGAACTCTTCAACAACACTACTAAACCAAACGGACGTAATGTTCTCTTTTTCTTCTTTATACCATCGTTTAAATAATTGCTGTAACCACACATTTTGAATAAGAGGACGATAGTTTGTTTCTTCGTAGCAGTGATAACTAATCCATTCAATCCAGAGTCTTGTCACATCTCGTAATTGCACAAACGAATATGGATGCATCAAGTAATTGACAGGATGGCTTCCGTTTGTCACAAGCGAAAATTCTGGAATTTCTTTCAGTAGCACTATGCCCGATTCATTTTCGCTAACTATTCCTTCACGGAAGAATCCATCTACTAATTGATGAAAGTACTCTTCTTTTAAATGAGGTAAACTAGCAAAAAACACTTCAGTTTTATCTTCTGTCACGCCAATTAAAGTCGACATGGTACGATTTCCCGTTAAAATACGATATAATCGATTTAACGGAACCACACCATACGACTTGATCGCATGTAATATCCAAATTTGATAAAAGGAGTACTGACTCATGGATAAAAAATCCTCTCTTTCAAAAATTTATACAAAAGTTGATTGCGAGTCTTGCATCGCATGTGGCATCTGTCAACTACGTGCTCCTGAGATCTTCGAGTACGATGCTGAAGGCATTGCCTTTGTAAAACAAGACAACAATACCGGAACAGTTCCACTACCAGAAGATACGCTAGAAAAGTTCAAAGATGCTTATACAGCTTGTCCAACTGGTGCCATTAAACGAAAAAATAGCCCATTTAATGAAGACTAAATAAACAAAACGGACCCACAACAGTATGAGTCCGTTTTTCTTTTTGTATGACTCCCTAATAGAAATCTATTTTTCGTCTAAAGCGAGCTTTCTTAGTTTCTGTACTTCGAACGAGCGCAATTCACGATAATCTCCAGGGCGTAAGTTTTCCAACGTTAAAAATCCAAACTCTTCACGTTTTAATTTCATAACAGGTAACTCAACTGCTTCAAACATACGCTTCACTTGATGATTCCATCCTTCGTGAATCGTTAAAGCGACAATCCCTGTTCCTTTATCTGTATCCACTGATAAAATTTGAGCTCTAGCATTTGACGTTTTCTTGCCATCTAAGACAATTCCACGTTCCAATTGACGCATTTGTCTTGGTGTTGGAATTCCTTTAACTTTGGCGATATATTTCTTCTCTACGTGATGCTTTGGATGCGTCATTAAGTTTGAAAACTCACCATCATTCGTTAACAAAAGAAGTCCTGTTGTATCGTAGTCCAAACGTCCCACTGGATACACGCGTTGTTCCACATCTTTAAAATAGTCCGTCACAACGGTTCTTCCTTTATCGTCACTTGCACTTGAAAGCACGCCTTTTGGTTTATAAAACATGAAGTACACAGGTTCTTCTTTATAAATCGGAATACCATCTACCTCAATTTTATCATTGGCACCTACTTTAAAGCCGAGTTCTCTTACGACTTCACCATTGACCTTCACACGGCCTTCTTGAATAAATGCCTCACATTTTCTGCGGGATGCCACACCAGCGTGCGCCATTACTTTTTGTAATCTTTCCACAAAAAAACCTACTCTTTCTCTTCTTCTACTTCATGATGTTCTTTAGAGAGCATTTCCAGCTCTTCAAACAAATCATGATTATCTCTAAATAATTGATTAGCTTCTTCAGAATCTAAATCGAATAAATCGGAAGCATCTGGTAATGCATCCAGCGATTCTAATCCAAAGTAATCCATAAAATAAGCTGTTGTCTTATACAATTTTGGACGTCCTGGAGTCTCTAATCTTCCAGCCTCTTCAATTAAATCTCTTAGCAATAGTTTTTGAATCGAACCACTGCTTTGAACGCCACGAATCGACTCGATATCCACACGTGTGACAGGTTGCTTATACGCGATAATCGCCAACGTTTCTAGAGAAGCTTGAGACAATTGAGAAGAATATGGAGAAACCGCATATTTTTCGATATATGATTTTAAACTTGCCTTTGTCACAAGCTTATAATGAGAAGCTGTGAGAAGAAGTTCTAGTCCACTATTTTCGTCCTCTAAGCGTTTCTTTAATTCATCTAGTAACTGACGAACTGCACTTCTTTCGAGTTCTAAAATATAGCTTGCTTCTTCTAATGTAATCCCATCATCTCCAGCAACAAATAGTAAGCCTTCTAATACTGAAATGTAATTAGTCACTCTGTTTCTCCTTTTCTTGTCTTTTCTCAATCAAAATATCCTCGTATGGAGAACTTTGAATAAAACGGACACGATGTTCCCGAACGAGCTGTAACATCGCTAAGAACGTCGTTGTAATCGCATGCCTGTTGAACGCTGGGAAACATTCCTCGAACGGAACTTGTTTCTTATCTGTATGCTCGATTTTTGAAATAATCGAATCCATTAATTCTTCAACCGTATGCGTTTCATGTTGAATATTGGCCTTCAGCGGCATCTTCGCAATATTCTTACGCGCTAATTTCTTTAACGCATTCCATAAATCTTGAGTCGTCACTTCTCCTTCTTTTAATGGAATAATCTCTTGCATCGAAGATAAGTCACTCGCCTCTTTCCCGAAGTGTAATCCCCTTAGGAAAGAGAGCTCCTCAAGCTTTTTAGCATTTTCTTTAATTTGTTGATATTCCAATAGTTGTTGCACTAACTGATCACGAGGGTCTTCCACGATTGGCTCCCCGTCTTCATCCAACTCTTCCAATTTTGGTTTTGGAAGAAGCAATCTTGCTTTGATTTCTAATAATGTTGATGCCATTACTAAATACTCGGCTGCCACTTCCAACTCCAAAGTTTTCATGGAATGAATGAAGTTCAAATATTGCTTCGTTAATTCATTCATCGGAATATCGTAAATATCGATTTTCATCTCACGAATCAGATGCAAGAGGACGTCCATCGGTCCTTCGTATTCAGCTACTTTAATTGTTAAATCTTCCATGGTTCCTCACTTACACGATGTTTATTCCATTTTGCGAGAATCACACTCGTCTCAATTGTTCCACTCAATACTTTATCTTCCATCTTTGCTAAATCTTCTAACATTTGGAATGTAATATTTTCCCCACGAAACGAAGGTGACACCGATAAGTATTTAATGACAATCGTGTCTGTTGTGCTTTCTCCACCAATCAATCCGATAAAATTCTCACTGTCGCTTTCTTTAAAAAGCCAGCATTTAATCGATGGATTTGTAGCGATTTCTTCAATTTCCTCTTGCAATCGTTTAAAGTCCTTGAATTCAGGGATGTAAGAAAGTAATCCCATCACAATTTTTTTATTCGTTGCTGAATAAGGTACTAACAAATTCATTCCTCCTAGAGGTTCGTCTCTTAATATAAAACTAAAACTTTACGAACCAATGATTTGAACACTTCTTTAACGCGTTGTGTTGTTTCTACCACTTCTTCGTGGTTTAAGTTTGCTTGCATTCCTGCAGCTAAGTTTGTGATACATGAAATACCAATCACTTTGATACCAGCGTGGTTTGCTACGATAACTTCAGGAACTGTTGACATTCCTACAGCATCCCCACCGATAGCTTGTGTGAAGCGGATTTCTGCTGGTGTTTCATAAGTTGGTCCAGAGTATCCCATGTATACTCCTTCTTTAATATTGATGTTTAATTCTTTCGCAGCTTTACGAACCACTTCTTGTCCGTATTCATGGTATGCATGGCTCATATCTGGAAAACGAGGTCCAAAGCGGTCATCGTTAGGTCCGATGAGTGGGTTTGTACCAGTGTAGTTAATTTGGTCTGTAATAATCATTAAGTCCCCTGGTTCAAATGTTGGGTTTGCACCACCAGCTGAGTTTGTCACAATAATCGTTTCAACATCTAATAATTTCATTAAACGAATTGGGAACGTTACTGTTTCCATATCGTAACCTTCATAGTAGTGGAAACGTCCGTCCATGATTAGAACTTGTTTCCCTTCTAATTCACCATATACAAGACGGCCAGCATGACCGACAACTGTAGAAACTGGGAAGTTTGGAATATCTTTGTAGTCAAAGATTAATGGGTTCTTCACTTCTCCAGCAAGTTCACCAAGACCTGATCCTAAAATCATTCCGAAATCAATGTGACCAATACCTTTTTCTTGTAAAAACGCTTTTGTTTCAACTAATTGTTCGTATTTGCTCATGTTGTTCCCTCTTTCTATATTAGTTTAATTCTTTTAAGAAGCTTGTTCCGTTTCCAGTTGATGCTACACCAAAGTTTTCACTGATTGTTTCTGCGATATCACTGAAGTGGCCTTCTGGTAAGTGAGTTGGGTGTTTCAATGATTTGCTGATGGCTAACACTGGAATGTACTCACGAGTGTGGTCTGTCCCTTTGAATGTTGGGTCGTTTCCGTGGTCAGCTGTGATAATTAATAAATCATCTTCTTGCATGTTTTCAACGATTTCTGGAATACGAGCATCAAATGCTTCAAGCGCTTCTCCGTATCCTTTTGTATTACGACGGTGTCCATAAACCGCATCGAAGTCTACTAAGTTTAAGAAACTCATACCAGTGAAATCTTTCTTCAATACTTCCACTAATTTATCCACGCCATCCATATTGTCTTTTGTACGAACGAATTCAGTAATTCCTTGTCCGTTGAAGATATCGTTAATCTTACCAATTGCAATCACATCAAATCCATCTTTCTTCAAGAAGTCTAATGTTGTTTCGCCAAATGGACTTAACGCATAGTCATGACGGTTTGAAGTTCTTTGGAAGTTGCCTGGTTCACCCACATATGGACGAGCAATGATACGACCAATCATATACGGATCGTCTTTTGTAATTTCACGAGCGTATTCGCAAATACGGTATAACTCTTCTAGCGGAATAATCTCTTCGTGAGCTGCAATTTGCATTACAGGGTCAGCAGAAGTATAAATGATTAAATCGCCTGTTTCCATTTGGTGTTTACCGTAGTCATCAATAACAGCAGTTCCACTGTATGGTAAGTTACATACAATTCCTCGTCCTGAGAACTCAGAAATACGGTCTAATAATTCTTGTGGGAAACCATCAGGGAATACTCGGAAAGGAGTTTTAATATTTAATCCCATTAATTCCCAGTGACCTGTCATTGTATCTTTACCAACAGAAACTTCTTCCAGTTTAGTATAGCTTCCTTCTGGATGTTCTACTGGTGGAACTGTTTTTAAAGGTGCGATATTTCCTAAACCATAACGTTGCATATTTGGCACATTTAAGCCCACAGTTTCAGAAATATGACCTAGAGTATGTGAACCTGCATCATCAAATTTTGCAGCATCTGGTGCTTCTCCAATCCCTACAGAGTCCATTACAATGACATGTATTCTTTTAAATTTCATAGTTTCCATCTCCATTTTCTTTATTACGAACGAGGATGTGCTTGTTTGTAAATTTCCTTCATTCGTTCGTTTGTAATATGTGTATAAATTTGTGTCGTACTAATATCCGAATGCCCAAGTAATTCCTGCACGATTCGAAGGTCGGCACCCGCTTCTAAAATATGTGTTGCAAAGGAATGGCGCAATGTATGGGGGCTCACTTCCTTTGTAATCATGGCCGTCTGAACAATTTTCTTTAAATTCTTCCAGAAACCTTGACGCGTAAACGGTCCACCTCTGTGATTCAAGAACAAGACATTCGATAACTTCTTCTCGTCTTCTAAAGCAGGCCGTGCATACTCTAAATAGTTTTGAATCCAGTTGGTTGCTTCTTGACCGATTGGGATAATGCGTTGTTTATTCCCTTTCCCAATTGTTTGTAGGAATCCAAGTTCCAAATGCAAATCACTGAGTTCAATGCTAATCAGTTCGCTCACACGCATCCCAGTTGCATACAAGAGTTCGAGCATTGCTTTATCTCTTAAGCCTAGAACCGTCGAGGTATCTGGTACCTCAAGCAACCGGTTCACTTCATCGATACTGAGCGCTTTTGGCAACTGCTTCTTCGGTTTTGGCGGATGAATTTGTTGCGTTGGGTCTTTTTCTACCATTCGTTCTTGTA
Organism: Streptococcus sp. 263_SSPC; assembly: GCF_001071995.1. Lineage (GTDB taxonomy): Bacteria > Bacillota > Bacilli > Lactobacillales > Aerococcaceae > Granulicatella. The sequence goes on from NZ_JVNU01000027.1 coordinate 77,962, forward strand.
CGAGAAACTGGAAAAACTTCTTCAAGCAGCTAATCATGCGGCTTGTTGAGCTTACTGCATATTCATCTTTTTTCAATTTCTGAAGAAACAGTACCATCGTTGTATGATCCACATCTTGAAGACGTGTCACCTTCTGTTCTTCTAAAAACTGAGAAAACTTCTCCAAGTCCCGTTTATAACTTTTAACGGTATTATCGGATAGCCCTTGAACGGCAATGCTATCCAGGAAGTAGTGTATTTCTTTCATCTTCTACCCTTCCTTTTGCTGGCAATTTTTGCAAATTCCGTGGAACGTTAGACGATGATCGAGCACTTGAAACTGGAATTGCTCTAATACTTTTTGTTCAACATCAACGAGTAAATCCTCTTCGACTTCTTGAATCTGTCCGCATTTCACACATAAAAGATGATGCGCAAAATGACGATTAACGGTTTGTTTTAGATGATAACGACCAATGCCATCATCAAACAGATTCCTAGAAATGATTCCTAAGTCGGTTAAAATCTCCAATGTTCGATACACCGTAGCTAGTCCAATGTCTGGATACTTCTGCTTCACGTACATGTAAATCTCTTCAGCCGTTAAGAGCTCATTCAGATGTTCTAGAAGGATTTCAACCGTTGCCTGTCTTTGCAGGGTCAGTTTAAAACCTTCTTCTTGTAATTTCTTTTGAATCCCTTCAATAGAAATAGATGACAAGCGACTCGCCTCCACTCATTATTCTTCAATCAGATGGATAAATCCTTCTTCTTGTGTAATTCGTTTTGCTTTTAATAAATTACCAATGGCACGTTTGAATTGCCCTTTACTAATTCCAAAAATCTCTTTAATTGTTTTTGGATCTGTTTTATCCCAATAAGGAAGTGTATGCGTTGGACGATTTTTCAGCATCGCTACAATCATCTCTGCATCGTCTCCAATGGCCTCGTGCGCACGTGGACGCATCGAAACATTCAGTACACCATCTGGGCGTAGCCCGATAACACGTACTGTAATTTCTTCCCCAAGCGTTGGTTCATACAGTCGTTCTGAAGGATGCAAGAATAATTTATACCCTTCTGGTGTGAAAATCGTTGTCCCCACAAGTTTTACTTGTGTCACTGTTCCTGTTAAATCTTTATTCAATAATCCTTTATGACCACGAACAACTTTTTCATTTAATGCTTGACCGTCTCCCATCGTTGCCCATGTGCGGTCCTTTTTATCTTTAATTAAAGTGACATATAAACGATTATTTTTCTTTGGCCATAACTCTTTCATACTTGGAAGTTCATCCAATGAAACTACCATATCTTTATCTTCTAAACCAATATCCACGAATACGCCTAAGTCTTTTCTGACTTGTGTCACGCTTGCCCATCCATAACTTTCATTTGTTACTTCAGGAATGCGGAGCGTAAAGACTTTTTTACGCGAAGAATTCTCATATAAGAATCCCGTTACTACATCACCAATCTTTAGTGATTCAGTAGCGTCGTCTTTTTTTAGACGGAATGTTTCTCCACTCTTTTGAACGAAAAAGTACTTTTCATTTTCATCCGTGATAACGGCTTGAACAACGGTCGATAATTCACTTGTCATAACAAACCTCCTTCTTCTACATTTGTCCTTTTATTTTACCACAAAATAGGGCTTACAGTCATTTATATCCTTGTATTTCTAACGATTTCTCTTTATTTTATGAAATGACTTCACAACACAAAAAAGCTTGAACAACTTTTTACGGTATGTTCAAGCTTTTTATTATAATTTAAATGAATTATACGCGAGCAACTTTCATCATGTTTGTTGTTCCTTTAATTCCTAAAGGTACACCAGCAGTGATGATCACTAAATCGCCTTCTTGAGCATTGTGGTTTTCGCGAACGGCTTGCATACAGATTTCGAACATTTCATCTGTAGATTGTGCGCGTTCAACGATTACTGGTTTAACACCCCAGATTAATGCCATTGCACGTTGTTGACGTTCAGAAGAAGTCACACCTAAGATTGTTGCGTCAGGACGGAATTTAGAAATCATTTTTGGAGTATGTCCTGATTCAGTTGCAGCAACGATTGTTTTCACTTTTAAATTTTTAGCTGTATGAGCTACAGAACGGCCGATTGCTTCTGCCACATCAGTTTCATCGAATGCTTTTAATTTGAATTTGTCACGTACACGGATTTCTTGTTCTGTACGAACACAGATGTTAGCCATTGTACGAACAGCTTCAACTGGGTAGTCCCCTGCTGCAGATTCACCAGATAACATAACTGCATCTGTACCATCGAAGATAGCGTTCGCTACGTCACCAACTTCCGCACGTGTTGGACGTGGGTTACGTTGCATTGAATCTAACATTTGAGTAGCAGTGATAACTGGTTTACCTAATGTATTACATTTCTTGATTAACATTTTTTGAACGATTGGAACTTCTTCCGCAGCGATTTCAACACCCATGTCTCCACGAGCAACCATTAAACCATCAGATAACGCTAAGATTTCGTCAATGTTGTCGATACCTTCTTGGTTTTCGATTTTTGGAATGATTTGGATGTGAGTTGCGTTATGTTCTTTTAATAAATCGCGAATTTCTTGAACGTCTGAAGCACGACGAACGAAACTTGCAGCGATAAAGTCGATATCATTTTCAATACCGAAGATAATATCTGCACGGTCTTTTTCAGTAATACCAGGTAATTTTGTTTTAACGCCAGGAACGTTAATTCCTTTTTTGTTTTTAACAACACCACTGTTGTTTACTACGCAGACGATTTCGCCATTAGCGTGGTCCACTTCAGTAACTGCTAACCCTACTAAACCATCATCTACTAAGATAATTGATCCAGGTTTAACATCGTTGATTAATTCTGGGTAAGTGATAGAGAATTTTTCTTTTGTTCCTAGCACTTCAGTCATTGAAATACGAACAACGTCACCAGTGTGGAATTCAATCGCACCATTTTCCATATCATGAGTACGGATTTCTGGTCCTTTAGTATCTAAAAGAATCGCGATAACGCGGCCTGTTTCTTTACGGATTTTTTTGATTGCGTTGATACGTTCTAAATGTTCTGCATGGTCACCATGAGAGAAGTTTAAACGTGCAACGTTCATTCCTGCTTCTGCTAAAGCTGCTAATTTTTCTGGTGCTTCACTGGCAGGTCCAATTGTACATACGATTTTAGTTCTTTTCATTTTGTCCTTGACTCCTTTTGTTTTTTAGAATGAAATTTCTTTATTTAGTTGATACAACTCTAAGTTAGGTAAATGTTTGCCGTTTGCTAATGTTTCAACGATATCGCTATAGATAATTTTTTCAGCTTTAACACCGACGCACACGCCACCGATATCTTCTTTTAATAAATCGATTGCTTTAGCACCCATACGGCTTGCAAGAACACGGTCACGAGCACTTGGAGATCCACCACGTTGTACGTGTCCGAGTACTGTAACACGAGTGTGGAAATCACTATCGTATTCACGTAGTTTCTTAGCAAGTTCCTCACCAGACATTACGCCTTCTGCAAGAACGATTAATGTATGTTTCTTACCATTCAAGCGTCCTTGTTTGATTTCTTTAGCGACAGTTTCTAAATCGAAATCTTGTTCTGGAATCAAAATTTGTTCTGCACCACTGGCAACCCCTGTCCAAAGTGCAATGTCTCCAGCACGACGACCCATAACTTCTACGATAAACGTACGAACGTGTGATGTAGCAGTATCACGAAGACGGTCTAGCGCTTCTAATACAGTATTGATTGCAGTATCAAAACCAATTGTATATTCCGTACCTGGAATATCATTATCAATTGTTCCTGGAACCCCAACTGTTGGGAAACCAAGTTTTGTTAAGGCAACAGCACCTTGATAGCTTCCGTCACCACCGATAACAACAAGACCTTCAATACCGAATTTCTTTAATTGTTCGATTCCTTTTTCTTGTCCTTCGCGGTTTGCGAATTCTGGATAACGTGCAGAATACAAGAATGTACCCCCACGACCAATTAAATCACTCACGTCTGACGGATTTAATTTACGAATATCACCAGCTACTAAACCGGCAAAACCATAGTTAATTCCGTAGACTTCAAAACCTTCATAAATACCCTTACGTACAATTGCACGTACAGCGGCATTCATCCCTGGAGCATCTCCTCCACTTGTTAAAACAGCAATGCGTTTCACAAAGATTCACCTCTTAGATTTATTTTTACTGGAACAAGCCCATTTGTAGTTATTTTATCACTTTTTTAGACAAATGTCTTTCATTTTCATAAACTTTTTCATTTTACAATTTTTATACATTCTTTATCTAAAATGTCGATAAGACTAGGGATTAGCTTAGATTCAAGGTTTACACCGTTTGCAAAAGAATTCTTTACAAGCGTTTTACTATTCACAAGGAATAATTCAACAGGTGTCACTCCTTTAAATTTCGTGACGAGTTGCTTAATTTCGGCATACACTTCAGGTGTGTGTTTCTCTGGACGAATTGCTATTTGCAATCTTTTTGCTGAGTCTTCTAGCAATTTATCTGCAAAACTCATCGGATACATACGATTCAACTGCAATTGCCACTGTCCCTTTTGCCCTCTCTTCACACGGCCTTCCGCCAAAACCATCGTATTTTGTTGAAGGTGTTGATAGACTTCGGCAAGCGTAGACGGAAAGACGACAACATCCATCATTCCAGACGCATCTTGAAGTGTGACATACGCCATCTGCTCTCCTTTACGAGTCGAGATTTTACGAATGTCCACAATCATCCCTACAAATCGCATATACACTTCTTCAAAAACGGTTTGAATCGGAGTAATCCATCCACTCTTGACAAGAGGATCATATTTTGAGGAAGGATGAGGAGAAACTGAAAATCCAAGCACCTCGATTTCTTCTTCAATTCGTTGCAGGAGTGGTTCTTCTTCCACATGAGTGAACGCCACTTCTAAGTCATCTTCTAGCGATAAATTCAAGCCGTGGAACTTCACACTCTTAGCTACAGCATCCACATTTGCCTTCAGCGTTGCCCTTGTTTCACCAAATTCATCAAAAGCTCCTGCATTAATTAACGCGAGTAATAGCGGTTCTTTCGTATATTGAGCGCCCATTCGGTAAGCAAAGTCTTGGAAACCTTTGAACGGTCCATATTCATAACGATTCTTCACGATACTTTCTACAAAGTCTCGGCGAATCCCCTTAATGTTATTGAGTCCGACAATAACACCACTATCGTCTGCCACAAAGTCTGCAAAACTACGATTGATACTTGGTGGCAAAATCTTAATTCCTAATTGGCGCGCCTCTACAAGATAATCTTGCAACTTCGCTGATTTCGCGCTCGCGTTCTGGAATAAAGCCGTAAAGAATGCTGTTGGATAATTTGCTTTTAAGTAAGCTAATTGATAAGACAACATCGCATAAGCGACCGCGTGTGATTTGTTAAATCCATAGTTGGCAAACTTTTCGATATAGTCATATACCGTCTCGGCATCTTCTTGTTTATACCCTTTTGAAAGTGCCCCGTGCACAAATTTTTCTTTTTGTGCAGCAATCGCATCACTATTCTTCTTCCCGATGGCACGGCGTAAAATATCGGCTTCTCCTAGAGTAAAGCCAGCCATTTCACTAGCCGCCTGCATAACTTGTTCTTGGTAAACCAAGATACCGTATGTCGGTTCAAGAATCTTTTGCAGCGACGTGTGAGGATACTGAACAATTTCCGTCCCCTTTTTACGATTAATAAAGTGAGGAATTTGCTCCATTGGACCTGGACGATAAAGTGCAAGAACTGCTACTAAATCTTCGAACGCTGTTGGTTGCATATCCTTCAAGACGCGACGAATCCCGTCTGACTCGAATTGGAAAATCCCATTTGTTTGCGCCTTCTGGAAAAGCTCAAATGTACGCGCATCGTCTAAAGGAATCTTCGTAATATCTAATTCTTTTTTCGTAATCTTTTGCGTTTGTTGAATCGCCTTATGAAGCAATGTCAGGTTACTTAACCCAAGTAAGTCCATCTTAAGAAGACCCACTTTTTCAACAGCCTGCATGGCATATTGCGTAAGCATCCAATCGGCTTCCTGCAGTGACGCCGAATACCCTTTGTCTCGTTTCATTAAAGGAACGGTCTTCGTCAACGCGTCTTGAGATAACACGACTCCGGCCGCATGAACAGATGAATGACGTGGAAGACCTTCAAGAGCTTGCGCCACTTGATAGAGCTTGCGATTGCGTTCGCTACTTTCCACATGTTCTCTAAACGCCTTATTTTCTTTATAAGTCTGCTCTAGCGTCACTTTCCCTTGAGCGATATTGTTTGAAAACTTCTGAACCGTAATGATGTTTTCGCCAAAGACTTTACATACATCACGAATCACTTGCTTCGCCCCAAGCGTACCAAAAGTCACAATCTGAGCTACGTTTTGGTTCCCGTATTTCGAAACAATATACGCTAAAATATCTTCACGCTTATCATCTGGGAAGTCCAAATCGATATCGGGCATCGTATAACGTTCACGGTTTAAGAAACGCTCAAATAGCAAGTTATAGCGAATCGGATCAACGCCTGTAATATGCAAGAGGTACGCAACAAGAGATCCTGCCGCAGATCCACGACCAGCACCCGTTTGAATGCCTTTTTCTCGTGCGTGTCGCATAATATCCCAAACGATAAGGAAGTAATCATCAAATCCCATTTCATGAATCACAGCTAACTCTTCTTTAAGGCGATTTACATAAACAGGTGTCGTTACTCCCATCTCAAGCATCGCGGCTTCACATAATTCATAAAGGAACTGTGCACTCGTCTTATCACCTGGCACTGGAAATTTAGGAAGCATCGTATCTCTTAGAGGAATTTCCACCACTAAGTCCTTTGTAAATTGTTCTAAGTTCGTAAGAAGGATTCCACCTATTGCCGCTTGGAACAGCTTCGTCATCGAAGTCGCTTCAGGTAAGGATTCGCTCCCTGTTGCATCTTCTTGTGTAAACGAGAGAGTTTCTCCTAGTCGAATCGCTTGTAATACTTTCCATGGGAAATAGTCAGTTGTATTTAAATAACGAGAGACACTAAAGGCAACTGGAATGACACCAGCAGCTTCAATCCCTTCACGCATCGTGTCAAACTCACCGCGTTCAACCATTTCACGAGTAATCCCTACGGCGATTTCAACGCCAAGAAATTCTTCCTTCATCGCACCAAGAACTGCTTCAAGTCTGCCCTTTGAATGCGCCGCAACCCACTCACTGTCCATTGGAGGAAGAACGATTTTCACGTCTTCGCTATGAGTGACAATCCACTCTGTCATCTCCTGTGTCCAAGTAAGCCCTTGTTGATAAAGGGTTGAAAGTTTCAGGAGGGATTCGTATCCCTTAGCGCCTTTTGCATAGACGATAAGCATTTCTTTTCTAGAAGCATCACTCTTCCAGGCAACCTCGAATGTACATCCTAGAATCGGTTGAATTCCATTTTGAATACAGCGCTCGTAAAATTCCACTGCGCCATGCAATACACCATCATCCGTTAAGGCAAGTTGCTTATAACCTAATAATTTTCCAGTTTCTACATACTCATTTAAACGAATCGTACTCTTGAGTAATGAATAGCTACTGAATACTTGTAAAGTTGTAAATGGCATAGGGCTCCTCCTCTCGTATTAGTCGTCTTATTATAGCATATCTTCCCCTTTCACGCTCCCATTTGGAAAGATTTTTGGCCCATCTATTGTCAAAAGAATCTTGCTTGTACTATAATGGGAAATGAAAGAAGGGTTGTCCGTGAAATATATTGTTACCATCATATGGGGATTGATACTTAGCCAAGTTACTTATTATTTAGGAAGTGCACTTTCTCAAACACCTTACAACGTACAAAGCGCCGTAATCGTAGGAGTGCTCGTAACCGCAGCTATCTTTATCATCCAACACGTATTTATGAAATCAAAAGAAAACAGAAGTTAAGAGTTGAACCTTAACTTCTGTTTTTTTATTTATTTTTAGCGCTTCGAAGTTAGACCAACTTTCGCACGTTGCAATTCTATCTCTCTTATTTTCTTTGGTCAGCACATAGTCCCGTACATTAACTGAATATTCAAGAGAATCATTAATTTTTCTTAAATACAGTGGTTATTCAGTGATGATAGCGGTATAGTTATTTTGAAAAATATGATAGGAGAACATATCTATGAAAAAATTAAACTCTATAAAAGAATTTGTTAGTTATTGTGTTGCATATCATTTTTTTTGGATAATATTATCGTTTATAGCTTTAGTAATGGATCCCCCTAAACCTGATAATTATAATAGTTTAATTTCAGAATCGAACTTCATAATTCTTTATTTCATTTTGAGTGGAATATACTTACTACCACTATTCCCACTAATTTCCATTAATAAACAAATTTCCACCGTAAAAATTCTACTCTCGTTCATGTTTATTTCTACGCTCACACAATTGATACTATACTTTCAACAACATTACTTTGTTTCTTTTAACCTAACTGGTATATTCTCAACATATCTATTAACTGTAGCTTGGCAAACACTAATTTTCTCTCTCGGTTTATATTTTATAAAAAATTAATCGAAGCTAATTTTCTTTCAATTAGCTTCGATTATTTTCAGTTATTACTCATTTAGAAAGGTTACTGTATAGATCGCACAAAAGACCGAGGTCAAATCTCAGCACAGTCCAATTCCATCGCCTGTAAATTCACACTAGAAAGCACTCACTAAGAACGTTCCCTCTTTAGAAATGTTTATGTATAAATTGCACAAAAGACCGTGGGCAAACGAAGAACCATAGGGATTCTATGGTAGAAGTAATAGCGATTAGTAACCGATGTGAATTAGATTCTCTTGAAAATTTATTTTCTAGAGAATCTTTGAAGCTCGGTAGGATTGAGACTCAAGGCTCAATCCGATACAGCTATTATCTCTACCATGAAGATATCCCTATGGTTCGTAGTTAGACCGAAGGTCTTTTCCCTTTATTTATGCACAAACATTGCATCGCCAAAACTAAAGAAGCGGTAACGTTCTTCGATGGCGTGCTGATACGCTTCTAGTGTGAATTCACGTCCAAGATACGCGCTGACAAGCATAACAAGCGTTGATTTTGGCAAGTGGAAGTTCGTTACAAACGCGTCCACCACACGGAACTCATACCCTGGTGAGATAAAAATATCCGTCCAACCACTCGCAGGCACCACATGCCCATCATTGTCTCTGGCAACTGTTTCTAACGTACGAATCGAAGTCGTACCAACGGCAATAACACGTTTGCCAGCTTTTTTAGTCGCTTCAATCATGTCTGCAGTTTCTTTTGACACATTATAATACTCTGAATGCATCTTGTGGTCTTCTAGCGAATCCACAGAAACAGGTCTAAAGGTTCCAAGACCAACATGTAATGTAACTGGAACAATATTCACGCCCTTCTCACGGATTTTTTGCATTAATTCTTCCGTAAAGTGCAATCCAGCTGTAGGTGCTGCTGCAGATCCATTTTCTTTCGCATAAACGGTTTGGTAACGTTCTTTATCTTCTAAACGTTCTTTGATATATGGTGGCAATGGCATTTCACCAAGAGATTCCAAAACTTCTAGGAATACTCCTTCGTATGAAAACTCGATGATACGTCCACCTTGTTCTAATTCTTCGACAACTGTTGCTTTAAGTCGACCATCTCCAAAAGAAACCACACTACCAACTTTTATACGTTTGGCAGGTTTCACAAGTGTTTCCCACTTGTCGCCTTCTGTATTCGTTAATAGTAAGACTTCAATATGAGCTCCTGTTTCTTCTTTCGTTCCATAAAGACGTGCTGGGAGTACACGCGTGTTATTCACAACAAGTGTATCTCCTTCTTCTAATTCATCTAGTAAATCAGAAAAATGTTTATCTTCAATGCTATGTGTTGTTTTATCCACCACTAATAAACGTGAAGACGTACGGTCTTTCAATGGTGTTTGAGCGATTAATTCTTCGGGTAAATCGAAGTCAAAATCTTTCGTTGTATAGTTCATTTCTATTTCCTTCCTTACGACATGGGATATAAGCGTCCTAAGTGAGCATATCCTTCAGGCGTCACCACACGACCGCGTGATGTACGTTTTAAAAATCCAATTTGTAATAAATATGGTTCATACATATCTTCGATAGTTTCGGCGTCTTCTGAAATATTCGCCGCAATGGCTCCAAGTCCAACTGGACCGCCATCATATAAATCAATCATTGCCGTCAATAGTTTACGGTCGATATGGTCTAACCCTTTAGCGTCTACTCGCAAGACTTTTAGAGCTTGCTGCGTAATTTCTTTTGAAATCATGCCTTCTTCGTATACTTGAGAAAAGTCACGTACACGCTTCAAGAGACGGTTGGCAATACGCGGTGTCCCACGAGAACGAAGCGCAATCTCAAGAGCGGCTTCCTCTTTAATTTCACTATCAAAAACATTCGCACTTCGTTTAACAATCTCAGCTAGAGATGACTCATCGTAATACTCCATATGTTCCACAATCCCGAAACGGTCACGAAGCGGTGCAGAAAGAGCCCCTGCACGAGTCGTCGCACCAATTAACGTAAACGGCGGCAATGGGAAATGCACCGGATGCGCAGTTGGTCCTTGTCCGACCACGATATCCACGAAGAAATCTTCCATCGCTGAATACAGCATCTCTTCCACAACTCGTGGTAAACGGTGAATCTCGTCGATAAATAAGACATCCCCTGCTTGTAAGTCATTTAAAAGCGCCACTAAGTCTCCTGGACGTTCAATCGCTGGTCCACTTGTCGTCTTAATGCCGACTTCTAATTCGTTAGCAATCACCATCGCAAGTGTCGTCTTCCCAAGTCCTGGAGGTCCGTATAGTAACACGTGATCCAAGGCTTCGGAACGACTGCGAGCCGCTTGAATATAGACGGCAAGCTCTTCTTTTACTTTTTGTTGACCGATATATTGTTGCAACGTCTGTGGGCGCAGTGATAATTCGGCTTGTACTTCCCCTTCGTCCAACGGGTTTCCGTCAATAAAACGTTCTTCCTCCACGATAATCCTCCATTATTTCATCAATAGTTTAAAGGCTACTTTTAATGCCTTTTGCGTCGTACTTGGAGCAGCTGCTTCCAGCGACTTCCAAATCTTCGTAATTTCTTTTGCAGAATAACCAAGGCCCAGTAAGGCTTCTTTCGCTTCTTCCAGTGTTGCTTGGTTTGTTGAAACAACAGCTTTCGTCGTTTCTTCTGGGACAGCTTCAAACTTCCCTTTCAAGTCCAAAATAATTTGTTGTGCTGTTTTCTTACCAACACCTGGGAATTTTGTTAAATAAGTGACATTGCCACTTTCTACAGCATTCACGAATCCTTCTGTATCGTCATTGGCTAAAATACTCATCGCACTCTTTGGTCCAATACCAGAAACGCTAATTAAACGTTGGAATAATTCGCGTTCTTCGCTTGAGATAAATCCATATAATGTAATGGAATCTTCACGAACCACTTGTTGCACTAATACTTTAATTTGTTTTTTTAGAGAATCTTGTAGGCGGTATGGGTTGGCAAAGACCACTTGATACCCTACGCCATGCACATCGACAACAATGGCTGTTGGTAAGATATGCGCTAACTCTCCATTTAAATATTCATACATGAATGATGCTCCTTTTTTGTCTATATCAGAACAATTTTAGCATAACAAGAAGGTCTAGGGCAAATGTCTGTTCGTATATTGTTCAAAAAAGCAGCCCCTTTTCGAAAGAGACTGCTTTTCAAAGTTAAGTTTTTAGTTTTCATTATGCATTTAATAATGCTTCTGCTTGTTTTTCAAGTCCTGCTACTACTTCTTCGCTTAATGTAACAACGCCTGTTCCCCAAGCTTCAGGATTAATTGTAGCAGATGTGAAATCACCAACTACTTGCATACGGATGAATGATAATAATGCGTTATAAGCCGCAAATAACGGTTCATGTCCTGCATTTGCCATTGCTGATACAGTTACAACTTTATCTTGTAAAATAGATGGTCCATGTGTATCTGATAAATCTAACGCACGGCTCATCCAGTCTAATAAGTTCTTCACTGTTCCAGGAATTGCGAAGTTATACGCTGGCGAGAAGATCCATACAGCATCTGCTTTACCGAATGCGTCTCTTGCTGCTTGTACTTCAGGTAATACTGGAGTTTCTAAGTCTTGGTTCATTAATGGAAGGTTTGAGTAATCTAAGTAAGTGACTGTTGCTTTTCCTTCTAAAATACGTTCCGCTTTTTCAGCCATTTGGTGGTTGAAGCTACCTTTACGTAAGCTACCTACAACAAATAAAATGTTTTTCATATTCATATCCTCTTTTCATCTTTTTCAGCCAAGAAAGTGACGTCTTCTCTCTTGGAACTGTCATTAGATTATCATCACTTAAACGTTAAAGCAATTTATCTGCTCACAAAAAAATTTTATTCTACTTTAATAAAAAAGTCCTACAATCGTTGATATTACAATGTTCTAAAAGCAAAAATAAATAAATCATTATAATGTATACGTTATAATGATAAAAATTTTGAGTAAAATAGAATTCCAAAAGTTTGGTTGACTTTGCCATCGCAGGCCCAAAACTTCGCACTGAGAAGTTTTGCTTCCCAGAATATCCGGACTCGTCCCTCTCGCACCTAATCAGCCTATATAAATTGAAAAACGACTCACTAGGAGTCGTTTTTTTGTAGTTGAGTTCGCCATCGCAGAAATCGCGAAGTCTCGCATCGCTCAGTAGCTTATTGATGTTCTTTTCATCACTCGTGATTCAAGAACATCTAATAAGCCTTGAGGGGGAAAGACGACGAAGCAAAAATGACTCGCACTGCGAGTCATTTTTTGTCTTCTGTCTTTCTCCCTAGTTTTCCATCAATGCTTGGTTAGCTGTAATAATCGCTAATTTGTAGACGTCTTCTTCGTTACATCCACGTGATAAGTCAGAGATTGGTTTGTTTAATCCTTGTAGGATTGGCCCGATTGCTTCGAAGTTACCGAAACGTTGTGCAATTTTGTATCCGATGTTTCCTGATTGGATTTCTGGGAATACGAATACTGTTGCTTGTCCAGCTACTGGTGAGTCTGGAGCTTTTTGTTTACCAACGCTTGGTACGAAGGCAGCATCGAATTGTAATTCTCCATCGATGTTGTAGTTTGGAGCTAATTCTTGAGCTATTTTAGTTGCTTCAGCTACTTTTAATGCTTCTTCAGATTTAGCAGAACCTTTTGTGGAGAAACTTAACATTGCAACGTTTGGTTCGATACCGAATAATTCAGCTGTTTTAGCAGATTCAACTGCGATTTCAGCTAATTCTTGTGCGTTAGGGTTGATGTTGATTGCGCAGTCTGAGAATAAGTATTTCTTAGATTTGTCGCTGTTGATCATGATGAACGCACCACTTGTACGAGAGACACCTGGTTTTGTTTTGATGATTTGTAATGCTGGACGTACAGTGTCCCCTGTTGAGTGAACCGCACCAGATACTAAACCGTCTGCTAAGCCCATGTATACCATCATTGTTCCGAAGTAAGTTACGTCACGTAATAATTTTTGAGCATCTTCTTCAGATACTTTACCGTTACGACGTGCTACAAAGCTTGCTACCATTTCTGCATATTTATCGTCTGCATAAGTTTCAGGATCGATAATTTCTAAATGAGAAATGTTAAATCCACGAGCATTTGCTACTTCGTTAATTTGGTCTACATTCCCAAGTAAGATTGGTTTGCAAAGTCCATCTGCTAATAAACGAACAGCTGCACCAATAATTCTTGGTTCATCTCCTTCTGGAAATACGATTTTAACGTCTTTCCCTTTCACTTTAAGTGATAATTCTTCAAATAATTCCACGGATATCCCTCCAAAAATTTGTTATCTTAATAATACACTAAATACTTTTAAAAAAACAGTACAATGTTAAAACAATCATCAAAAAAACAGCTGTACTAATTTGTAAGCAATATGAAAATAGTACAGTTTCATTTCATAAAAATTTCTACTTAGCAAAACACCGCTAGTATGCTATACTTAGAGAGTATTTTAGTAAGGAGGAAGGCTTTGTGCGATCATATGCAAAAAAATTAATGGATACCGCTATTCTTGCTGGTCAAATCATGCTCGAATGCAATGCGGAATCGTATCGCGTGGAAGAAACGATGAACTATATTCTCTCCACATCTAACTTTGAAACTTGCGAAGCCTTCGCAATGGCGACTGGAATCTTTGCAACGCTCGATGATGACTGCATCGATTCTATTACAGAAATCCGCCGTGTTCCAAATCGAGACACAAACTTAAACCGTATTTATAAAGTCAACGCAATCTCTCGTCAATTAGTGACAAAAGAAATTGACCTCGATACAGCTTATCAACGATTACAAGATTTAAAAGAATCCGAATATCCACAGTGGTTAAAAGACTTAGGCCTTATTCTGATGTGTGGGTTCTACGCTGCTCTATTTGGAGCAACGCCAATTGAACTCGTCATTGCATCAGTAGCAGCGATTATCATGCCATTTGTTTATAAGTTAGATCCGAAATTTAAATTAGGAACATTCGTGTTGAACCTCATCTCGATTATTCCAGCGATTGTCATTATTATTTTGATTCAGAAACATTTCGTTCCGGACGCTCGAATCGGTATCTCCATTGTAGGATTAATCATGCCGGCCGTTCCTGGAACCGCCATTACAAATGCCATTCGCGATACATTACGCGGAGACTACAACTCAGGAGCAGCTCGGGCAATTGAAGCGTTTGTGACGGCTCTTTCCGTCGCAATTGCTGTTGCTTTGGGACTCGTCTTAGCAGGAGGTGCAAACCCCTTATGATTTATCAAGTGATTAGTGCTCTCATCGCTGTCTACTTCAGTTGTATTGTTTTTGAAGCACCAAAACGACTCCTCATTCATATTTCGATTATTGGAGGCATTGGTTGGTTTCTATATCTCTTCTTCTTGGACAGCTCTGGATTACAACTAGCTACTTACTATAGCGGCCTTACAATTGCATTTTTATCGCACTTAGCAGCACGCTATTTTAAAGCTCCCGTAACGGTATTCTTTATCCCTGGATTTTTCCCACTCGTTCCTGGTGCAGGCATGTATCGTACCGTATATGCCTTCTTTGTAGGAGATGTTGAAAAAGGAAAATTCTTCTTCGGTCAAACAATGATTACCGCCGGGATGATTGCACTCGCTATCTTTACGGTCGATTCGATTTTCCGTCTGTATTCGCATTGGCAATCTTCACGCCGTCAATCAGCAAACTAAATAAATGAACTCGAAACTGCCAAAGATTTTCTTTGGTGGTTTTTTTATACTTAAATCGAAGGTTTTGAGATTAAATTCATTGCTATTAAAAACTTTAGATTCCGTCCCTTTGGGATATCTTCATGGTAGGGATAAGAGCTGTACCGGTTCGAGCCGAAGTTTCTCACCTACTGAGCCTCAATGAGTCTCTACGGAATAAATTCCTAGAGTCTCATATTCGCATCAGTTACCTCTCGCTCTTACTCCTACCATAGAATCCTAAGGGACTCCATCTTCTTTCATAGAATCGGTTTTCTCTAAACCTTCTGAGTAGACCAAAAAATATTGTATTTTTATTATTTAAATCTGCTGCTATGATGAAGATTGCTACTGCTCATTTAATTTAAGATTATGTAACTTCGTATGGACAGATAGCGGGTTCTGTGGTTCAATAAATGTATCAGGGTGTCATAGCTCAGTTGGATAGAGCAAGCGTTTCCTAAACGCTAGGTCGGGGGTTCGAGACCCTTTGGCACCGCTAGAAAAAAATCCACTGGTTCAACCAGTGGATTTTTTGTTGATTATTTACAATTCTCTTCTACCCATTCAACAGCACGTTCGACACGTCTAGAGATATTATTTCCATGATTTCCCTCTTCCAACGTAAACTGGAAATCACCTGCTTGAAATTTCGACTCAATCCAGTCTTTTAATGCTAGCGTATTTAGAGTTTGGTCTGCTGTTAAATTCTTCGCAGTCGTTCCTTCTTGATCCCCCACACTCATGTACAATTTTGGATGAGCAGCTTTAAAGGGATGTTCTTTTAAATAGTCCAGAAAACCCGGATACCAAAGCGAAGAAGAACAACTAAGGACAGTTCCGAAAAAATCAGTGTTCACCGCTGCATACAGGCTGAATAATCCACCTAGCGAATAACCACCCATAACTCTCTTTTCTGTGCTTGAAGCAAAACCATATTCACTCTCACAAAATGGAATCACATGCGTCGTGATAAAAGAAAGATGTTCTTCCGCTTTTCCCCCGAAATCTATCGGCATGGTTTCAGACGCCTGGAGAGGCCAAGGTGTATAATCGGCTGTTCTATTATTAGAAGCTATGAGTACAAAATTGAGCGCTGCTTGATGATTGGTAATCCAATGATTGAAGGCTTCTTCAAATTGATCCCCATCTAAAAAATAAATGGTCGTAGCGTTTTGGACGTTGGAACGATAAATATATAATTTTACTCCACAAATTTCTTGTAAGAGCCATACATAATTTTTAACCATGGTGCTTTCCTTTCTACTGCTTATTCTCCACTATTTTAACAGTTTTCCTAGCGCTTGATAAGCCCAAATTAAAAGACGACAGAGATAAACACTGACGTCTAATATTTGTTAAATAAATTTAACGGACAATCTGTCCTGATTTTTGATTCATAAATTCAAAGACTTCTTCTTCATTGAATGGGTTCCAGTCACCAAAGACGGTATGTTTTAAGACAGAACTTGCAGTTCCAAAGTCGACTATTTGTTGGCTGTCCCAACCTTTTAGAACGCCGTTTAAAATCCCAGCTGCGAAAGCATCGCCTCCACCAACTCGGTCGATAATTGGATTAATATCATAGAGTTTTGATTCTACAAATACTCCATCTTCACCTACAAAGAATCCTTGTAATTCATTATGGTTCGTTGAAAATACATTGCGTTTTGTTGAATACAACACTTTAATATTTGGATATTTTGCTTGAACTCGCTTGTAAATCTCTTCTAGTGAAATATCTTCGTCTTCTGATACTACTTTCAAGAAATGAATCGCATCTAATCTACCAGCAGAAAGAATATCCACATATGACAAGATTTGTTGGAAACAAGAATAAGCTTCCTCATAACTCCATAACTTACTACGATAGTTCATATCAAAACTGACACGACATCCGTATTCTTTTGCTTTACGAACGACTTCAACAGTCCATTCTTGCCATTTTTTCGAAAGTGCTGGTAAAATCCCCGAGATATGCAATAAATCGACACCTTTAAAGATTTCATCCAAATCCCAGCAGAGGGTTTCTAGCACTGAAATACTAGAATATAATCGATCATATGTAACACGAGTAGCACGCCCTGCATTCCCCTGTTCTAAAAAGTATGTTCCTAATCTTCCATATTCTGTCGCTACTAAATTCGTATTGATTCCATTCATCCGTAATCTTGAACTTACAGCATCGTTTAAAGGATTATCTTGTGGTAGAACCGTTGCAACAGAAACATCATGGCCAAAGTGCGCTAAGGAAATCCCTACATTTGCTTCAGCTCCACCATAGCAGACTCTAAACTCTTTTGCACTCTTTAATCGTACATCATCTGCGGTCGATAATCTTAACAAAATTTCACCAAGAGTTATAACTTTCATCTCTGTATCTCTTCTCCAATTTTTCAATGATAGATAAAGAATCGAAGCTTTCACTCCGATTCTTCTTATATTCTTAAATTATACTCCAGAATAGGCTGCAAAACCACCATCAATTGGTAAAACAACGCCATTTACAAAGCTTGAAAGAGTTGAATCAGCTAAGAAGAATACTCCCCCTACTAATTCATTTGATTCACCAAAGCGTCCCATTGGTGTATTACGTAAAATTTTATCCGCACGTGGAGTTGGATTACCATGTTCATCAAATAGTAATCGCTCATTTTGAGCTGTCACTAAGAATCCTGGTGCAATTGCATTACAACGAATTCCCACTTTAGAGAAGTGAACCGCTAACCATTGAGTAAAGTTACTAATGGCTGCTTTCGCCCCCGAGTATGCTGGAATTTTTGTTAAAGGAGTGAAAGCATTCATACTAGAAATATTGATGATGTTCGCTCCTTCTTTTCCAACCATATCTTGTGCAAAGACTTGTGTTGGTAATAATGTACCTAAATAGTTTAAGTTGAATACAAATTCAATTCCCGCTTTATCTAAGTCAAAGAATGTTTTTGTCTCCGCACTTAATCCTACTTCATGAAATTCATTATCTGTTGTCGCACGAGGGTTATTTCCTCCAGCACCGTTTACTAAAACATCTACTGTACCAAGATCATTATTCACGGCTTCGCGAACAGCTTCTAATGATTCTTTTTCAAGTACGTTTGCTTTATATGCTTTTGCGATACCGCCCTCAGCAATAATTTCATCTGCAAATTTTTGTGCAGCTTCTTCATTTAAATCTAGTAAAGCTACCTTTGCACCTTGTTTACCAAAGTTCTTTGCGAGTTCTCCGCAAATCACTCCGCCGGCACCTGTAATTACTACGACTTTATTTGTAAAATCAAAAAATTGTGTCATGGGTTTTCTCCTATTGTTTTGCATTTTTTGCTACTGCTTCAGCTAATCCATGAAGGTAAGTAGCTCCTAGAGCACGGTCAAATAATCCATATCCTGGGCGACCTGTTTCTCCCCAAATCATACGGCCATGATCTGGACGGATTGGTCCTTCCCAATTTGCATCATGAAGAGCTTTAACCACTTCATACATATCAATTGAACCGTATTCTGTTGGGTGTGCTGATTCTTCAAATGATTTACCTTTTCCTGTTAAGCGAATGTTACGAGCATGCATAAAGTTTACACGATTACGTTTCAACATTTCTTTTAACATTTCAACAGCATCATTGTTTGGATCAGAAGCATATGATCCTACACAAACGGTTACCCCATTATTTGGGCTATCATATAATTCCACAAATCTTACAAGGTTTTCTTTGCAAGTAATGATACGAGGTAATCCAAAGATGCTATAAGGTGGGTCATCAGGATGGATTGCCATTTTCACACCAGCTTCTTCTGCTGCTGGAATAACACGTTTAATGAAGTACTCTAAATGTTCCCAAAGTTTTTCTTCGTCTACTTTAGAATACTCATCCATGATAGCTTTCATTTCATCTTTTGTATAACTTGAATCCCAACCTGGCAGAGATAATTCCCCTTTTACAGGGTCCATTTTCTTAGCCACTTCTTCATCGAAGATTAATGCATTAGACCCATCTGGAAGATCATATGCTAAATCAGTTCGTGTCCAGTCAAATACTGGCATGAAGTTATAACATACAATGTTAACACCTTCAGCTCCTAAGTTTTTGATAGTTTGAATATAGTTATCAATCAAATGATCTCTTGTTGGTTTTCCAAGTTTAATATCTTCATGAACTGGAACACTTTCAATGACAGACAATTTTAATCCTGAAGCTTCAACGTCTTGTTTTAATTGACGAATACGTTCACGACTCCATACTTCCCCAACTGGCACATCATAAATTGCTGTTACAATACCTTTCATACCAGGGATTTGTCTAATATTCTCTAGAGTTACCTGATCATCATGTCCATACCAACGGAATGTCATTTCCATTTTTATTCCTCCTTTAGTTCAATTCAAAAAATTCTTTAGCGTTTTTATAACAAATTGCTTCTAAGAACTCTGTAATTAATTTTTCGTCATAAGGGATTCGACCACTTTCAATCCATTCAGTCACAAGTGACACTAAAATACGACGGAAGTAATCATGTCTTTGATACGATAAGAAGCTTCTTGAATCAGTCAGCATGCCTACAAAATTCCATAATAAACTTTGGTTCGCTAAGACTAGCATTTGTTCTCTCATTCCTTTTTCAGTATCAGAGAACCACCAAGCTGCACCAAATTGTAAACGACCTTTAATCCCTTCTTCGTTTGCTTGGAAGTTGGCTAGTGTATTGGCCAAAATATCGTTGTACGAAGGATTTAAGTTATAGAAAATACATTTTGGAAGACGATTCGATTCTTCTAATGCATTTAATAATTGGTTTAAAGCCAGTGCTAGATGCGTTTGATCTCCTGTTGAGTCAAAACCTGCATCTACACCAATTTTTTCAAAGTACTTACGGTTTGTATCTCGGACTGCACCAAAGTGAACTTGTGTCACTAGATTGTGTTTCTTGTATAACCCACATAAGGCAATAAACACTTCTGTTTGCCATTGTTGAATTTCTTCAAGAGTAGGCACTTCCCCACGAATCACTTTAGCAAAAATTGCATCTAATTCTTCTTTTGAAGCTCTCTTGTACAAGATTTCTCCAAAGCTAATATCACTTGCTTTACATCCGTTTGCTACAAAGAATTCGATACGTTGTTCTAAAGCTTCCACAAAGCTATCAAACGAACGAACTTCTACGTTAGTTACTTCTTGTAGTCTAGTCACAAAGCTAGCAAATTTTGGATGTGACACAAAGGCTTCGTCAGGGCGGAATGTTGGTGCAACAATTGTGTCAAAAGATGCATCTTCTGCAATCTTTTTATGCCATTCTAACGAATCAAGAGGATGGTCAGTTGTTCCAATAAATTCTACATTTGCACGTTTAATCAATTTTCTTGGACTCAACTCTTCCTCTGCAATTGTTTGATTCATACGATCATAAATCATTTTCCAATTATCAGGAGTGACATACTCATCAATGCCAAAAACTTGTTTTAGTTCCAAATGGCTCCAGTGATATAAAGGATTTCCAAAAGCTTTAGCCAACGTTTTGGCCCATGCTTCAAATTTTTCTTCAGGAGTTGCATCTCCTGTAATCAAACGTTCATTCACGCCATTTGCACGCATTAAAC
This sequence comes from Streptococcus sp. 263_SSPC, assembly GCF_001071995.1. Taxonomy (GTDB): domain Bacteria; phylum Bacillota; class Bacilli; order Lactobacillales; family Aerococcaceae; genus Granulicatella. The sequence goes on from NZ_JVNU01000027.1 coordinate 98,843, forward strand.
GCCATTTATAATGATCACCACCCAGCCATACTTGTACAGCATTTTCAAATGGGTTATCCTCAAAAATTTCTTGAGGTGATAAGTGACAGTGGAAATCTTCAATTGGAAGTTTTTCAACCAATCGGTACAAATCTTCCGCCACTTTACTTTGTAGTAAAAAATTTTTTCGATTAAATGTCATGATTAGTCCTCCAACGCAGAGACGAATTCTTTAGCAATGCGTGTTACACTTTCATAGCCTTCAGTTGCCACTTTTGCTCCAAGCGCACTTCCGACACCGACAGCAACCGCACCTTTTTCTTTCCACTCTTTAATATTTGTAAGAGAAACTCCACCCGAAGGCATTAAATTCACACTTGGGATTGGACCATGAATATCTTTAATAAATGAAGGTCCTAAAACTCCACCAGGGAATAATTTAATAATTTTTGCTCCACCATTCATCGCTTGTACGATTTCAGTTGTTGTTGCACATCCTGGGAAGTAATCGATATGAGCTTCATGAGCGACTTTTTGAATATGCGCATCATAATGAGGGCTTACTAAAAACTCTGCTCCTGCAGCAATCGCCTCTTTAGCTAATTCTACTGTCATAATCGTTCCAGCACCAATCACTACTTCTGTTTCATTCGCATAGAATGCTTTTAATTCTGAAATAGCTTTTGAAGCATCAGGTGTTGTATAAGTTACTTCAATATTTTTAATACCACCCAATACTGAGTGCTTTGAAATTTCAATTGCATCATCTGATGATTTCCCGCGTATAACTGCAAAAATATAGTTTTGTTTTAATTGATCTAATACACTTGACATAAGCTTTTTCTCCTTCTAGTAAAAAAATAAAAGTCATCTGTTATCTCTATGATACATCAGATGACTTTTAGTGTCAATGACAATATTCTGTTTTTAAGCATCACTTTCGTCAGATGACTTAGTTATAAGATAAGGTACGACGATTATCCGCTAAGTGTAATAACATTGCATCTCTAGCTCCGACTGCATCGCGTTTCTTTATCGCTTTTACAATCTCTCTATGAGCACGAATTGTGTTCGCTTTGCTCTGCTCACTTGTAAAGAAATCATTATATAATTTAATCGATTGAATAATAATTGGAATCAGTTGTTGCATCGCTACATTTCTACTAGCTTCCGCAATGGCACTATGAAATTGAATATCCAATCTAAAATGGATATCTCCTTCTGAATGAATTTCTTTTTCCAATGCCTTTTCAAGTCTTTCTAAAACAGCTACCTCTTCATCCGTAATATGCTGTGCTGCAAGGCTTGCCATTTGTGGCTCGATTAAGAAACGAACCTCAAACAAGTCTTGAGTTAGTTTCATATGATTATCAATCTCACCAAAACCTAAAGGATCTTTGATTGTCTCTGTTAGACTAGTGATATAAGTACCTGACCCCTGGCGAACTTCCAATATATTTTTTGAAACTAGCATTTTCACTGCTTCACGTAACGTACTGCGTCCCACTTCTAAGTCTTGAGCCAATGTATATTCATTTGGCAACTTATCCCCAACATTTAAATCATTCTTTTCAAAATATTCAATAATTCGATTTGCGGTTTGTTCCACTAAAGAAACTGTTTTCTCTTTCATCTCTATTCCCCATTCGACACTTTTTCGAACCTATTCTAACAGTTCTCACACTATAGCTCAAACCATTAGAATAGCATTCGAAAAGTACTCACTATTTTTTGTAATGATAGTTTGGAATAGCGTTCCAACGGTTTCTAAACAATTTAACGATTGATTTTGGATTTCTATTCCTTGTGAATAATCCTTTGTGGTTTCCTTGGATACGAATTAACGCATAACTATTTGTTTCAAAGTCAGCAAAGTTCCAAACATGTTCACCTACAAAGTTTTGGAGTTCATCAAATACTTCATGACTCATCTGATGGAATCGTTCTTGATACTCTTCAGTATACGGAACATCCCAATTTGAATGATATCCAGGTAATGTATCTGCACCGTACTCCGTCATAATGATTGGTTTATCTGGATATTTTTCTTGCCATTTAAGCAACTCTTTACGAAGACCCTCGCGTGCTCCTTCAATATCCCCATGGTTGACATACCAACCGTAATAACGATTTAAGCAAAGCACATCAATCAATGGTGAAATTAAATCACGTTCTGGAGTTGCCATCATAATATTCACTACCGTTGTTGGACGGTTTTGCGGATCTAACTCTTTCACATATTTGACTAAAGGTTCGAAGTATTTATCGGCACCTTCTCCAGCACCATCTGGCTCGTTCGCTACACTCCATAAGACTACGCACGCATGGTTCTTATCACGAGCAACAAGTTCCTTAAGTGCACGTTTATGGTTTTCCATGGTTTCATAATATTCCCATGTCTTAATCGGTTTAGATTCCCCTCTATTCATGCTTAAAGCAGCCGTAAAGTTTGCAAATAAACCAACAGCTGGAACTTCATCAATGACTAAGAATCCCATACGGTCTGATAAACGCATCATCTCTTCTGAATATGGATAGTGGGCTGTTCGGTATGAATTTGCCCCCATGTTTTTCATTAAATTCAAGTCCATCAAGTTTACAGCTTCGTTAAAACCACGACCATTAACATAACTATCTTCATGTTTTCCAAACCCTTTGAAATATACCGGTTTGTCATTTACTAGGAATTGACCTTTTTCAACACGAATGGTACGAACTCCAAATAGTTCTTCGTATTCATCTACTAATTCTTCTCCAGCAAACAATTCAACTTTTGCTGTATAGAGATACGCATCTAATACTTCCCAGCGACGAACATTAGCAATTTCTAGTTCAGCTCCTGCCTCACCTTTTGCCACAACTTCACCATTTTCGTCTAAAATTGTTACTGTTGCATTTCCTCCATTAGCAGTATTCTCTACCGCTACCTTTACAGTCGCATCATTTCCATGAATATCGTAAGTTACTACAATATCTTCGATACGCGCTTTAGGAAGGACTAATAATTGAACCGGACGTTGAATCCCTGCATAGTTAAAGAAGTCGAAGTTTTCTGAAACTTTCTTTTTCACAGAACCATCCGGCAATAATTCTTCAGAGTAGTTACCGACTGGTAAAGTAGTATGATCTAAAATGTTATTAGCACAAACACTAATCAATAGTTCTTTTTCAATTGTCAATTCCTCAGGAATACGAACTTCAAATGGCGTAAAACCACCGATATGTTCTCCTAATAATTGACCGTTCACATATACTCTTGCTTGATGTGTTACAGAACCAAAACGAAGCACTAATTCTTCATCTGATTCGAAAGAAGGTACTCTAAAAGTACGCTCATACCAGTTATCTCCAATAAAATATCTTTTTTCAGATTCCACTGCTACATCATTAAATGAACTTGGTACCACCATTAAGTCTTCAGCAGAAAGGCGCGCATCCACCCCTGGAACGTATTCACCTTGCTTAAAGTTCCAAATTCCATCTAACGAATAACGTTTTCTCTTTGCATTTAAAACTGGATATAACATGTATCATCCCTCTTTCTATAATCTAGCTTGCCATTTTTCTGTCCACACTAACTCATTAGGAGTTCCTTTGAATTCAGATTTCCCTTCAAGTTTGTCAATTACAACTTTAACTGTATTCTCATTACCGTGGTAAGCATTAATAAATGTTTTAACCATTGTTGCATCATGTAAATGAGTTGTAAAGTTTGTAGACACAAATACAGTTGGTGCTTCATGTACATACCAAGGAACCTCATTCGACATTGCTGTCTTCCATTGGATGCGGTAATTATTTTGTGCACCATACCCAATCACATTTGCAACTACTAATGCTAAATCAACTGTATCTCTATACTCTAGTGTACGACCTTTGATACGACTATTTCCATCATTAACGGTTACTTTATATCCACGACTTGTTAATTCATCTACGAAACGGTTTAAAACTGAATCATCATTAGCCATGATTCCACCTTTTTCACCATCTAAGTAATACAAGCGTACACGTTTATGATCTACAGGATTAATTGGTAAGTTCTGTTGTGTGTCTTTAACAAGAGTAATTCCACGGTCAGCTGCTTCTTTTTGCCATTCTAGGTGTTCAGCGCAACCAATGACTTCTAACTCTTTCTTATCTTTCAACAATGTACCATTTGCTTGTTTTTCAGGGAGATTTAATTTTGCTTTCAATCCTAAAATACGTCGTAATGCATCCGTCATACGTTCTTCAGTAATGACTCCATCGTGATATCCTTTTAACATGAAGTTAAAGTCTTCTTCCATATTGTTGAAGAACAAGAACATGTCACAGCCTGCAGCAATAGCTCCTGGAACATAATCCTCACGACGCATCGCACTTGTCATCCCTAACATGTGACTGGCATCTGTAATCACCATTCCGTTGAAGTCTAATTTTTCTTTTAGCAAGTCTTGAATTAATTCTTCAGCAAGTGTTGCTGGCATTACATCTTTATCTTCAAGGCCTGGACGAAGCGCTTTTTGATATTCAGGCAATGCAATATGTCCAGCCATAATCATTTCAACACCATTTTCGATATGGTTGCGATATACTTTGCCAAAAGAATTTTCCCACTCTTCTACTGAAAGTTCATTCACACCTAATATTAAGTGTTGGTCACGTTCTTCAGTTCCATCTCCAGGGAAGTGCTTCACACAGCAAACGACTTCTCGTTCCGCTTTTAATCCTTCTACATATGCGTTTGTATATTTAATTACATCTTCAGCAGTTGTACCGTACGCACGAGTATTAACGATTGTATTTCTCCAGTTTTGTAAAATATCTACACATGGGTCAAAGTTAACATTTACACCAAGAGCCGTTTCTTCACGAGCAGATACAAGTCCTGCATGATAAGGAACCCATGTGTCACGACTTGCTTCGGATTGCGCACCAGAAGAAATATAAGTACCGCCCTTAACGGCACCGTCACCACCTGAATCGCAGTTTGCAGCCACTAATAATGGAATTTTTGTTTGAGATTGAAGATTATTAATCAATCCCTGAACATCTTCTGGACTACCGTTCATATATCGGACGCCACCGATATGATATTTTTCAAGAATTTCTTTGTTGCTTAAGTTGTTTCCACTAAAAGCATCTCCTCCAAAGAAAAATAAGTTTGTAAATAATTGTCCCACTTTTTCTTCATCTGTCATGCCTTTAATTGTTGACTCAACCCATTCAATTTGATTCGGGTTCAAGTTGTAAGGTTTTTTTGATAAATCTACTAATCTTGCCATTTTACTTCCTCCTATAATGAAGCTCCGTAAACTCTTTAGCTTACGGAGCGTTGATTAATTATGCTTTTTGTTTTGCTAATGTTTCAGCTTTGATACGAGCAATTTCACTTTGAATTTCTTCCATTTTCTCTTTGTTTAATGGGTAGAATTTCATTGCGATAATGTTACAGATGTATCCAAATATAACGAATCCACAGAACATCACTAAACCGATAAATTTCAATTCTGGTGTTAATGGTGTATCGACTTGAGGTAATTGTTCAGTAAAACCGATAGACGCACATAGGATACCTACAAATGCAGAACCGAATGAAGAAACAATTTTATCAACTGCACTGAATAAAGTTCCCATCAAACCAGGAACGTAACGCCCTGAACGATATACTTCGTAGTCCGCACAGTCAGCTGTCATAGGAATTACCATTGTCCCTGCTAAACCATTCGCACCTTGAGCTAAGATAAATAATGTTAAGAACGCAATTGTGAAGAATGATAATCCTGTGAACCCTTCAGCTCCTGGTAGTGAGAACGTTGAAGGATCTGCTACGTAGAATAACCCAAATAGTAATCCATAAAGAATAATACCAGCCCATGAACCTAATAATAATGCTTTTCTTTGTCCAAGTTTTTGTGCAATAAATTTAACTCCAAGAATCATGATTAAAATCTTAGGAATTAATGTATATTGGTTAAATGTATTAAGTAATTTATAGTTTCCACAAATAATACCAAAGATAATAACCGATACTGTAGCATTAGTAGTAACCAAAGCTGCTAATTTATCTGTTGATGCAGATACTACTAGCATTTGGATAGCTCGGTTATTTTTTAATACATCCCAGTAGTCTCTGAAAGTAACTTTAACAGGTTCACCAGTACCGAAGAACTCTGTACGGTCTTTATCTTTAAGCGCGAAGATTGCTAACCAAGTGAAGATAAATGTTACAGGAGCGATATACAACCATAACTCTTGGAATAATTCAGCAGTAAAGCCACCATATTTTGGCACTAAGTGTTGAGCAACAAACCCTGGTACTAATGCGAATAATGTAGCGTTATAGATACCATCGTAGATACCAAATGTTGGACGTTGTTTAGGATCGTTTGTTAAACAGCTTTGAGCTGATTTTGTTACTACTGTTTGTAAGGTATAACCGATAATGTAGATTAAATAAATCACTAAGAAATAAATGAATCTATATTGTTCTGGTAAATGGTGAGTTGTAAAGAACATTAAGAAAGTAGTGATTAGTAACACGATGTTACCAGCTGCCATAAACGGACGGTTTTTACCAAATTTTCCATCTGTTTTGTCTACAATATAACCAACGATTGGGTCTGTAACCGCGTCCCAAATACGCATGAATGTCATTACAGAAGTAGCCATTACTACCGCTACCCCAACATAACCTGTTAAATAGTAAGCAACGAAGTTCAATAGAACTAGCCATAAGTTTGTTGATGTATTATTTAAAGCAAATAACGCCATTTGCCACGTTTTCGCTCTATGAATTCCTGTGTTTTCCATGTTAATAACTCCTTATTTTTTATGACTTAAATTGTGATAAATGATTATGATAAATTGCTTGATACTCTATGTCGTTGTAATGTCCGCCGATAAATTCTGGAAGAATTTTTGCAACTAACGTTTCCCACGACTCTTTTTCTTTTCCAAATAAAATTGGATAGAAATGTACTTCATTAACTTTTGCAGCGTCTAAATCTCCAGGTGCATCTCCAACCATTAAGATTTTCTCTTTTTCGAATCCGAGAGACTTGATTTCTTTAATCGCTGCCGCTTTACTTCCCCGTTCTTGTCCGAAGAATTCTGAAACAAATGGCATTAACCCATGACGTTTCCATTCGCTATTAACCGCTTCGCTATTGGCAGAAGAAACAATCGCAATCTGTGCTACTTTACTAATTTCTTCTAAAGCACTTTTCACTCCTTCAAAAGGTTTGTCTTCGCCAACAAGTTCTGTTTCAATGCCATGATTTACAGCTTTGCTCCACTCGAGCGCCTTCACTAGAACAGGATCATTACGCTTTGTAATCTCCTCTTCCAGTGATTGATTCGAAAGAGAAGTTGTATGATTGCACCAGTTAGCAAATACTGTAAAGTCTTCAATTGATTCGCCATGTTCTTTAGCAAACTCGAGACTAAGTAGCAATCCTTTGAAGCGATTAATTCCCCTCGTTTCAGAGAATAAGTTGACACGATTCCATTCTTTTAAGTAGACTTCTTGATTTTGAATCTCGAAGAACTTTGCAGCTATCGGTCCAAAGAATCGAATGTGCTTAATATCCATTGTGTCCATTGCACAGCCATCAGAGTCGATGCATACCACGAATGGACTTTCATCTGTTAAAGCCATATGCTCTCCTTTCATAAAATATAATCATTTTCTAAAGTCTGCAGATGATTTTGTTAGATGACTTTCTATGCACTCGCTTACATTAGTGCTTAAAAATAAAATCATCTCTTCTTTTAGAAATGATGTGATGTTTTGCAGTGAATTCATCTGATGTATTCATTGTATCAGATATGAATCAAAAAATAAATACCTAAATTAAAAATTTTTCAAACTTTTTTAAATAACTTTATTTCCCTTTAAATAAAGGTTTTATTAAATATAATAAGGAAATAAAAAATCAACAGACGACTTTTTAAAGTCATCTGTTGATTGATAAATATATATTGTTCAGAGAAATAATCTCTTTAAAAGTATGTCTTCATGAATTAAACAATTCAGTATATCCGATTGTCTCTTATTCACTGTATCCCCTCCATCTATTTCCACAATCTCATTATATTTTTATTGGAAACAAATATTAAACCAACTTTTTTCCAGAACATTGTGGAAGTTTCTCATTTTATTGTGGCACTTTATTAAGAGGGAACAGTGAACTTTCTGGCAAAGTTCGGTGTAAAAACTGTCAAATTGGATTAAATTCTAAATATTTCTCTATTAAATAGTTGTAATTTAAATTTCCAAAAGTAACAAATTTGTTACTGTAACATATATGCTACTTTTTACTTTTTTTTCAAAAAAAATTGCACTAAAAAAACGCTATTCAAATAGTGAATAACGTCATTGAAAAATATATATTTTTAGTCATAAATTATTGCGTCAAACCGATTCTACTTTTCTAAAATTCGCGTCAAACCAACACTTATAATGATCTATCACTTACAGTACTTTTCAAAATTCAAAAGAATAGAACTCCCCTATTTGGTTTAATCGTTACAATCTTTTTTATATAGAAACTCTGTTATTTATATTCGAAAAGTTCAACAACGGGAATTATTCTTATTTCTTTCAGAAAACTTATTTTTAATTTTTTTAGCCCCTTTTTTACATAAAAACACCGATTTTCGTTGATATATCAACATTTTTATCTTAAAAACAAAAATCCCGAAATTCACTTATAAGTGAATTTCGGGATTTCGTATTTTTACTGTTTATTTTGTTTCAATTTGTAGTTTGCATATAGTTTTAACGTAATCGTTCCAAACACAGCGACTGTAAGTAAGTTGACGATACTTGCAATCCAGCCTTGTGTAAACACAATCGTTGTGGATTGTTGATAGAACAATACATCGAGCGTTGGCGCAATCAATCCGAAAATGGCAATATTGACTACCGCTTGTACGACATTAAATCGAATCATATCGTGTTGTGAAAATACTCCTTGGCGTAAGCTTTTACGACGAATCGCAAATCCAAATACAAACCCTAGCGCACCCGTACTGAGTGCCCAAGAAAGCCACAAGTGATCCGTATAGATCAAATCAAACAATACATGTCCTGTAAAACCGACAATGGCCGCTGGAATCGCGCCTGCAACACCTGCAAAGAGCGCAAGGTAGCCATATGCCAATTGTATATATACTCCCTCAATTGGTGTTGTAATCGACGTTAATGTCATTAACGCTGTCATAATTCCAATCCCAAGAATGGTATAGAGAATTGTTTTAAACAGTCCGTCTTTCACAATACCCCTCCTTTGCCTAATTCGATGTTGGCTCTTCTCCAATAATACGTACTTCTGGTTCTAGAGCAACGTCGTTCTTTTCTAAAATCACTTTTTGAACATAACGGATTAAATCCATATAGTCCGTTGCTGTTCCGTTATCAATATTCACCATAAATCCAGCATGCTTTTTAGAGACTTGCACGCCACCGATTTGATAGCCTTGAAGTCCAGCGTCTTGGATTAGTTTTCCTGTAAAATGCCCTTGGGGACGTTTAAACACGCTGCCGCAAGAAGGGTACTCAAGCGGTTGTTTACTTTGGCGTAAATGCGTTAATTCCGCTACTTTTTGGTCAATCTCTTCTTGTACGCCTTTAGTTAGTCGGAACCCAACTTCAATCACAAGATCGCCTGTTTTTTGAACATGGCTATGACGGTAGCTGAAGTTTAAGTCTTCGTTTGTGTATGTTTTGAATTCCCCATCCGGAGTAATCACTTCCACGTACTCAACGACTTCACTCACTTCACCGCCGTATGCCCCAGCGTTCATGAAAATCGCTCCGCCGACACTTCCTGGAATGCCACAAGCAAATTCTAAGCCTGTCAATCCATTTTCAGCTGCTGCTTTTGACACATCAATTAAAGCTACTCCGCCTTCAGCAACGATTTGTGTACCCGATACGGTTAAATGAGACATATCGTTTAACATAATCACAGCACCACTAATACCGCCATCTTTAATAATAACGTTTGATGCGTTTCCTAAAATCGTCGTCGGAATATTATTTTCGCGAAGCCAATGCATCGCTGCGCTTGCTTCTTTTTTATCTTTTGGAAAAATCAGAATGGCAGCACGGCCACCTGTTTTTGTAAATGTATAATTTTTAAGTGGTTCGTTGTAAAAAACTTTTACATCCGGAAACTCTGTTGAAAATACAGTATAATCCATATTATTCTCCTTATTCGTAATGCTTTTAATACTACTATTCTAACACGATTACGTCAAATGAAAGCTAGCCCTTACACTAGGACTCCTTTAGCTACGCTTCCCACTCTTGCAATAGTTGGTGTACCATTTGCGCAGAACGTTTCCCAGCTTGAACGATAAACGTATCAAAATCAACTGCAGATGTTCCGCGTTCTGGAATATCTGAGATGGCACGAATCACGATAAATGGAACTCCAAACGCGTGACACGCTTGGGCAATCGCTGCCCCTTCCATTTCTGAAGCCATCACATCTGGGAAGTGTTTTAAAATATGGCTTCTTTGCTCACTTGTATGAATAAAACTGTCTGAAGAAACGATCAGGCCCGTATGGCTCTTTAAATCCACCTTAGCAATTGCTTGTTCAATAGACGGTAAAAAGTCTTGATTCATGGCAAAACGCGCTGGCATGCCTGGCATTTGCCCGTAAACGTAATTAAAGGCTGTCACGTCAGCATCACAATACGCAAGTTCTGTTCCAATGACAATATCTCCGATTTCAAGAGAAGTGCCAAAGCCACCAGCAGAACCCGTATTAATGACCAAGTCTACTCCGAAACGGTCGATTAAGATTCCTGCAGCTAGTGCAGACATCACTTTTCCGATTCCTGATTGGACAAGGACAATCGTCTTTCCTACAAGGGTACCTTCAATAAATTCCCAGTTGGCAACAGTTGTTCTTTTTTCAATCGTCATCTCTTCTTCGAGCAGACGTTTCTCTTCTTCCATTGCAGCAATAATTCCAAATTTCATTCTTTCACCTCTTTATTATCGTTCAATCTGTTTCGCCATCAAGACGATATCTTCGTATCCGTTACCGATTTTTACACCGTTTTTAAGGCGGCCTTCTTCTTCAAATCCACACTTCTCATAAAGTCGGCGTGCTTTCTTATTCACAGCTACGACCTCAAGTTCAACACGACTAAGCGTTGAGTATTCCGCGACCCAATCCAGCATTTCTTCCATCATTACGGTCGCAATGCCTTGCCCCCAATAGGACTTCAATACGCTAATTCCTAACTCTCCTCGGTGTGAGAATTTAGGATGTAAGCTACCTGCAATGGAACCAACGGCAATAATTTCATCTCCATCTTTTGCCAGTAACATATATTGGTTTTCGTTCTCGTAGAGCGATTCAATAAACAATTCTTCTTGAGCCACAGAATACTTCAATCCTTCTGGTCCAAAAGAAAGAAAATCGGTTTCGCTCCCTACTTTTTTACTATAATCTAATAACGCTTTAGCATCGTCTTTGACTGGAAGTGCAAATGTAATTTCTCGTTCTTTACTCATCTGTTGCCTCCAATTGTTTGATAAATTCTTCGTACTCTTTTCCGTGTGGAACTAAACGAATCACACGTTCAGACTCTCCGTCCCCTACACGGTCGATTTGTACTTTTAAGAAAGTCGAAGGAAGTTCATCTTCGATATACTGCGCCCATTCAACGACGCACACACCACCCGCATAGAAGTACTCTTCGAGGCCTACTTCGCTGGCGCCGCCACTTTCTTCAATACGATACATGTCCATATGAAATAGCGGAAGGCGGCCTTTACGGTATTCACGAATCAATGTATACGTTGGACTCTTAATGACACGGTCGATGCCTAAACCAACAGCGATTCCTTTTGTAAGAGTCGTCTTTCCAGCGCCTAAATCGCCTTCTAGAATGACGCAGCTATTTTCAAATAACGCTTCACCTAAACGCTGTCCTAGCGCCATTGTCTCCTCTTGTGATGATGTATGTCTAACAAACATGATGCTACTCCTTCAAACTTGTTTCTGTTGTCTGGCATAAAAAAAGAGCCAAGACAAACTGTCTTAGCTCATTATAGCATATTTTGCTTATTTTAGAACGCGTCCTAAGAATTCTTTTGTACGGTCTACTTGTGGGTTTTCAAAGATTTGTTCTGGAGTTCCTTCTTCAGCGATAACTCCTTTATCCATGAAGACAACACGGTCACTCACTTCTTTGGCAAATCCCATTTCGTGCGTTACAACGATCATTGTTAGCCCTGTATGCGCTAAGCTCTTCATTGTTTCTAACACTTCATTTACCATTTCTGGGTCAAGTGCTGACGTTGGTTCGTCAAATAGCAATACATCTGGTTGCATTGATAATGCACGAGCAATAGCCACACGTTGTTTTTGACCACCTGATAATTGACGAGGTTTTGCATTGATGTACGCAGCCATTCCTACTTTTTCAAGGAATTCTTTTGCGATTTTTTCTGCTTCCTCTTTTGATTGTTTCAACACTTTCATCGGTCCAACAATACAGTTTTCTAACACGTTCAAGTTGTTAAATAAGTTAAATTGTTGGAACACCATTCCTACGTGAGTACGATATTCGTAAATGCTCTTGTCATGTTCAAGAATATTTTGGTCATCGTAGTAGATTTCGCCTGAAGTTGGTTTTTCAAGTAAGTTCACACAACGTAAAAGTGTTGATTTACCAGAACCACTGGAACCGATAATCGTTACTACTTCCCCTCGTTTTACTTCAAAAGAAATATCTTTAAGAACTTCATTAGTACCGAAAGTTTTACTTAAGTTTTGAATGGAAATTACTGCTTCGCTCATTATGCATTTCCTTTCTGTCTAGTTTTTTCTTCGACTGCTGACATTGAGTTTGAGTTCAATGGATCTGAATAAATCACTTCATAGTTATCTGGACCATCTAATTTACGCTCGAAGTATCGTAAAATACGAGTCACTGTGAATGTCATGATGAAGTATAAAATTAATGTTACAAAGAATGTATCGAAGTAACGGAAGTTTTGTCCCGCAACTGTTTTTGTCGCAAAGTACAATTCTGATACTGAAATTACGTTCAATACAGAAGTATCTTTGATGTTGATAACGAACTCGTTCCCTACTGCTGGAAGGATGTTACGGAGTACTTGTGGGAAAACAACATAACGCATTGTTTGCCAGTGAGTCATCCCGATAGCTTGGCTGGCTTCAAATTGTCCTTGGTCAATAGAAATAATCCCACCACGAACGATTTCTGACATATAAGCCCCTGTGTTAATCGATACGATGAAGATTGCAGCGAATGTTACATCTAAGTTGATTCCAAACATTAATGCTGTTCCGTAGTAAATTACCATCGCTTGTACGATCATCGGTGTTCCACGGAAGAATTCTGTATAGCAGTTTAAAATGATAACTGCAATTTTTAAAAGGATACGTTTAGGTCCTTTTTCTGGTAGTGGAATTGTTTTAACAAATCCGATGAACATTCCGATTAATGTTCCGATAATTGTACCAATAATTGAAATATATAGTGTAATCCAGGCACCTGTTAAGAACATTTGCCAGTTCTGTTGAATGATTTTTACAATCCAATCAATACTCATTTATTTTCCTACTTTCTGTATTTAATGTGTATGTATACGCCACACGAGGTGGCGGTGTGTTATGTTTGCTTTCTGTATTTAGCGAGTGCCCCTGCGCAGTGGTGAAGTTGAGCTCTCCGTCACCCAACATTCACACTGTGAATATTGGCTAAACGCGATGTCTCACATCCTGTAGTTGAACTCGGGCTCACAGGACTGACATCCACTTCCCGAAACGTACGCAGAACGTTTCACGTTCCTTCCGTCGTTTCGGTCCAGTGATTCAGTCCTGAGCGTTCGCCCTCGTATCCTTGTTATTCCGCTGCAGGTTGATTTTTAATTGCTTCTTGCATGATTTGTTGACGTTCTTCGCTAGAGATTGTTTTTAATGCTTCGTTGATTTGTTTTGTTAATGTGCTATCTTTTTTAACACCAACAGCTGTTTGTGTGTCTTCTGGTGATGTTTTGAAGCCATCTGTTAATTTAACCATTACGAAGTCGCTGTTTGCTGATTGAGCAGAAATTGCTTCTGGTAATTCAGAAACGTAAGCGTCGATTGTTCCTGCTTGTAGTGCTACACGCATTGCTGGGAAGTTATCCATAGCAGCTTGTTTGTCAACACCTGTAATTTGGTCGATTACTGAGTAGTGGAAAGTATTTAATTGAGCTGTTACTTTTGCACCAGCAAAATCTGCTAATGAAGTAGCGTTTGCGTATTTAGAACCTTTTTTAACTACTAATACTAATTGTGAATCATAGTAAGAATCTGTAAAGTCGATTGTTGCTTTACGTTCTTCTGTAGGACTCATACCAGCAATGATCGCATCTATTTTACCTGAAACAAGCGCTGGTGTTAAGCCATCCCACTCAGTTTTTACAATTACTAATTCTTTTCCTAATTGTTTAGCCACACGTTTCGCGATTTCAACGTCGTAACCGCCAGCGTATTGGTCAGTTCCTTGAATTTTCACAGCACCGTTTGAGTCATCTTTTTGAGTCCAGTTAAATGGTGGGTAACCTGCTTCCATCCCAACCACTAATTGGTTTTGGTTTGCTGTCCCTTGGCTAACAGGTGTTCCACACGCTGCTAAACCTACTGTCATTGCTAAAGCTGCAATTGCGCCTAAAATTTTTTTCATTTTCTTTCTCTCCTTCTCGATTATCAAACTGGTTCACTCATAACACACAAAAAAGGAACCACGAACAAAAGCCGTGATTCCCCATAAAAAGTCATAAGTAGTCATTCTTTTGCCCGGTAATTGATTGCACTTCATGAGTATCTGGGCAGATATCATGACAGTGACTGACCTATTATGACCAGCCCCCAACGTTTTCACGTTTCGGCGAAATCCCCTTTCCAGTTTCCTGTACTCTTGTCATTCGCACCTCAGTTCAATAACCATTTGATTTAATTGATAAAAATAAATTAACACATATTTTTTTGAAAGTCAACCCATATATTTTCATTTTTTTGAAAATGACTAACAAAAATATAATTAATATTATATTTCAAACGAAACTCGCTTATAGACTTATACGCAGTAGCTGATTGGATAAAGCCTCATCACTCGTGATTTGCTTTATCCTAATCAGCCTTGCGGGGGTAAGACTACGAAGTTATATTGACTCGCACTGTGAGTCAATTTTTCCTTCTGTCTTACTCCCTTTTTCCCCCTCCACATTCTCTAACATTATGCCTCAGAAAAGCATTATATATGAGTCGATGAAGCAATAGATATATTAATTACGGAAAAACTTGCGGATTTTATAATAGCAGTAATGTGACTAGTATTAAATGCGAATTAGTAGAAGTTAGGAATTTATTCCTTACTTCTACTTTGAGGCTTTAAAGGCGAGAGACTCATAGAGGCTCGAGCCGGTACAACATTACAGCTATTATAAAAAAATCCGCAAGGATTTGGAGTAATTACTTTCTCCTTTCCTCCTCCACTACCAGGTTGCCTTAGAAATGATCATTTTTCTGCACTAAAAAATAAATGATTACGAAGGACCTTCGAGTTTCTATAATCGCAGTGGTGGGGAATCGTATCAAATGCGAATTAGTAGGAGTTAGGAATTTATTCCATACTCCTACTTTGAGGCTTTGAAGGTGAGAGACTTCAGGCTCGAACCGGTACCCCACTACAGCGATTATTCAGAAACCGAAGGTTCCGAAGTAATCATTAATTATCTTTAATTATCTTTTAAGCACAAAAAGAGTGCCTCATTTCTGAGGCACCCTGTTAGATGAATTATTTATTCACGTTTTCCCATTGCCAGTTCACAACTTCAGGAATATCTTCCCCGTGTTCACGGATGTAGCTGTGGTGGAATTCCACAGTTTCGTCCATTTTCGCAGCAAATTCGCTAGCTTTGTCGCCGTATACAGCAACTGCAGCGTCTTTAGCAACGTGGAAGCGGTCCATTTCAGATAATACACGCATATCGAATGGAGTTGTGATATCTCCGTTTTCACGGTATCCGTGGATATGAACGTTATGGTTGTGACGATCGAAGAATAAGTCACGAATCATACCTTCATAACCGTGGAAGCAGAATACAACTGGTTTGTCAGTAGTAAATAGTTTGTCGAATTCTTCATCAGATAAACCACGAGGGTCCACTTTTGGAGAACGTAATTTCAAGATATCTACTACGTTAATGAAGCGAATCTTCAATTCTGGGAATTGTTTGTGCAAGATTGAAATACCTGCTAATGCTTCTAAGTTAGGTTCAGTACCTGCAGCAGCGATAACTACGTCTGGTTCTTCTCCTTCTTTCACTGTTGAAGCCCAATCAATTACTTTGTAACCTTCACGTACTAATTGTTTAGCTTCTTCTACTGAGTAGAATTGTGGACGTGGGTGTTTTGAAGAAACGATTAAGTTAATTTTATCTTCTGAACTTAAAGCTTCAGCCATAACAGCCATCAAGCTGTTTGTATCCGCTGGTAAGTATTCACGAACGAATTCAGGTTTTTTCTCAGCTAAGTGTGTTAATAAACCTGGATCTTGGTGAGTATATCCATTGTGGTCTTGTTGGAACACTGTTGATGTTGCAATCAAGTTTAATGATGGATAGTTTTTACGCCATGGAGCATGAGTTTTAGCTTTACGTAACCATTTGAAGTGTTGAGTGATCATTGAGTCAACTACACGTAAGAATGATTCGTAAGAAGCGAAGAATCCGTGACGGCCTGTTAATACATACCCTTCTAAGAAACCTTCAGCTTGGTGTTCTGATAATTGTGAGTCGATAACACGACCAACTGGTGAAATCCATTCATCGTAGCTTTCGTCACGACGACCAACCCATTGACGGTTAGTTGCTTTAAAGACTTCGTTTAGACGGTTAGATTTAGTTTCGTCTGGTCCAAAGATACGGAAGTTATCTGGGTTTGCTTTTACTAAGTCAGCAGCAAATTTACCAAATTCGATCATATCTTGTTTTTGGATAGCACCTGGTTTAGATGTATCGATTGCATGTTTAGTCCAATCAGTAATTTCCATTGGTTTTACAACACCTGCGTTAGTGATTGGGTTCATGCTCATACGACGTGGGCCTTTTGGAGAAATTTCAGCAATTTCTTCTACTAATTTACCATTTTCATCGAATAATTCTTCTGGACGGTATGATTTCAACCAGTCAACTAAAGCATCGATGTGTTCCATAGCTTCTCCAGATACTGGGATTGGAACTTGGTGAGCACGGAATCCACCTTCGATTGGTTCATGGTTCCATTCTTTTGGACCTGTCCAACCTTTAGGAGTACGTACTACTAATACTGGCCAATGTGGCATTGTAGCTGCATCAGCGCTCTTAGAACGAGCTTCTTTTTGAATCGCTTGGATTTTTTCAATAGCTTCATCTAATTTAGCAGCCATTAATGGGTGAACTTCTTTAGGATCTGTTCCTTCTAGGAAGATTGGATCCCATCCTAAACCGTTGAAGTATTGAGTTAATTCTTCATCAGTACGACGAGCTAAAATAGTTGGGTTGTGGATTTTACCACCGTTTAAGTAAAGGATTGGTAATACTGCACCATCATTTACTGGGTTGATGAATGTGTTTGAGAACCAACCAGCTGCTAAAGGACCAGTTTCTGCTTCTCCGTCACCGATAACTGCTGCTGCAATTACGTTAGGATTATCTAAAACAGCACCTGTAGCATGTGATAATGAGTAACCTAATTCTCCACCTTCGTGAATTGAACCAGGAGTTTCTGGAGCAGCGTGAGACGCAATTCCTCCAGGGAATGAGAAGATTTTACATAATTGTTTGAACCCTGCTTCATCTTGAGTGATTTGCGGGTATAACTCTGTGTAAGATCCATCTAAGTAAGAGTTAGAAACCATTACTTGTCCACCGTGACCTGGTCCTTCAATGTAGAACATATCTAAGTCATATTTATTAATAGCACGGTTTAAGTGCGCATAAATAAAGTTTTGTCCTGCGATTGTTCCCCAGTGTCCGATTGGATGAAGTTTAACGTCTTCTTTTTGGATTGGACGACGTAAAAGTGGGTTATCTTTTAAGTACATTTGAGCTACTGAAATATAGTTCGCTGCACGCCACCAAGCATCCACTTTTGCTAAGTATTCTGGTGTATCAAATTGTGTCATGTGTATTTGTCTTCCCTTCTTATTTTTGGCTTCTAAAGAAATTCGAAAATGGCGTTTCAAAAATCCTTCTTTTATTTACCGCAAAGTATTTACCATACCTAATTACGGGTGTCAAGAAGAATTACTAAAACGGTCATCGTTTTGATGGTTTTCGATTACCTTTAGGAAATATTCCTGTTTTCAGACCGTATTTCTACTAATCCAAAACGTTCATAACCACATTTATTTGACTATTTCAACTCGAATATTGATCATAACTCATCATCGAGTACTCTATTTTACCATTTTTTATGTTCATTCTGCAATAAAACGTTCATAAAAAGTCAGATAGGATCAAAAAAACCGAGGTGAAATTCCTCGGTTTTTCTATCTCAATAGGGCTCATTAAGATTTTTATTTAAAATATTGTAGAAATTCTCCGTATCCCTCTTCTTCCAACTTAGCAACTGGAATGAAGCGAAGAGATGCAGAATTGATGCAATAACGAAGGCCTCCTAGTTCTTTTGGACCATCTTCGAAGACGTGTCCTAAATGAGAATCGGCTTGACCACTTCTTACCTCTGTTCTCTTACGGTTTAGTTTGTAATCTTCTTTTTCCGTTAGTGTTGTATTTTCAATTGGTTTTGAAAATGATGGCCAACCGCAACCAGCATCAAATTTATCTTTTGAGCTGAAAAGAGGCTCTCCGCTAACGATATCTACATAGATTCCATCTTCATAGAAATCATCATATTCTCCTGAGAACGGTCTTTCTGTGGCTTCATTTTGAGTCACTTCGTATTGAATTTCTGTTAATCGTTTTTTTAATTCTTCTTTTGAAAATTCCATCGTGGTTTCTCCTATTCAAATTGTTGTCGTTTCGACTGATGTGGATCTTGAATTCTCTTGAAGAGATGTTCCAAGTCCTTATTCGTTAAATGAACGAGTACGGGTCTTCCGTGCGGACAGTTATAAGGATTCTTACATTTAGCCAAATCCACTAACAACTGACGAGCTTCCCATTCACTTAAATGGTGGTTGGCTTTAATCGAACCTTTACAGCTCATCATGATGGCTGTAGCTTCTCTTAATTTAGCAACCGTAATCTTCTCGTCGGCTAAGATAAAGTCGATAATTTCTTCGATAATCGCCTTCTCCTGTCCTTTCTTAATCCACGCTGGATGCGATTGAATTTGGAATGTATTTTGCCCAAATGGCTCCATCTCTATTCCAAACTCCTCTACAAGAGGTAATCGCTCTTCCAACTTCACGCTGTCCTTCTTCGAGAACTCTAGCAAAATTGGCACCATCAATGGTTGACTGACTCTACCTACTTGGCCAATCTCCACTTTAAACCGCTCATACTTGATTCTCTCTTGCGCAGCGTGTTGGTCAATCATATACAAGCCTTTTTCGTTTTGCGCAAATAAGTAAGTCCCATGCATTTGTCCAAAATAATGTAATTCTGGGAATTCTTTTTCTAATGGTTGAGTGTCAATTTTCTCAGCCAACTTCAAGTAGTCTGCATGGTCATCGTGGCTATCCACGAGTTCTTCTTGCTCAACAGGTTCAACTGTCTGACTAGCTTTTAGAGGCGCATCATCGACCGGTAAAACTTCCACTTCTTCTCTTACGTTTTCAGTATAAGAAGGCGTTTCTACACGTGGCGACTCCACAATTGGTGTCTTCAATTGCCATTCCAAAGTTTGTTGGACTGGTTTTGGAGCCTCTACGCGATTTTCTTTCCGTTTGAAGGATAAGTCTTCAATCGATTCAGGAATGCGTTGTACGCCCTGTATTGCCTCTCTAATGGCCTTTTGAATCACCTGTGAGAGTTCTTGTTCCTTACTGATTCGAACTTCTTGTTTCGTTGGATGCACGTTCACATCGACAAGTTGCACGTCCATTTCAATCGAAATAATCGTAATCGGGAATCGTCCCACCATTAAGGTTGAGCCGTATCCGAGTGTAATGGCCTTTGCGATTGCCATATTGCGGATTGGTCGTCCATTAATGAAAATCGATAAGTAATTGCGGTTCGAACGTGTGAGTTCTGGAAGCGACGTATATCCAGAAACTTTGAAATCTTCGTCTTCTCCATGGAACGGCAACATTTTACGAGCGTTCACTGGTCCAATATTTCCAGCGACTGCCTGCAGCAAATCACCTTTCCCAGAAGTTTGCAATAACAGATTGCCGTCATTTTTTAAAACAAAGGCAATTTCTGGGTGACTAAGAGACGCTTTACTCACGACATCGGTAATATGCGCTAATTCCGTCTGCAGTGTACGGACGAATTTCAACCGCGCTGGTGTGTTATAAAACAAATCTTCAACAAGGAAAGTCGTTCCTTTTAACGGTGGTACGGTCTTCTCTTCTTTAATCTCACCAGACTCAATCTTCAACTCCACGCCGCTGTCTTCTCCGGTAGAAGTCGTCAGTGTCACTTTCGATACGGCTGTAATACTCGCTAAGGCTTCACCACGGAACCCGAGTGTACGGATTCTAAAGAGTTGTTCTGGCGAATAGAGTTTACTCGTTGTATGACGTTTAATCGACATACGAGCGTCTTCTTTCGTCATCCCAATTCCGTTATCTTGAATGCGAATTTTGCGAAGGCCACTCTCCTCGATTTCAATCTCGATACGAGTACTTCCAGCGTCAATCGCGTTTTCGAGTAATTCCTTTACCACAGAAGAAGGGCGTTCGATCACTTCCCCTGCTGCAATTTGGTTTGTCAGTAATGTACTTAATTCTTTAATTGTTCCCATACACTACTCACCCTTTTCCATTTGTTGCCATTTATACAGGATGTTCATGGCATCCATTGGCGTCATACTCATTAAGTTTAAGCCTTTAAGCTCGTGAACCCATTCAGGTACGCTTTCTGTTTCTTCTTCAAAGAGCGATACTTGTTCCACGTAGGTACTATTGTCACTTGCAGCCCCTTTAGCTTCTAAATGATTTAAAATCGTGCTGGCATTTTTTAACAGCTCTGTTGGAAGTCCAGCCAGTTTTGCCACATGAATTCCGTAACTCTTATCAGCAGGACCCTCTAATACTTTATGCAAGAAGACCACTTCACCATTTTCTTCAACGGCTCCCACATGCACATTGCGTAAATCTTCATATTTCTCGCTAAGTCGTGTTAACTCGTGATAGTGCGTTGAGAATAATACTTTTGCTGTTAAATTCTCGTGAATATACGTGATGATGGCTTCAGCAAGCGCCATTCCATCATACGTAGCCGTTCCTCGTCCGATTTCATCAAACAATAGCAAGCTTGTTTCGTCTGCGTTTCGAAGCGCGTGGTTTGTCTCCATCATCTCTACCATGAACGTACTTTGACCCGAGATTAAATCATCGGCTGCCCCAATACGCGTAAAGATTTTCGTGAATACTGGAATCGTTGCACTCTTAGCAGGTACAAAGCATCCGATTTGCGCCAAAATCACGCAGAGCGCCAATTGTCTCATGTAAGTTGATTTACCAGACATATTCGGCCCAGTAATGAGAAGAATATGCTCGTCTGGACTCATTGAAATGCTGTTTGGAACATACGTTGATTGTCCCATGACCTTTTCAACAACAGGATGACGGCCATCCTCAATCCAGAGTCTACGGTTCTTCATCGAAATCGTAGGTTTCACTAAGTGATAACGTTCGCTCACTACACTGAAAGCTTGTAAGACGTCGATCGTTGCGACAGTTTTTGCTAATTGTTGCAACTGTGCGGTGTAATGTTTCACCTGTTCACGCACTTCTACGAATAATTGGTATTCGAGGGCGCTTGATTTTTCTTCCGCTTCTAAAATCAGCGTTTCTTTTTCTTTTAATTCCGGCGTAATAAAACGTTCCGCATTCGCCAGCGTTTGTTTACGCTCATAGCGGCTACTATCGAGTTTTGAAAGATTCGATTTTGTCACTTCGATATAGTACCCAAACACCTTGTTAAAACTAATCTTCAATGAACTGATTCCCGTTTGCTCACGTTCTTGTTGTTGGAGCGCGGCAATCCATTCTTTTCCGTGTTTCATCGTATCGCGGTACGTATCCAGCGTCGCGTTATATCCCGAACGAATAATATTTCCATCCGAAATCGTGAGCGGCGCATCCTCGTCGATGGCACGGTCGATTAAATCATATAACTCCGGAATATCGAATAAGTTTTCTCCAAGAGCACTCCATTCTTTGGAATCCAAGCTATCGACAATCGATTTAAAGATTGGCACTTGTCCAAGTGTTTGTTTTAATTGCAAGAGGTCACGCGCATTGGCGGTTCCAAAGGACACTTTCCCAACAATACGTTCTAAGTCATACACACGTTTCAATGTTTCGATAAAGTCTGTACGTTCAAAGTAATGTTGGTTCAATGTTTCCACTAACGCATGTCGTTTTTGAATGGCCCCTTCTAGTACAAGTGGTTTTTCAAGCCACTGTTTAAGGAGTCGTCCACCCATCGCCGTTTGCGTCTCGTCTAAGAACCAGAACAGCGATCCATGTTTTTGATTGGCACGAATGGTTGTCGTTAATTCTAAGTTACGTTTTGTCTCATAATTCATTGAGAGATAAAACTCACTTTGATACGCTTGCGCCTTTTGTAAGTGCGAGAAACTTCTCTTTTGTGTCAGTTTCAAATAACTCAAAAGATTTTGCACGCATCGGATAGAAGCCTCATCTTCTAGTTCTGAGACTAAGTCTGTACAGTCTTCGGCATTAATTTCATCTTTTTCGATTGTTGAAATTAAGATTTGCATGTTTGTAAAGAGATGACGAAGCTCTTCTGTCACATCGCTATCGACAAGAACGACTTCACGACACATCAAGCTTGAGCATTCACTGCGCACTTCTTCCAAGTTTTCGAGTTGTGTCACTTTCAATTCCCCTGTTGACACATCCACATACGAGAGTGCAAATCGTTTCCCAACAAGCGGTAAAATCGACACTAAATAATGGTTTTGATTTTGCGCTTGGTATTCTGTATACGTCCCTGGCGTCAAGACTTGAACAACATCTCGCTTCACCATTCCCTTTGTTAGCTTTGGATCCTCCAACTGCTCACAGATGGCTACTTTCTTTCCAAGTTCAATCAGCGTTTTAATATATTCTTTTGCGGCATGATGAGGAACCCCACACATTGGAATTGGGTCCTCTGCATTTTTATTTCGACTGGTTAGTGTAATTTCGAGAAGTCGTGCTGCTTCAATCGCATCATCATAAAACAATTCATAGAAATCACCTAGTCGATAAAACAATAAGCAATCAGGATACTTTTCTTTAATCGAAAAATACTGCTGCATCATCGGTGTGTGTTTCGTTTTTTGTGGCATTTCTGACTCTCTTTCTAATCTTTTTATTCAAAAAATGGTGCATCTGGAGTGATGCGAATCGGTTGAATCGATTTCGCCTTCCCCGTTTTATCATCAATATCAATCAAACAAGCACTGAGCTGGCCTTCATCGTCTTCAGCCACTTCAAATCGTGCCGGTAATTGATTGAGGAACTTCGTAATAATAATGTCGCGGTCCATTCCGAGAATTCCGTTATACGGACCTGTCATTCCCACATCACAAAGGAAGGCTGTCCCTTGCGGAAGGACGCGGGCGTCGTTTGTTGGGACATGCGTATGTGTTCCAACGACGGCAGATACTTTCCCGTCCAAGTACCAAGACAATGCTTGTTTCTCACTGGTTACTTCGGCGTGGAAATCGATAAAGATAATCGGTGTTCTCTTTCTAGCTTCTTCAACCACCTCTGTAATTTTTGCAAAAGGATCGTCCAATGTATTCATAAAGACGCGGCCTTGCAAGTTAATCACAGCCACCTCTTTATCGTTACATTTTACATAAACGATTCCTTTTCCTGGAACGCCTGCTGGATAGTTCAGCGGGCGTACCATTTTTGTGGCATCTTCAATGAAATCAAAAATCGCTTTGTTATCAAAGGCATGATTCCCAAGCGTTACAACGTCTGCACCAGCCTGCAATAACTCCTTATAAATCTTCTCCGTAATTCCTTTTCCATGAGCTGCATTTTCCCCATTAATCACGGTGATTTGTGGTTTATATTTTTTCTTTAATTTTGGGACGTATTGTGCGACCATCTCTCTTCCAAGAGAACCGACAACATCGCCAACAAATAATAATTTCATAAGAGTGCCTCTTTCTAAATCAATGTAGCTCTATTTTACCATAAAATAAGGCTAGAAAATACCTAGATACAATTCTATACTAGGCAGCTTCAATTAACATATATGTTAATTTCACATCACTTGTAATAACACCATGTAAATCACTGTTGGAACAAAGATACTTAGCAGCGTATTCTCCTTCCACCATTGCAACAAGACGACAATCGCGACGGCAATAAGTTCAGGAATTCCAAATGGTGCGTTTATAAACGAAATATCCTTCAAGCAATAAACGACTAGAATCGTAATAATGGCTTGTGGTAGGACCGCCGAAATAAACTGCATGCGGTTCGATAAGTTCGTTTGATTACGGAGTACTAGAAATGGGAATAAACGGATTGCAAAAGTCACAACTCCACTAGTAATAAGAGCAAGTAAAATATACGTATTACTCATTTTCTTCCTCCTTCATTTGTAGTTTCTCACGTTCGAAAATGGCAATTAAGCCAATCATTGTTGTGGCTAACGCGCACACAAGGAAATATTGTTTTCCAACAAGAATTAACCAGAAAATGGCACTAATTCCCCCGATAACAAACGGGAAATAACGGTCCGCCTTCTTCAATTGGTTTACGAGAATCACGACAAAGAGCGCGGTCATAGAAAAATCGATTCCCTTTGTTGAAAACGGAAGGAATTCGCCGATGACAACCCCAATAATCGTTCCAAGAATCCAATAACAATGGTTCAACAGTCCGACATAAACCATCACTTGTTCACTATCTTCTCTCTTCGTTTGCTTCATCCCTACTAATAGCGAGAAGGTTTCATCTGATAAGGCGAAGATTAAATAAAATGCCTTCCACCCTAGTTTTTTTAAATTCATCAATAAAGCTAACGCCGTAAAATAGCATTCTGGCATTAATAAACAAGGTCATTACTGCAATCATCCAAAAGCTCATCCCTGCGCTCATAAATGAGACAAGGGCGAATTGCATGGATCCAGCATATACAAATACACTTGAAAAAATAGAAGCCCAAGCAGGAAATCCTTCTTGTGACATCAAGAGTGCAAATGCAATTCCTAAAAAGATATACCCGAAACAGATGGGTAAACTAATCTTAAATGCTTGTTTCAATTCGTTCATACATTCTCCTAAAAACAAAAAAAGATTGAAAGTCTGATATACCAGACCTTCAATCTCTTATTTTAACTTATTTTTATAAAGATTTAAATGCATTCACTACATTTTCTACAGTGAAGCCTAATGTTTCCATTACTTTATTTCCGTTACCTGATAAGCCGAAGCGGTCGATTGTCACAGTGGCGCCATCTAAACCAACATATTGTCCCCATCCGAAATTTGCGCCCATTTCAACAGCAACACGTTTACGAACATCGCTTGGTAATACTGATTCGCGGTATTCTTTTGGTTGTTCTTCGAATAAGTTCATGGATGGCATTGAAACAACAGATACATCAATTCCTTCTTCTGCAAGAACTTTTTGCGCTTCAATGGCAAGAGCTACTTCAGAACCTGTCGCAATCAAGATACCTTCAGGAGTATCGCATTTTTGTGGGCTAACCACATATGCCCCACGTTTTACCCCTTCGTAAGCTAATTCTTGTGAGTGCTCTAGAACTGGTAAGTTTTGACGTGAGAATACGAGTACTGATGGACGGTCTTTCGTTTCTACAGCCACTTTCCAAGCAGCAGATACTTCATTACCGTCAGCAGGACGAATCACGTTTAAGTTTGGAGTTGCACGGAACGCTGCCAATTGTTCGATTGGTTCATGCGTTGGTCCATCTTCCCCAACTGCAATAGAGTCATGTGTATAAACATAGATTGCTGGTAAGTGAGAAATCGTTGCAACACGCATTGCTGCTTTTAAGTAATCTGCGAATACGAAGAATGTACCTCCGTATACACGGTTACCTCCATGAAGAAGCATACCGTTCATCGCAGCTCCCATTGCAAATTCACGAACCCCAAACCAGATATTTCTTCCACCGTAATTTTCGTGTGAGAAGTCTGTGTCTGCTTTATTCATTGTGTTGTTTGATGAAGAAAGGTCCGCAGATCCACCCCAGAAGAATGGAATGTGTTTTCCTAATTCTTGAATCGCAGCTTGACTTGTCACACGAGAAGCCATTGCTGGGCTACCAAATTCGTATGAAGGTAATACTTTTTCTAAGTCGACTTCGATGTTTTCTGCAAAGCTATCTTCGAATTCCTTTGCAAGTTCTGGATAAGCTTGTTTATAGCCGTCGAATAAAGTTTTCCATTCGTTGTAGTCATTTTCACCTGTTTGAACTAATAATTTATCGAAACGGTGTTGCACTTCTTCTGGCACTTCAAATGGGCCATACTCCCATCCGTAGTTTGCTTTTGTAGAAGCAATGCCTTCAGGTCCTAAAGGAGCCCCGTGAACTTTATTTGTTCCTTGGTTTGGAGCACCATAACCAATAATTGTTTTCACTTCGATAATCGTTGGTTTTTCTTTTTGGCATTGTGCTTCTTCGATAGCTTCAGCGATTTCGTCTAAATCATTTCCATCTTCAACACGGATATAATTCCAGCCTAAACCTTTGAAGCGTTTCTTCACGTCTTCAGTGAACACTTTATTTAAAGGACCATCTAAGCAGATGTCATTTGAATCGTATAACACGATTAATTTATTTAATTTCAATGTTCCAGCTAGAGACGCAGCTTCATAAGAAATACCTTCCATTAAGTCCCCGTCACCACATAATACATAAGTATGGTGGTCAACTACTGGGTAGCCTTCACGGTTGAATTTTGCAGCAAGGTGCGCTTCAGCCATGGCCATCCCAACAGCATTTGCAAACCCTTGGCCAAGAGGACCCGTTGTTGCATCTACCCCATCCGTGTCGTGTACTTCTGGGTGTCCTGGTGTTTTACTTCCTAGTTGGCGGAAGTTTTTCACATCTTCAATCGATAAGTCATAGCCTGATAAATGTAATAAAGCATATAACATTGCAGATCCATGACCTGCTGATAATACAAAGCGATCGCGATCGACCCAAGTAGAACGTTTTGGGTTTACTTTCAAATATTTAGACCAAAGTACATAAGCCATTGGTGCCGCCCCCATTGGTAGTCCAGGGTGGCCTGAATTCGCAGCTTGAATCGCATCCATACTTAGTGTACGAATTGTATTCACTGCTAGTTGATCGGTTTTATCAAACATACAATCACTCCTTAAATATATTGATTCCTTTCGGAACTTACTCTTCTATTTTACTAATCCAAGACTGCTTTTGCAACCGTTATTTTTATGATAAATAAAACATAGTAAACCCTTGCAAAATACATATTCCCTTCACGGGTTCCACATATTTTTTTGTAACAAAAAAGGCTGAAAATTTCAGCCTTCTCTCATCTATTCTGCGTCTCGGTTATGCAATCCTTTTTCTTTTTGAATCGCTTTTAGTTTATCTGGAGTCACGTCATTTCCTTCTTCATCGACGATTTTTAATCCTTCGATGTGGTTACGCATGCCTCCACGAAAAGCTTCCAAATAC
Organism: Streptococcus sp. 263_SSPC; assembly: GCF_001071995.1. GTDB lineage: Bacteria > Bacillota > Bacilli > Lactobacillales > Aerococcaceae > Granulicatella. Next base: position 126,673 of record NZ_JVNU01000027.1, read on the forward strand.
TCTTGACGTAAGAGTTGCTGTTCTTTTTCTTCCGTTGGAGTTAATTTTCCTTCTTTTTTCTTTTTCGCTAATTCATTAATACGGTTTAATTTTTCTTCTGATAACATTTTTGTCATTCCTTTCCTTGGCTTCGTCTCCTAGTGTAGCACGAGACGACATTTTTTCCTAAAAATCTGAATTACATACGAACATTTGTTTGATTTCTGTTTACAAAGTGTGTTACACTAGTCTCAAAGAAGGAGATGTTCCGATGACAAATTTAAAAGATTCTAGACAATTAGATGTATTACAGTTTATTTATAAAGAAGTTCAAGAGCACGGTTATCCGCCAACAGTGCGTGAAATTTGTAACGCCGTTCAGCTTTCTTCGACTTCAACCGTTCATGGTCACTTATCAAGACTTGAGAAAAACGGCTTAATTCAACGTGACCCAAGTAAACCACGTGCGATCGAATTAACAATGGCTGGACTCAAAGCAATCGGCGCTAAATCAACAGCAATTCCAATGCTTGGTGTGGTTACAGCCGGTGAACCCATTCTCGCTGTAGAAGAAGCAAGTGACTTCTTCCCTATTCCACCAGATTTACAAAATGATGCGGATGATTTATTCATGCTTCGTATTAAAGGGGACAGTATGATTAATGCTGGGATCTTCGATGGCGATTCTGTCATTGTCCGTAAACAATCAACTGCCTCAAATGGTGAAATCGTCATTGCGATGACTGAAGAAGACACTGCAACTTGTAAGAGATTCTATCTTGAAAGCGACCATGTGCGCCTAGAGCCAGAAAACGACACAATGGACCCTATCATCTTACCGAACTGTACGATTTTAGGAAAAGTAGTTAGTTTATACCGCAGTCGTATTTTCTAAACCAAATGAAAATCTCCGCTCAAATCCGAGCGGAGATTCTTTTTTTTGATTAAGCTTTTAATGTTACTTTCCCTACTTCTGCTTTACCTTCTACTAAGCCTTCTGTAGCTACCGCAATAGATTCCACTTTATCCATATTCGTAAAGAGCACCATCATTGCAGTATCTTTACCAGCTTCTTTTAGTGCTTCTAAGTCCACAGTCGATAATACTGTATTTTCATCCACCTTTTGGCCAACCGTTACTGTCGTTTCAAAAGGCCCGCCTTTTAATTCAACCGTATCGATTCCCATATGAACAAGCACTTCTAATCCGCCAGCAGTTTGAATGCCTACAGCGTGAAGTGTTGGGAATACATTTACGACTTCCCCTTTTACTGGAGAAGTAATCACACCACTTGCTGGAATAACCGCAAATCCGTCACCCATCATTTTGCCTGCAAAGACTGGATCATTCACTTGTGTAATGGGAACAATTTCTCCTCCTGCTAGTGCAAATACTGGCACTTCTTTTTCTACTTGATTCTTTTTAAAAAATCCAAACATTTTATCGTCTCCTTATTCTGGTTGAATGGCATGTAATGTATTTGAGAAAATCGAGCGTTTGCGTTCCTTATCGATTTCCTTGTAGTAACTATATAAAATATCGACAATGACAAGTACTGGAAATTGCGGTGTAATTGCCGTTCCTTGTTCTAAGGCGTTCTTCATCGCAATCAGCACTAATTCGTCACAATCATGTTGCAGCTCTTCGCTCTTCTTAGATGTAATTAGAACGGTTTTGGCTCCTTGTTGTTTGGCAATATTCACGGCATTCACAACACTCTCATTGGCTGACACCGTAATTCCAATCACAAGGCAATCTTCATCGACTAATACGCGGTTCATGAGCATCGTATGTAAATCCGTAATCGCCTCGCAAATCATCCCGAGGCGCATAAACCTGAATTTCATCTCCAGCGCTGCTAGGCCTGAACTACCTTGCCCGTATATATACACGCGCTTGGCCTTACTGAGCATGTCGCACACATGAATCAGCTGTGCTTCATTGATGAGCGAGAAAGATTTCGTTAAGAGGTCTGCATAATCGTCTAACACAATCTTCGTTAAATCATTATGCAAGTTTGTCTCTTCTTGCTTCCCTTTTTGATAGTCATAAATAAACTGCCTATATCCTTTATACCCACACTTTTGAGCAAATCGTGTTAAAGATGGAATCGATACAAATAAACGTTTTGACACTTCTTGAGCAGATAACGATTCATTTTCCGGAATCACTCCTAGAAAATATTTGGCAATCGTTTTTTCAATCGGTGTCAAAGTATCATAAATCGATTCAATCATCGGTGCTACTTTTTTCTCAAATGACAACATAACCTTTTCCCCTTTGCATTGCTAGCTTCATTATAGCACAGGTTTAGGAAAAGATTTTGCCTTTTTTCAAAAAATAAAAGATGGACTGATTTTAGGGACCAGTCCATCTCAAAAGGTGTTTTTACTGACTAGTCGTCTACACCTAAAATTTCGTTAATATTGTTCTTGTAAAGAATTGCTTTCGCACCGTAAATGGCTTGAATACCACCTTTAACATCTAAAACATCTACTGCTCCGATATCTTTCAACGTTGCTTTATTTACTTTTTCAACGTCTTTAACAGATACACGTAAACGAGTGATACAAGCATCTACGTCTTCGATATTTTCTGCTCCACCTAGAGCTTCGATAATACGAACGCTATCTTGTTTCAAGCTGTCGCGTGTTTCAACAACTGGTTTGTCATCTGATTCTAAAGAATCTTCTAAACGACCTGGAGTTGCTACGTTAAATTGAGTGATGAACCATCTGAATACTACATAGTATAGACCACTCCAGATTAAACCAAATGGAATTTGTAATAACCAGTTTGTCTTATCGTTACCTTGTAATACCCCGAATAATGTGAAGTCGATAACCCCACCAGAGAATGTATTACCAATAGAGATATTAAGAATATCTGCGATGAAGAAACTTACCCCATCAAGGAATGCGTGAACAACATATAAAACTGGACTTACGAATAAGAACATGAATTCGATTGGTTCTGTAATACCAGTGATGAATGAAGTTAATGCAACCCCTAAGAATAAACCAGCGTATTTTTTACGACGATCTTTTGGTACACAGTGATACATTGCTAAGCAGGCTGCTGGAAGACCGAACATCATTGTTGAGAAACGACCAGCGAAGAAACGAGTTCCTTCAGTAAATAAACCTACGTGATTTGGATCTGCTAATTGAGCAAAGAAGATTTTTTGAGCCCCAGCAATTGTTTGACCAGCTACGACTTCCACTCCACCTAATTCTGTATACCAGAACATTGGATAAATCATATGGTGTAATCCGACTGCACCACATAGACGCATTAAGAATCCATATAAGAATGTACCAATAGGACCTGCTTGTGAGATATATCCACCAGTTGAAACTAATAATTGTTGGAATGGTGGCCATACTAAGAAGAAGATAGCCCCAACAAAGATAGAAGCAAATGATGTTACGATTGGAACAAAACGGCTACCACCGAAGAATCCAAGTACTTGTGGTAATTGAATATTGTTGTAGCGGTTATGTAACCAAACAGCGATTGCCCCTACTACGATAGCTCCGATAACCCCAGTATCAATAGAAGCATCTTTACCCATGTATAATCCTACAAGAGCTTTGATTGTAGCAGTCATTACTAAGTAACCAGTAACCCCAGCAAGTGCTGCAGTTCCTTTGTCACGTTTCGCTAAACCGATACAGAGACCAATACAGAGAAGAAGTGATAGATTTGCAAAGATAACTTCCCCAGCTTGGCTCATAACTTTAAAGATTGCTTGTAATACTTCGTTATTTAATACAGGATATGTTGCGACAGTTACCGGGTTAGATAAAGCTCCCCCGATTCCTAATAACAAACCTGCTGCCGGTAAAATGGCAATCGGCAACATAAAGGCCTTCCCTATTTTTTGTAAGACTTTAAACATATGGTTTTCCCCCTTAACTATAAATCAGTAATGTTTAATCTTTTTCTACTTGTTGAATCGCATCAACAAATTTTTTTGTGATGAGTTGTGGACGAGTAATCGCTGAACCGACAACGACACTATAGGCGCCTAACTCGAGCACACGTTTCACCTTTTCAGGTGTATCGATATTGCCTTCTGCAATAAGTGGATGTTTAATTCGCTCTAAAACTGTTCTCAAGATTTCAAAGTCATTTTCTTCAATTTTGTCGCCTTTACTTTGTTTTGTATATCCTACTAAAGTACTTCCGATAAAATCAAAACCGAGTTCATCAGCATGAATCATTTCCTCTACTGTAGAACAGTCTGCCATCAATAATTGATCTGGATATTTTGCTCTAATTTCATGATAGAAATCATCAAGCGTTTGTCCATTTGGTCGAGTAGATGTAGTGGCATCCAGAGCAATAATCTCTGGTTTCACTGTCATCAATTCGTCAATTTCTTTTATCGTAGCGGTAATAAAGACGTCGGCATCATCATAATCACGTTTAATAATTCCAATAACTGGTAAATCGACAGCCTCTTTAATCGCTTTGATGTCAATCACTGAATTGGCACGAATTCCTTTCGCTCCTCCTTCCTGTGCAGCAACTGCCATACGAGCCATAATATAATCACTATGTAATGGTTCATGCGGCAATGCTTGGCATGATACAATTAATTGACCTTGTAATCTCATAAACAGCCTCCTTCTATTTTTAGTAAAACCCTTACATTTTTAGTATACTCACCTTAGAAAACATTTTCAATATCACACTTATTTTTAGTAACTACTTTCAGAATCGGGTACAAATCACTGAACTATCACACTTTTATAGAAATTACTTTCATCAAAAAAGCCAATCTTGTATGAACAAGATTGGCTTTTCGTTACATTTTAATGAGTTGATGCTTGAACGCATAAATCGTTGCTTGCGTTCGGTCCTCTACTCCTAATTTTGAAAGAATATTCGATACGTGCGTCTTCACGGTCTTCAATGTGATAAACAACTCGTCTGCAATTTCTTGGTTGGATTTTCCTTGTGCGATTAAGAGTAACACTTCTAATTCACGCTGCGTTAAATCTTCGTGTAAGAAATGCTGTTGCTTCATTTGAATACGATTCACGAGTTTATCTGTCACTTGTGGCTCAAACACGCCATCACCATTATACGTATCTCGGATAGCTTTTGCGATTTGAGAAGCAGAAGCTGTTTTTAAGATATAGCTCTTTGCTCCGGCGTTGATGGCTGGAAACACCTTCTCATCATCAATAAAGCTCGTTAGGATGATAATTTTCGCTTCTGGCCACTTTTCAAGAATTTCCTTTGTCGCCTCAATGCCATCCATCTCAGGCATCACAAGGTCCATCAAGATAATATCTGGTTTTAAGGATAGTGCTTTTTCAACACCTTCTCGGCCATTTTTGGCTTCATCCATCACTTCGATGTCATCTTGCATCGATAGATACGAAGAAACGCCTAGTCGTACCATTTCGTGATCGTCTACTAGTAATACATTAATCATTGTTCATCCTCCATGTGACGACTGAGCGGAATCTTGATTTCAATTGTCGTTCCTTGATTTGGGAAGCTGACAATTCTCACCTGTCCACCGAGCCCTTGCACTCTTTCTTTCATATTATTAATTCCATAGCTTCCTGGAAGAATTTCCTCGCTATTAAATCCAACGCCATTATCCTCTATCTTAAAGAGAACCGTGGAGTCTAGTTGTCGTAAATACACTTCTAAAGTTGTTGCGTGTGAATGACGCAATGTATTCGATAGAAGTTCTTGGGCAATTCTGAAGAGATGGTCTTCGACGCCTTCAGGAAGTTTCACGTCTTCGATATCCCAATGAATCTTCATTTGTACTTTCGTTTGTAATTCGACGAGTAATCCTTCGATACCAGATTTCAACGATTTACTTTCTAGTGAAATTGGGCGTAAGTGAAGAAGCAATGCGCGCATCTCTGATTGTGCTTGAGAGAGAACATGTTCAATCATCTTCAATTGTTTTTGTTCCTTCTCATCAAACTTGTCGGCACGTTCGTTTAATGCAGAAATCATCATCATCGCCGCAAAGAGCTGCTGACTCACAGAATCATGTAATTCGCGAGCGATACGACGTCGTTCTTCTTGAATGACTTGTTCTTTTGTTTCAGTCCCTAAGAATTGCGGTTTGCTTCCTAATTGCTGTACTTCTAATGATAATTTTTCTAATCGTTCTGAAAGTGCAGCCGTTTGTTCGTAGAAATCATTTAAATCTACAACCGTTGCTTCCATAATCCAATTTGGGCTATCTTCTTCTTTTACAAGTCTATGCTTGGCCTTTTGAATCATGAGTAACTGCTCCCCGATTTTACGCTCAGCTTGACGATTTAAAATCAACATCGCGGCAGCTGTTACAAAACCAAAGAATAAAATCAATAATAGAAACAGTGTAATCGTCCCAAGAATTTCTTGAATACTTAATGTCTCTACTATTTCATAGCGAATCCATCTACGGAATAGGAATAGGAAAACGGTACTAATAAAGCTATACACTGCTGAATAAAGCATCCAGCTTTTAACGAGGCGTTGCTTCATGCTTCAATCACCTCAATTTTCCCAGCGACAATCGTTGTATAAATCTTAATCTTCTTCGTACTGCGATTGTATCCTGAACTATATAACTGAATAGATTCATTACTTAATGCGTATGTTTGTCCCTCAAATTCTACTTGACCTCCAAATGCATGATGGTGAATCATCACTCCTACCCCGTACGGTACTAGAATTCGAACACGGCCAAATCCTTTTCGAATGACGATCACATTTTCCTTCGCAGGAAGAATCGTGTTTCCTAAGTCGATAATGGTATCCCCAACAAGCTGTCCTGCATTGATATCATTCCACTCATATGGTTCGTTCCCCACTTCTTGATTTCCAAACCAATCATAACGATGGATTTCTCCAGGCGACGGTGTATCCTCGTGAGAGTCAACGAAAATATATTCTTGTCGGCCCTTTTTCGAAAACATTCCTGATAAAGAAGCAATAGAGAAATTATCTTTAGTAAAGAATAACAGGAGCAATGCCCCAATCATTCCAAGCCAAATACCAGCTGTAGATAGAAGCGGTAAAATGATAAAGAGTGCCCCAAAGCACATTCCACTATTTCTTAAAAATTTAACACGTCGAAAAACAATAAAACTGAACATTGTAATAGCGACCCCAATTGAAAAGAAGATGAAGAGGCCCAATTTTGAAGTCATTTCAATAGCGGAGACAATCACTCCCATTAATAGTACAATTAGTATTCGTTTCAGTTTATTCATCTTCTCACCTCCGTTACAGGTATTAGTATACCATCTTCTCACGTTCAATCCTATCATGAATCAAAAATGAATCCATCAGACTTAAGGATGAAATCCAACAAAAAAGAGCTAGGACATTTCCTAGCTCTTCTCTTCATTCAAATGAATCAATTACGCAGATTGAATATCAATAATTCTGATCTTCATTTCACCGCCTGGTGTTGGAATCACCACTTCTTCATTTAATTTTTTACCAATAATTCCTTTGGCAATTGGAGAGTCATTTGAAATCTTACCTTCAACTGGGTTTGCTTCTGCACTACCCACGATTGTGTAAGTTTCTTCGTCTCCATCTGGTAATTCGATAAACGTAATTTTTCTTCCTAGTGAAACAACATCTTTTTCTACATTGTTATCATCGATGATTTCCGCAAAACGAATCATTTTTTCTAACGTTGAAATACGTCCTTCTACGAATGCTTGCTCATCTTTAGCTGATTCATATTCAGAGTTTTCAGATAAGTCACCGTAGCTACGAGCAATTTTGATACGCTCTACGATTTCTTTACGTTTAACGACTTTTAATTCTTCTAATTCAGCTTCAAGTTTTGCTTTCCCTTCAAGCGTCATTGGAAATACTTTTTCAGTCATACGATTCTCCCCTATATCGTTTTTTTAGATTATCTCAATCTACAATGCTAAAACTTTAACATTTTATAACCGAGATTGCAAGTCTTATTTCAAATTTTAATTCGATTTTAAATATTTATCCCATAAAAAGCCCCTAGGATAAGCTTTCCTAGGGGTTAACAATTTAATTTAAATGAGATAAAATTGAAGCAATTTTTGTAGTCATTAAGTCAATCGCTACTGTATTTGAACCACCTTCAGGGATAATAATATCCGCGAATTTTTTTGTTGGTTCAATAAATTGGTGATGCATTGGTTTTACAACCGACATATATTGGTGAATGATTGAATCGAGTGTTCTCCCACGTTCCACCATGTCACGTTTAATACGGCGAATGATACGAATATCATCGTCAGTATCAACATACACCTTGATGTCCATCAAATCACGCAAGCGTTCATCTTCAAGAATAAGAATTCCTTCGATTAGGATAACATCTTTTGGTTCTTGATGGATTGTTTTATCGCTTCTAGTATGATTTTCGTAATCATACACGGGTTCTTCAATCGATTCAAAATTGATTAATTTATTCATATGTTCAATTAATAAATCTGTATCGAAAGCAAATGGGTGGTCATAGTTCGTTTTTAAACGTTCTTCAAACGGCATATGACTTTGATCTTTATAATAGTAGTCTTGATCAATTTTACAAATCGTTAAATCTGGAAAGTTCTCCAAAATTTTACGACTCACACTTGTTTTCCCACTCCCAGAGCCACCTGTAACTCCGATAACGATTGGCTTTTTCTTTTCCATGACCTACTCCTTATTATCAATATACTTAGCTTTTAACTCTAAATGTTCCTCATACGTTTTCGCATAGTAGATTTCTTTTGTATGAATATCTGCTAGGAAGTATAAGTAATCTGTCTTCTCTGGTTCCATCGCTGCAACGATAGCATCCTCACTTGGGCTGTTATATGGTCCAGGACCTACGCCATAGTTTTGATATAAGTTATATGGAGAATCTACTTCTAAATCTTCTAAAGAAAGAGCTTCTTTGTGTTCGCCTAACGCGTATTGAACAGATACGTCTGTTTGAAGCTTCATATTTTCTTTAATACGGTTATGGAATACGCTAGAGATTTTCTTACGATCCTCTAGTTTAGACCCTTCTTTTTCGATTAAAGAAGCCAGTGCCATAGTTTCTTGTAAAGTATAGTCACTTGCTAAAATCTTATCGTAGTATTTCGACATGACTTCATCTGTTTTAGCAACCATTTCAGTAATTAACATTTGAAGTGTTTTTGAGTCGTTCATATCGTATGTCGCTGGGAATAAGTATCCTTCAAGCACATATTTTACTTGGTAACCGTTATATGATTGAGTCAATAATTTCGGGAATTTCTGAACTAAATAACGTAAGAAGTCTTCGTCTTGAACTTTTGCCATGAAATCTTCGGCAGAGTATTTTGTAGATTTCTCAACTTCTTTAGCGATTTCTGTTAATTGTTCCCCTTCACGAATCAGAACTTTAGTCGCGTTTTGATCTTTATCTTTTCCTTGACCAGAAAGTTCCGCGATAATTTCGTCGAGTGTCATACTTTTAGAAACATGGTACAATCCTGATTTAAATCCAGAAACGTTTTTGAATTTCAAATAGAAATTAAAGAGTTTCGAATTACGGATAATCCCTTCTTTTTCAAGTGCTTTTGATACTTCTTTGACAGATGCGCCTTGTTCAATTTCAAATGAAACAAGTTCTGTTTGAGCTGTATCAACTGGTTGTGTTTCTCCTTTAATGTAATTCCAAGTAAAGAATCCCCCTACTAGGACAATTACTAAAAGTGCAATTATAAAATATTTCATTATCTTTTTGATAATAGAAGTTTCCTTTTTACGAATATCACGTTTCGTATCCGTATCAGAAATTAAGGAATGTTTTTTATGTTCTTCTTGAGACATTGTCTTCCCCCTTAAATTGGCATCAAATGATACCCATAGTTGTAGTTATTATACCTCATTCTTATTGAAAATTGAAGAAAGTCAATCAAAAAGAGTGCCCCTGCAACAAAAAAAGCTTGAGGTTTCCCCCAAGCTCTATTGTTGATTATAAATCTTCTTCAGCTAAAAATGTGTTTAATACTTCTTCAACCATATCCCATTCAGCTTCTGTTTCGATTGGGTTTAATTGGCCGTCAGTACCATCTTCGCCTTCAACATATGAGAATGCTTGTAATTCTACTTCTTCTCCTTCAGGAATTCCTGCTGGATAGCATAATACATATGATTTATTGAAATCATCTGATTCGAAAGTGAATAATACTTCGTGTAAAATTTCGTTTCCTTCTTCGTCGATGATTGTAATATGTTCGTGACCTTCGTGGCCTTCTAAGTGATCATGTTCATGATCGTGATCGTGATGTTCTGTCATTTTCTTTCCTCTTTCCTTTGTTATTGATTTCCATTTAAATCTAAATAGTTTTGCAAAATCATGACTGCAGCTAGCATATCAATGACTTGTTTGCGTTTCTTTCTTGAAACATTACCCTCTTCGACAAGCATTCGTTCCGCCTGCATCGTCGTGAGTCTTTCGTCATGATAGACGATTGGAATTTCTAGTCGTTTCTCTAGGCTTGCACCATAACGACGGGACGCCTCTACACGTGGTCCTTCCGTATTATTCATGTTCTTTGGTAGACCGATGACGATTTTTTCAACGCCATACTCTTCCACTAACTCGACAACACGTTTGAACCCGAATTCTGAAGCATTCTCATTAATCGGAATTGTTTCAACCCCTTGAGCAGTCCAGCCCATTAAATCACTAACGGCAACGCCCACAGTTTTACTTCCGACATCTAATCCCATTAATCTCATACTAGGCATCTCTTCCTGTTGAGCGGATATAATGTCTAATGAGTTCTTCCAAAATCTCATCTCTTTCGTGGCGACGAATTAGGTTACGTGCATCACGATGTCTTGGAATATAAGCTGGGTCTCCAGATAACAAATATCCTACGATTTGATTAATCGAACTATATCCCTTCTCATTCAACGCATCATAAACGATGGTTAATGTTTCTTGAACGGTTTTTTCGTCCTTTTCATTAAATTTAAATAGGACTGTTTCATCTATTGAACTCATAGCGACACCTCATTTCAATATATATACCTATTCTACAAGATTTTGGATGAAACTACAATTGATACTTACCGATTCTTAACATTTAGAAAGCCTTTCCTTTGCTTTAAAATCAAAAACCTTCCATAGGACTCTCTTCAAATCCCATGGAAGGTTTCATTTTGCATTACATTATTTAGCTAAATATTCTTTAAGCAATTCGAATGCTTGTGGAATACCTGCAGGGTTCTTACCACCTGCTTGAGCCATATCAGGACGGCCTCCGCCTCCACCTTGGATCGCTGGAGCAATCGCCTTAATGATATCGCCTGCTTTTAATCCTTTTGCATTAGCATCTTTCGATACAGCTACTAAAAGGTTCGCTTTATCAGAAGAAGCAGTACCTACTACGAAGATATCGCTAGCGCCTTTTTGTCTCCATGTATCTGCTAATTGACGTAATTCATCCATTTCTTTATTTTCAAGAGCTACAGTGATGAATGAAGTTCCGTTTACTTCTTCGACATTATTGAAGACATCTGCAACTTCAGCTTTCATGATTTTCGCTTTTAGTTTCGCAATTTCGCCATTTGCTTCTTTCAATTCTTGGCCTAAAGTAGCTACACGTTCTACCACTGTATCTAATTGGATAGCTTTCACTTCACCAGCTACTTGTTTTAATAAGTTTTCGTGATGGCTTAATAAGTCAAAAGCTTCTTTACTTGTCACAGCTTCGATACGACGAACGCCTGCACCGATACCAGATTCAGAAACAATCTTGAACAATCCGATTTCTTGAGTGTTCGCCACATGGATACCACCACAAAGTTCGATTGACCAGTCTCCAATGTTGACCATACGAACTAATTTACCGTATTTTTCACCAAAGAGTGCCATTGCCCCGCGGCTCTTCGCATCTTCAAGTGTTGTTTCAACAGTAATGACTTCTAAACCAGCCCAGATTTTTTCGTTTACGATACGTTCCATTTCAGCTAATTCTTCAGCAGTAACTTGTCCAAAGTGACTGAAGTCGAAACGTAAACCAGTTGGTGTTACAAGAGAACCAGCTTGGTTTGCGTGAGTTCCTAGAACATCTTTCAATGCTTGGTGTAATAAGTGAGTTGCTGTGTGGTTTTTGATGATTTTTGCACGTTCAGATGCATCAACCACTAATGTGTAAGTTGCGTTTACTTGTAAGTCGCCTAACACTTCAACAGTGTGTAATGGTTGTCCATTAGGAGCTTTCTTCACTTGTAAGACATTCGCTACAACTGTACCGCTGGCATCTTGGATTGTACCGTGGTCTGCTAATTGTCCACCCATTTCAGCATAGAATGGTGTACGGTCGAATACTAATTGAGCATGAGCATCTTTATGTGCAGATTCTACTAATTCATCATCGACAACAATCGCTTTTAACACGCCTTCTTCAGTTGTTGAAGCATATCCAACGAATTCACTTTCTACAGTGATATCACGTAATACTGCAGATTGTACGTTCATTGATGTTTCTGTATTACGAGCAGCACGCGCACGGTCTTTTTGTGCTTGCATCTCTGCTTGGAATCCTTCTTCATCGACTGTGAAACCATTGTCGCTTGCGTATTCTAATGTTAATTCATATGGGAATCCATAAGTATCATATAGTTTGAACGCATTTTCGCCAGAAAGTGTTGTTTCGTTTGCTTCTTTCATATCTGCAAAAATAGTTTCTAAAATTGCTAAACCATCGTGAATTGTTTCTTGGAAACGATCCTCTTCGTTGGCAATCACTTTTTGAATGAATTCCATGTTTTCAGTTACTTCTGGATAGTAGCTGTGCATAATTTGAGCAACCGTTGGAACTAATTTAGTTAAGAATGAACCTTGAATTCCTAAACGTTGTCCGTGCATTACTGAACGACGGATTAAACGACGGATGATATATCCACGACCTTCGTTTGAAGGAAGCGCGCCGTCGCCAATCGCAAAGCTTACTGCACGAATGTGGTCAGCGATAACTTTGAATGATACATCAGTTTCTTTAGATTCATTGTATTTCTTACCATCGCTTAAGCCTTCTAATTGCTTAATAATTGGCATAAATAAGTCTGTTTCGAAGTTTGTTGGTGTATCTTGGATAACAGAAACGACACGTTCAAGACCCATCCCCGTATCGACGTTCTTATGTGGTAATGGTGGGTATGAACCGTCTGGCATATGGTTGAATTGAGAGAATACTAAATTCCAAATTTCTAAGTAACGTTCGTTTTCTCCACCAGGATAGTTTTCTGGATCATCTTCTGCTAAGTTATTATATTTTTCTCCACGGTCGTAGAAAATCTCAGTATCTGGACCACATGGGCCTGCACCGATATCCCAGAAGTTATCTTCAACTGGAATGATATGATCTTCAGGAAGACCTACTTTATCCATCCATAATGATTTTGTTTCTGGATCTTTTGGATAGTAAGTAACGTATAGACGATTTGGATCAAGACCTAACCATTTTTCGCTTGTTAGGAATTCCCATGCCCATGGAATTACTTCTTCTTTGAAGTAGTCCCCGATAGAGAAGTTCCCCATCATTTCGAATAGTGTATGGTGACGCGCTGTGTGCCCTACGTTTTCGATGTCGTTTGTACGAATACTCTTTTGAGCATTTGTAATACGTGGAACTTCCGGTGTTTCCGTTCCATCGAAGTATTTCTTAAGAGTAGCAACCCCTGAGTTAATCCATAATAATGTTGGATCGTTTACAGGAATTAAGCTCGCACTTGGTTGAACCTTATGTCCTTTTTCTTGGAAGAAATCAAGGTACATTTGACGAATTTCGCTACTTGATAATTTTTTCATCTTCATTCTCCTTCTTTTTGTAAATAAAAAAACTGCCCCATTGCTGCAAGGGCGTCCTACCGCGGTACCACCTTGCTTACAATGAAACAGCTGTTCATTCATCTCTAATTCCGATAACGCTGGAAAGGCGTTTGTATTTCTACAAAGTTTTCAATCGGGAGCACGATTTTGATGGCTATTTTCACCAGACAAGCCTCTCTAATAAGTAAAATCTCAATCCGATTGCTTACCTTTAGAAGTATACGAAAAGCGCCTAGTTTTGTCAACTATTCGCAAGTCCTTCTTCTTTTAATGGAAGGTGTAAATACACTTTCGTATAGGCATTAGGCTCAGATTCAATTTCCATCGAAAAAGCTTCTCCAAAAAAGAGCGTCAATCGTTCTTTGATATTCTTAATACCAACTCCACCAAGTTCTTTGGTGCTCGTTGTATTTTCTTTGATTCCTACCCCATTATCCGCAATACAAATATCTATAAAAGTATCTCTTTTATACACAGTAAGCGTAATTTTCCCAGGGCGTTCTGACTCTTTAATGCCGTGATAGATTGCATTTTCTACGAGTGGCTGCAAAACGATTTTTGGAAGCTTGATATCAGGAATATCATCAGGTTCATCAATCTCATATTCCAATTTATCTCCATATCGTTCCTTTTGAATAAACAAGTATTGACGGACATGCTCGATTTCTTGGCGTAAGGTCACTATTTCTTCTCCTGCATTCAAGGAAAGTCTAAAGTAATTAGAGAGCGCCTTCGTAATGTCTACTACCTTTTGATGGTCTTGAAACTCTGCCATCCAAATAATGGTATCCAGCGTATTATACAAGAAGTGCGGATTAATTTGACTTGTTAACGCCTTTAATTCATAGATGCGGGTCAATGCTTCTTGCTCTTTTTCTTCCTTCATTAAAGTCTCGATTCTCTCGAGCATCTGATTAAAGGTACCTGCTAGCGCTTGGAATTCTTGAGCTCCTTTTTGTTCTGCTCGAATGGTCGTATCGCCTTCTTCTACTCGTCTCATCACTTGCCCTAGTTTTTTAACAGGTAGTAATTGATAACGAATCAATGTAAAAATACCCAACATACAAATAAGCAAGCTAAGCACTCCAACAACACTGACAATCCCAAGTAGTTTTACAGAGTCTTCTTTAAACCGACTAAATGAGCTAACACCTACTAAGATCCAATCGCTATTTTCAATAGGGCTTTTATGAACAAAAAAATCATCAGACACCATTGAATCCATCGGACTATTGGATATTTCTTGTACCGACATTTGCTTATCAACTGACTCGAAAGCCTCCGAATCCGGATGATAAATAAGTGTACCGTCCTTTTGAATGACAAAGGCATACCCATTTTCCCCTAGAGAAAGTTCTTTCACATATTTTTCTAGTTCGTGATAATCCACATCTAAGCGGATAACGCCGAGATTTTCTCCTGCGTTGCTTTTCACTTCCTGACTAATAGAAATCACGATTTGATTATTTTGATTCTTGATAGACTGAATGATTGGGACATTCGAGTGTTCTAGAGCATCTTGATACCATTTTTGGGCCATCATATCCGCTGAAGTCACCATTTCCTCTTCCATACCGGTCGTAATTAATCTTCCATCTTTTGTCACCAATCGTATCGATACGAAATCAGGATGACTCTTCAACATTGTCTCAAGCCATTCATGGATTGCTGCTTCATTTTCTGCTCCTGTTTGACTGGCAAAGTCCTTAATCGCCTGCGACTGTGATAAAGATCTTGAAGTAGATTTTAAATTCGAAACGTACTGTTCAATATATTTGGAACTTGTATCAATCTCATGAATGGTATGGTCTTCTACTTCACGATGAAAAACCTCGCTACTTTTTATAAAATAGAAACTTCCAATTAAAACGACCATGGCAAAAAGCATGATACTTAAATAGGCAAATAATCTTGTTGCAAGGGACTGTTTTTTCATATTTTTGCCCCACTTCTAAAACTTTTAGGGGAAACGCCAACAATCGACTTGAATCGATAAGAGAAATAGTTCATATCTTCTATTCCAACGGCTAAAGCCACCTCATAAATCTTCATGTCGGTTGATAATAAGAGACGCTTTGCTCTTTGAATCCGTTGCTGAGTCACATACTCTTGAAAGGACATTCCAAGTTCTTTTTTGATTAAAAGGCTAAGGTAGTTTGTACTGAATCCTAATTGCTTTGCAAGTTCACCTAGCGCTAAATTTGGATTAGATAATTGCTCTAAAATCAACTTCTCGAAATGCTGAGTTCCCGAAGAGGCGTCCTCTTCACCTGCTAATGCCAATAGTTCTCGTTGGCGCTTTTCTTCGTTTAGTTTGGCTACAACTTTTACCAATAAAGCTTCGATTTCTGATTTCGTCACTGGCTTTAAAATATAGTCTTCTACTCCAATTTTCACTGCTGATAATAAATAATCTACATAATCATACCCCGT
The DNA here is from genome assembly GCF_001071995.1 of Streptococcus sp. 263_SSPC. GTDB lineage: Bacteria > Bacillota > Bacilli > Lactobacillales > Aerococcaceae > Granulicatella. The sequence goes on from NZ_JVNU01000027.1 coordinate 142,916, forward strand.
TAAGAAGATAATTCTCATTTGCGGATATTCTGTTCTTACCAACTGTGCAAGAGTAATGCCATCCATTTTCGGCATATTAATATCTGTCAGTAAAATATCCGGCGCTTCTTCTCGTATTTTTTGCAGCGCTTGCTCCCCATTTTCTACTTCATGAACCGTTGAAATTCCCAGTGATTCAAAATCAATTAAGGAAGCAATCCCTCTACGAATAATTGGTTCATCTTCAACTATTAAGATTGAATACATCTTATTCCCCTCCTTTCTCCATTATACTTCTATTTATAACGGTTTTAAATCCATTTTTCACTAAAAAAGTGCTTCTCTAAAGAAGAATAACTTAGAGAAGCACTGAGTGGTTATTTGACGAAATCAATTAAATAACCATATCCCTTTGATTCCATCTCATTGAGTGGGATAAATTTGATGGAAGCACTATTGATACAAAAACGAAGTCCGCCTTTTTCTTTTGGACCATCTTCAAAAACATGTCCAAGGTGTGAATCGGCTACCCTACTTCGAACTTCAACACGTTTCATATTAAAGCTAGTATCCTCATGATAGGTCACAACTTCTGAAGAAATTGGTTTTGAAAAACTTGGCCAGCCGCAGCCAGAATCGAATTTATCTTTGGAAGAAAAGAGCGGTTCTCCTGTAACTACATCTACATAAATTCCTTGTTCATGATTATCCCAATATTCATTTGAAAATGCTCTTTCCGTTTTATTTTCACGAGTAACTGCATATTGTTCTTTTGTGAGTGTCGCTTTTAGAGTCTCTTCGTCAGGTAGTGGATAAAGACTTGCATCAATTACAGGATCATTAGCCTTTTTAACGTCAATGTGGCAATATCCATTCGGATTCTTTTTCAAGTAATCTTGATGATAATCCTCTGCTACAACGAAATTTTTTAAAGGTTCCGTTTCAACGGCTAATTTCTTACCAAAGGATTCTTCTTTTTCCTTCATGACTTGTTGAATAATGGCACTATCTGCCTCATCAACATAGTAAATACCCGTGCGATATTGTCTTCCTGTGTCATTTCCCTGTTTATTCACAGAAAATGGATCAATGACTCTAAAGTAATAGAGCAATAACTCGCGTAGGGAAATCTTATCAGCATCATAAGTAACATGAATCGTTTCCGCATGGTCTGTATCATGAATGAGCTTATAATTGGTTGTTTCAACCTTTCCATTCGCGTATCCACTCACAACATCAATAACACCATTAATTCTGGAAAAGTATTCTTCTAATCCCCAAAAACATCCACCTGCTAAATATATTTCTTTCATATGTTCACCTTCCTTTTTCATTTCACCAGTAGTACTATCTGATTCAATTAGTTTGGTCACCTTATTTGAGATTTCATCAGCCTTTGAATCCTTTGCAAAGGTACTTCCTTTGGCAAAATAAGCCAATCCTAAAAGAATGATGACAACGGCAAAGAGTGTAACCACTAATTTTTTATCCATAGAAAATTCTCCTTTCTTATAGGCTTTCTAACGTTTTTACGATATCGTCATTAGAAACATGTCCTGGTTGAACTCTGACAACTTTTCCATTGGCATCGATAAATGCTGAGGTTGGATATCCCACGACTCCAAGTTTCTTCAAGAATTGACCGTCTTTATCTACGAGTACTGGTAATGAATGGTAGTCTACCCCCATAAACCATTCTTTGAAGTCCTCTAAAGATTTTTCGCGGTTCACACCAGGTGCAATGACTGTAAGAATCACTGAATCTTTTGGTGGCATTTCAGAAAGTTGAGTAATGTCCGCTAGTCCAGATAGACAAATTGGGCACCATGAAGCCCAGAACTTCAAATAAACTTTTTTCCCTTTATAGTCTGCTAGTGAAACTTGTTTCCCATCTAAAGTTGTAAAGGTAGACTGTGTCATATCGTCCATTTCTCCCATCTTTTTGTCCATCTTCTCATCTTTTGAACTCATGTTATCCATCTTCTCATCTTTTGAACTCATGTTATCCATTTTATCCATTTTTTCACCACTCATTGAGCTCATCATTTCTGTGGTTTCTTTCATGTCTTTAGTATCCATTCCCATTTGTGAATTTTGACAAGCGCCTAAAAGCAATGTACTAAATAATGCAATCATCAATTTTGTTTTCATCTTCATTCCTCCTAATTTTTAATGGAAAACTTGTGACAGTTGAGAAAAGATAATCGATGCTCCCATCATAACAATCACGAGTCCTCCAATTTTTTTAAGTAATAATAATCGTTTCTTAGCAAGATTAAACCATTTAAACGCTACGGTTGAAGCAGCAGATAAGATTAAAAACGGAATAGCCAAGCCTAATATATATAAGCAAAGTAAGAAAATACCATAAGTGCTACTGGCTTGTTGCGTGGAGATAAGCGTTAGGACCGCGCTTAGTACTGGTCCCACACAAGGTGTCCATCCGAAGCTGAAGCTGAGTCCTAATAAGTAACTACTCCAAAGCGATTTTTTATCTTTGATTTCAAACTGAACTGTTTTCTGTTTTTGTAAAAATAGTAAATGGAACAGTTCCATTTGGTGCAATCCCAATAGCACAATCACGACTCCCAGTGTGATATTAAACCAAGGATTGTAAATCAGGCTTCCTAATGCAGTTGCCGCAAATCCTAAGAAGAAAAAGACTGTTGAAATGCCTGCAATAAAGATGACAGTTCGAATCATTGGCTTCCAATAGATCTCTAATTTCCCAATCTTCAGGTGAGGCCCTTCTTGTTCACTCATTAAAACACCAAAATAGACTGGAAAGAGCGGTAGCACGCACGGAGAAAAAAACGAGAATAAGCCCGCTAAAAATACGCTTCCCCATAATACAAAATCCATAAAATCCCTCCTTCATTTGTAACTTTATTATACTTCTGGAAGAATCGTAAAAATATAGATTTTCCACACATAAAACTTGATTATGATACGATGATACAAAAGAAAACAAAAAAGCCACGTGGGTTTTCACCCACGTGGCTTAATTAGTTACTCTATTAGAAGAATAAGCTATTATTCTTTTCTGATTGATAGTTTTGACGGACACGGTTACCTGCACCTGGTTCCACTTGTTCTAACGCTGACTCAATAATTTGTAATGATTCATCGTATTTGAATGTGTGGTTGAATAGGTCAAGCGCACGACCAATCGCTGTTTCGATTTCAGGATGTGATAAACGGTAACGGTTCGCATGTTGAATCATATACTCCGTTAATTGTGCATTATCAACAATTTGTTCTGTGAAGATATCTAATTTTTCAACATCTTCTTCGATCACATTGTTTGCCGCATTAATTTCGTTCATATCTAGTTTCACACGATCCATCTTTTGCCATAATTGCTCAATACGGTTACTTGTTGCAAAGAACAATTCTAAGTACTCTTTTGGAAGACCTGGTAAGTGGTACTTCTCAATCGTACGTTTCATATTACGTAAGTCTAATTCGAAGACATCTAATCCGTCGCGAATCGCTTTTTCTTGGCTACGTAAATCAGATAATGTATTTACTAAATCGGTTTGATCTTCATCAATACTGTTTAATTTTTCAAGAACGAGTTCGTAATGTTCTTTCACTACTGAATAAGGCACTTGATGGTTTTCCATCGCCTTGCTGTAGTATTGAACGGCTTCTTGTTCTTTTTCTAATTGCTCAGCAAACTCTTGTACACGAACGAATTCGTTATTTGACAAGATATAGTTTTGAGAAACACGGTCAACTTCGATATTCACATAACGGTTGCTTTGTAATACTTGGTTCAAGCGTTTTTCAACTTGAGCTTTGTTACGGTATACAAATTCACGTGCCTCAATTTCAGCTTCCATCACATCGTAAAGTTGGTCGATTTCACGAGCCACTTTATCTAATTGTTGACGAGCTTCTTCTAATTCTGTAGCAGCGATATGTCCACGTGCCACTTCAATTGTCTTTTCAATCTTTTCAATTTCTTCAGGAATTGAAATTTTAGAGAATTGGTAATGCTCTTCGACCATACGAGCATATCCTTGTTTCAAGTCTTCTACTTGTTCATTGTACTCTGTTTCGATTTCTTTTAAGAATTGAGGAACTTGTTCAACGATTGACTCAAATTCTTTCATTTCGTTTTCGATACGTCCAAGTACTTCTTTGGCTTCTAAATGGTCGCCTTCGTTTGTTAATGTATTAAATTTCGCGAAGTCTAATTCTAAATAAGCTAAACGTTTTTCTAACGTTTCTAACGCTTCGCCGAATGAGAAACTATGTGCTAATAAGTCTTTACGCATTGAAGCATAGCGTTCTTGTAATAAGTCTAGCTCCGCGCGGTTTTGTTTTTCACTATCCAATAATTTTTGTAATGCTGAGTAAATTTTATCGACTTCAGCTTTTGTTTCTTCAATCAAGTTTTCAGCTTGTTGTGTCACTTGATTTCCTTTGATGAAGTTTAATTTTTGGATATATTGTTCTGCACTGACTAATGCAGCTTCGATTTCAGGGAATCGGAATCGTGTGATTGTTTGCCATGTAGCTTGCCATGTTTCGTACGTTCTCTTTGTTTGACCTGTTAAGTTCAAGTTTTTCAAAGTATAGAACGTGTCCGCAATTGGCACGGCCATTAACTTATCCTTTTTCTCTGTTAATTCTTCAATTACTTTAGTTTGTTTCTTTGTCATGAATATTGCTGTTGCATAACCTGCGGCACCGAGTACCACAATTAGCAATAGAAAGATTACAAATCCCATGCTATAGCCTCCAAATATATATATTTACAGTTTTCACACATAATATCATTAGTAGTATAGCACGTTTTATAGCGATTTAGCAAAAAACTTCAAGGGTTTACGTTAATTTTTTGTTACTAGTACTTTGCATTTGTAATTTTCTGAAATCAAAAGAAAAAGGAGAACGGAAATCCGTTCTCCTAATCACTTACGCTTATTTAATTAATTCGTAAATCGCTTCTGCGTAAATTGCAGCTGATCGGAATAAATCTTCTAATGCGAAGAATTCATTTGCTTGGTGCATTGTATCGATTGAGTCTGGGAATAGCGCACCATACGCTACACCACGTTCAAAGATACGTCCGTATGTTCCACCACCGATTGATTGTTCGTGTGCAGGTAATCCTGTTTGACGGTGATATACATCTAATAATGTTGATACTAATTTATCTTCTGGTGATACATAGTGAGGAACTTGTGCTTTACCGTGAGCAACAGTGAAACCATATCCTGAAGCCACAACTTCTGTCTTAATTTCAAGACCTTCTGCAGTAACGCCTAATGGATAACGGAAGTTTACTACGGCTACCCCACCTAATTCAGGTGTGTAAGTGAAGATTCCGGCATTAGCTGTCAATGGTCCCATCACTTCATGGTTGTAGTCCACTTTCAAGTTTTTACCATCAGTATCTTCGTGTAATACTTCAGCAGCAAATGCTAAGTATTTCTTCGCGTTGCCTTTGAAGTTGAATTGGTTTAAGAATTTAGCTAAGTGAGTTCCAGCATTGATTCCTTTATCTGGAGTAGATCCGTGTGCTGATTTACCAACAACGTCTAAGATAACTTTGCCGTCTAATACTTGAGCACTACCTTCAACAGGATTTGCAGCAACATATGCCAAGAAGCGGTCAACCACTTCATCTGCATTTGGAACAACGATTTCCGCATGAGCATCTTGAGGAACCATGTTTTCACGTAATCCTGCGTCGAAGCTTAATAATTGGTAGTCGCCTTCTGCAGCTCCACCAGGAATATCATAGTGTAATGAAAGAATTCCTTTTTCACCATTGATGATTGGGAATGTTGCGTCTGGTGAGAAACCAAAGTCTGGCATTTCTTCTGTTTGGAAGTAACGGTCCATACATTTCCAACCTGATTCTTCGTCTGTTCCGATAATGAAACGAACACGTTTTGAAACTGGTAATCCTAATTCTTTGATAATTTTTAATGCGTAGTATGCTGCCATACTTGGTCCTTTATCATCACTTGAACCACGCGCATAAATACGGTCATTAATAATTTGTGGCTCGAATGGATCTGTATCCCATCCAGTTCCTACTGGAACAACGTCCACGTGACCTAAAACTCCAAGAGTTTCTTTATAGTCTGGATTTGGTGCAAATTCGATGTGTCCTGCTAAGTTTCCAACTTGTTTTGTTGTGAATCCATCACGTTCACCGATTGCTAAGAATGCTTCTAGCGCTTCTTTAGGTCCAGGACCTACTGGTGCATCCTCTGTCGCTTTAGAATCATCACGCACACTGTCGATACGTAATAATGTGAATAAATCTTTTAATAGATCTTCTTTACGAAGTTCTACTTCTTTTTTCCAATCAATTGTCATCCAATCGCTCCAATCTCTATCAAGTAGATTCAATAGTCTTATCTTACCATTTTTATAAAAGGATGAAAAGCGGTTAAACCCTTTCTATAACAAATAAAAGCCTAGGATTTCTCCTAAGCTTTCGTTATTCATTCATCATTAATGATTGTAATTCTTCTTCGGTTAAGGGTCTGCTCTCTCCTAACGTGAGGCTCTCATCTAACTTGAGTGGCCCCATCGTGAGTCGCTGTAAATCCACAACAGTTTTCCCGCAGGCTTTGACCATTCGTTTGACCTGATGGAATTTTCCTTCTTTCAAATGAATCTGAACAATCGATTCATCCTGCGCCACACTAAGAATACCCAGACGCGCTGGCATACACTCCGTTCCATCCGATAACACTATGCCCTTCTCAAAAGCAGCGGCATCTTCCTCTGTCATCACGCCTTCGACTCTTGCTTGGTAGATTTTGGTGACATGTTTCTTCGGTGAAAGAAGACGGTGTGCCAACTCTCCATCATTTGTCAAAAGCAATAATCCGTGCGTATCGATATCTAAACGCCCTACTGGGAAAACTCCCTTTTTAAAATAAAGTGGATCGATTAAATCCAGTACTGTTTTATGAAGATTATCTTCTGTCGCACTAACGACTCCCTTAGGCTTATTCATCATAATATAGACGAATTCTTCGTATTGAATCTTTTCGCCATCAAACAGAATCTCATCCGTTTCAAGATTCACTTGAACTTTCCCATTGTTTACGACTTTACCATTGACGGTAATTCGTTTTGCCTTTAATAAAGATTTGACCTCGGAACGAGTTCCAAGGCCACAATCTGCTAAGCATTTATCTAATCTCATTATTTCATCCTCAATTTACGACGAATACCACCGACGCGAGCGCCAAGCATTTCATCAGCTAATCGATTCTTCAAGGTAATTAGTCCGTAAGTCGCCGCTCCGACAAAACCTACAACCGCAACTGCAATTAACGCACGAACTTTACCACCGATTGGCATTACATGTTTAATCGCATAAAGAGTCAGTGCTGAAGTAATGGCCATCGCAAGAGAAGCAAGAAGCACTTGCCCAAATTTCTTCAATACGTAATTCAAATCGAATCGTGTAATACGAAGAACGTGACGGCACATATAAAGTGTTGCGACAAAGTACGCTACTGAGCTGGCAATTAACGGACCTGCTCCACCAAGGAAGTAAATCATCATTGGTTGCCATAGCAATTTAATAAGCACTGTAAATCCTAATGCTTTAATCGCAATAATGTGTTGTTCCATTGATTGTAGGATGTATGTGAACGTTACGAATAATCCTAAGAACACACACATGATACATGAAACCATTAATAAATACGTTCCTGTTGGGTCTGGTGAATAGAACACATTATAAATCGGCTCTGATACAATCGCCATTCCGACAGAAGCTGGAATCATAATGTATGCAAATAATCCAAGGTTGTTCGCAATGACGCGTTTCACTTCTTCACGGTCATTCACTGAATAATGAGCCGCAAGCAGAGGCAATGCCGCTGTTGAGATACTCATCGCTAGCGAAATCACAATCATAATAACCTTATTCGCATTAAATCCAAATAAAGTAATCAGTTCTTTTCCTTCTTCAAACGAGAAGTTCGTAAAGATTGGAACCAGACGTTGGAATGTTTCTTGGTCAATCAAGCTGATGATTTGAATACTTGAAGTTACTAATACGAAAGGTAAAGCTTCACGCATTACTTCAAAAATAATTTTCCAGAAACTTAATGGACGTTCAGGGCGCCCTTCTTCCATTAATTCCATCATGCCTTTATGGTCACGGAACATCTTATATGCTAAGTATAAGAATGCGATAACCGCACCGACAAAGGCCGCAAATGTAGAATGGGCTACAGCAAGAACATAACCGCCAGAAACAATACGCATTACAAAATACGTAAGTCCTAACATATACAAGATACGGACAACTTGTTCCCATAATTGAGATTTCGCAGAAGCAGCCATTTCATTGTACCCTTGATAGTATCCACGCATTAAGCTAAGCGGTGGAATAATGAGTACCGCAGGCGTTAGCGAACGAATGACCATAATACTGTCCGCGACTTCTTCAGGAGTAGCTCCTTTTGCAAAAAGTGGCGCTGCAAAATACATTCCCACCGCAAAGACCACTCCAAGGAATGTCATAAAGAGCATCGTACCTTTGAACAAGCGCCAACTTGTTTTATAGTCTCTTCTTGCTTGGTTATCCGCTACGATTTTAGAAATCGCAACAGGAATCCCTGCCGTTGATATTTGTAATACTAAAGCATAAATATTATAGGCGATAAAATATAGGTAGTTCGCATTATCCCTATCCGCACCCATCCACATTCCCCAAGGGATGATATATAGTGCTCCAAGCAATCTTGAGACGATATTCCCGATCGTTAACCAAGATGAACTTTCCAAGAGAATTTGTTGCGAATTTTTCTGATTTCGAATTTTATCACTCAGGCCTACATAAGGCTTTCTTTTAAACATATATTGAAAAATCCTCTTTCTTAAATTATACCAACCATAAGAGTACATTATTTTAATGTAAAATGCTAGCAATCTTATGAAACCTTAAGCAGTTAGTAAACTTTGCATAAAAAAAGAACCGAACTGAATGATATGTACCCCCTTTACTGGACAAACCAGTAAAGGGGGTATTTATTATGCGTTACTCATTCGAATTCAAAATGAAATGTGTCGAATTATATCGGAAAGGAACATGGGTAGAAACTCCTGAAAATGTTATGCAAGAGAGTTTTAGAAGAAAAATATTGAATTGGGATAAAATTGAAAAGATTCATGGTCCTAAAGGATTGGAGCGTGTCAAAAAACAAAGAAATTGGACGGTAGATGAAAAATTGACATTTGTTTTACAGGTTTTAAATGGGAAAGCTCTATCAGAGGTTGCTTTTCCAGCGGGAATAAGTGTCGGATTATTAGGTTCTTGGGTTCACAAGTATAAAACTTATGGATATAATGGTTTAAAGAATAAGAAAAGACGACGACCATTATCTAAGGAGCCTATTATGAATAAAAAAGATGTGCCTGATAACCTTTCAGAATCCGAACGAGAAGAATTAGTTAGATTACGTAAACGAAATGCATATTTAGAAGCTGAAATTGCTGTTATAAAAAAACTGAGAGCCTTGAGAAAAGAACAGGAAGCTGCGCTTCTCAAGGCGAGAAAGCAGCGGTCATCAAAGAATTACGAGAAATAGGATACCAACTAAAACATCTTCTTAAAGCGATGAAAATGGCGAAATCTACTTACTATTTTGAATTGAATAGAGTTGATGCTGTGGCTGAGAAAAATGGTGTTTTATTATCAGAAATCAAAAAAATATTTCATGAAAATAAAGGTAGATATGGCGTAAGAAGAATTTACCAAGAACTTTGCCGGAGAGGTCACGTTGTTAATCATAAAAGAGTTCAACGTCTTATGCATATAAATGGATTGTTTGGAAAACGCCCTAAAGAGAAATACCATTCTTATCAAGGCAATGTTGGGAAAGTTGCTGATAATATTATTAACAGAGATTTTACGGCCGATAGGCCACTTCAAAAATGGAGTACAGATGTATCTCAATTCACTTTTCCTTGGGGAAAATGTTTCTTTTCTCCAATTTTAGATATGTCTACTAATGAAATAATCTCCTATGATCTTTCTCTAAGTCCCAACTTAGAACAGATTCAAAGGATGTTAAATAAAGCTTTCAAAAAATTCCCTAATGTAAATGGATTGATTCTCCATTCTGATCAAGGTTGGCAATATCAACACGCATTTTATCAACAGTCATTAAAAGAACGAGGAATTATTCAATCAATGTCTCGAAAAGGAAATTGTTATGATAATTGCATTATAGAAACGTTTTTCGCCAGAATGAAAAACGAAATGTTCTATGGTTTGGAAAAGCAATATTCTACCTTTAAGGAATTTCAAACGGCAGTTAAAGATTATATAGATTATTACAATAACAAAAGAATTCAAGAAAAAACAAAATGGATGTCCCCTGTTCAATACAGGGAAACATCCATGCGTTCAGCTTAATTATTAATGTGTCCAGGATTCTGGGTACATATCA
>NZ_JVNU01000028.1 GCF_001071995.1 Streptococcus sp. 263_SSPC
TGATATGTACCCCCTTTACTGGACAAACCAGTAAAGGGGGTATTTATTATGCGTTACTCATTCGAATTCAAAATGAAATGTGTCGAATTATATCGGAAAGGAACATGGGTAGAAACTCCTGAAAATGTTATGCAAGAGAGTTTTAGAAGAAAAATATTGAATTGGGATAAAATTGAAAAGATTCATGGTCCTAAAGGATTGGAGCGTGTCAAAAAACAAAGAAATTGGACGGTAGATGAAAAATTGACATTTGTTTTACAGGTTTTAAATGGGAAAGCTCTATCAGAGGTTGCTTTTCCAGCGGGAATAAGTGTCGGATTATTAGGTTCTTGGGTTCACAAGTATAAAACTTATGGATATAATGGTTTAAAGAATAAGAAAAGACGACGACCATTATCTAAGGAGCCTATTATGAATAAAAAAGATGTGCCTGATAACCTTTCAGAATCCGAACGAGAAGAATTAGTTAGATTACGTAAACGAAATGCATATTTAGAAGCTGAAATTGCTGTTATAAAAAAACTGAGAGCCTTGAGAAAAGAACAGGAAGCTGCGCTTCTCAAGGCGAGAAAGCAGCGGTCATCAAAGAATTACGAGAAATAGGATACCAACTAAAACATCTTCTTAAAGCGATGAAAATGGCGAAATCTACTTACTATTTTGAATTGAATAGAGTTGATGCTGTGGCTGAGAAAAATGGTGTTTTATTATCAGAAATCAAAAAAATATTTCATGAAAATAAAGGTAGATATGGCGTAAGAAGAATTTACCAAGAACTTTGCCGGAGAGGTCACGTTGTTAATCATAAAAGAGTTCAACGTCTTATGCATATAAATGGATTGTTTGGAAAACGCCCTAAAGAGAAATACCATTCTTATCAAGGCAATGTTGGGAAAGTTGCTGATAATATTATTAACAGAGATTTTACGGCCGATAGGCCACTTCAAAAATGGAGTACAGATGTATCTCAATTCACTTTTCCTTGGGGAAAATGTTTCTTTTCTCCAATTTTAGATATGTCTACTAATGAAATAATCTCCTATGATCTTTCTCTAAGTCCCAACTTAGAACAGATTCAAAGGATGTTAAATAAAGCTTTCAAAAAATTCCCTAATGTAAATGGATTGATTCTCCATTCTGATCAAGGTTGGCAATATCAACACGCATTTTATCAACAGTCATTAAAAGAACGAGGAATTATTCAATCAATGTCTCGAAAAGGAAATTGTTATGATAATTGCATTATAGAAACGTTTTTCGCCAGAATGAAAAACGAAATGTTCTATGGTTTGGAAAAGCAATATTCTACCTTTAAGGAATTTCAAACGGCAGTTAAAGATTATATAGATTATTACAATAACAAAAGAATTCAAGAAAAAACAAAATGGATGTCCCCTGTTCAATACAGGGAAACATCCATGCGTTCAGCTTAATTATTAATGTGTCCAGGATTCTGGGTACATATCACTTTCCTAAGGCTCTTTCTTTGCTCTGTTTTTCGTCTATAAAATATGCTATACTGTTAGGGAAAGAAAGGAGATGGCTTATGACACCAAATAAGGAAGATTACATTAAAACAATCTATAAATTAGGCGGTAAAGATGAATTCGTTACGAATAAAGCCATCAATCAAATGCTGGACCTTTCAGCAGCTTCAACGACAGAGATGTTGAATAAGCTTGTCCATGATGGTACGGTTGAATACATCCGTTATAAAGGTGCAAAATTAACAGGGAAGGGAATTAAAGTTGCAGAACGTTTGATTCGTTCTCATAAAATATGGGAAGTTTTTCTCGTAAAATCACTTGGATTTAGCGGAGAGTCTGTTCATGATCAAGCAGAGATTCTTGAACATGCTTCTACTGTTGAAATGACAGAGCGATTAGCGGAATTTTTAGGGAATCCAACACATTGTCCTCATGGAGAAGAAATACCACCATTTTCAGAATAAAATAGCGATAAAACTGGTCTGTTTTGGCCAGTTTTTTTAATTTTTGCTCTAGTATTTATCCCGAAACTTTAGTACAATAATAGTACAGTTTAAGTTAGGTGTTTCATTTTTTTAATACAGAGGGGATATTATGACATCAAAGCATCAACAAATCATTCGTTATATTGAATCATTACCGGTTGGAGAAAAAATTTCTGTCCGTTCAATCGCAAAGAATATGGAAATGAGCGAGGGAACTGCTTATCGCGCCATTAAGGAAGCCGAGAATATTGGGATTGTTTCGACCATCGAACGCGTTGGAACGATTCGTATTGAACGTAAAACAAAGGATAATCTAGAAAAGCTTTCTTTTGGAGAAATTATTAAGATTATTGAAGGGGAAGTATTCGGTGGTCACGAAGGGTTAGATAAAATCTTAAACCGCTTTGTTATTGGTGCGATGACACTAGATGCGATGACGCGCTATATTCAGCCTGAATCTCTTGTGATTATCGGGAACCGTGAAGATGCTCAATTACTTGCTCTAAATCAAGGAGCTGCAGTTTTAATTACAGGGGGATTCCAAGCAACACCTCAATTGATTCAAAAAGCAGATGAACTTAAAATCCCATTGATGGGAACAACTTACGATACATTTACCGTTGCCAGTCTTATCAACCGTGCGATGACCGACCAGTTGATTAAGAAGAAAATCATGATTGTCGCGGATATTTACAACGATATTGAAAACACGAATTACTTGAAAATCGATCAAACCGTAAAAGAGTATCGCCAACTCAGTGAGAAGACAGGGAATTCGCGTTTCCCAGTTGTAAATCATTCGAATCGATTAGTGGGTGTGGTATCCGCTAAAGATATTTTAGGAAAAACAGATACGCTAACAATGGAGCGTGTCATGACGAAGAATCCGTCTGTATCAAAATTACATGCTTCAGTAGCTAGTGTTGCGCATTCAATGATCTGGAATGGGTTAGAGATGTTGCCTGTTGTGCAAGACAATATGGAGCTCATTGGGATAATTTCAAGACGAGATGTTATGAAGGCGATGCAGCTAACACAACGCCAACCGCAAGTAGGAAATACATTTGAAGATGACGTTAGTGAAAATTTAGAAATCGTTGAAGTGAATCCAACGGGAGCTAACTTTAGCTTTACAGTAACACCACAAATGACGAACAACCTTGGGATGCTTTCCTTTGGGGTATTATGTGAAGTGGTTTCGGTTGCTTCAAAAGAATTTATTCATAGAAGTCAACGTCGTAACACCGTGATTGAACAATTAGAAATGCATTACTTGAAGATGATTCCAATCGAAAGTCATATTGTGATTCAAATTCAAATGCTTGATAATGGTCGTAAAGTATCGAAATTAGATATTTCAGTATTATTAGAAAACTCAATTGTTGCTAAAGCAATTATGTCAAATCAATTAATGGAAAGAAACTAAGAATGAATTACAAAGAATTATTAAAAGAAATGATCACAGAGATTGAAAAAGCCGATTCAATTGTGATTTTAAGACATAGAAAACCAGACCCAGATGCTTTGGGGTCTCAGATAGGACTTAGTAAGTTGATTAAAGGATCTTACCCTGAAAAGGCTGTATATGTTATTGGAGATATGCCCGAAAACTTGAAGTATATCGGTGATATGGATGAGATTACACAAGAAGTATTCTCCAAATCTCTAGTGATTGTGGTTGACTGTTCAACACCTCGACTCATTAATTGTCCGTTTGAAGTAAATGTTGATGAGGTGATTAAGATTGATCACCATCCAAATGTGACTCCTTATGGAAAGATTTGTTATGTGGATACAACTGCCGCTAGTGCAAGTGAAATCATGGCTGAACTTGCATTTGACGCAACAACACCGTTTAAAATGACGAGTGAAGCAGCTAATGTTATCTACGCAGGGATTATCGGGGATACCGGACGATTCTTATATCCGTCGACTACTTCGAAAACTTTTGCGCTTGTATCAAAATTGATACAACACGATGTTGATTTGGCTGGGATTGCCGATAAGATGATTACAAAGCCTCTGAATGTGAATCGAATGACAGGGTATATTTACGAGAATATAAATGTGTCTCCTGAAGGCATGGCGAGTGTAGTTTTAACAAAAGAAGTGCTTGAACGGTTCCAAGCTACTGACCAATTAGCTTCACTTGTAGTTTCAGTTCCTGGAACGGTTGAAGGGATTCTGGCATGGAGTATGTATGTGGAACAAGAGGATGGCACCTTTAGAGTTCATTTGCGTTCAAAAGGGCCAACCGTGAATCATATTGCGCAAGCTTTCGGCGGTGGAGGACATACGCTAGCGTGTGGAATTCCTTCTGTTACGAAGAGTCAAATATTAGAAGTGGATGCTGAGTTAAAAGAGGCAGTGAAAGCCTTTAAGAAAAATTGAAATTACGCCCAAATAAGAGTATTATAAGATGTTGTATTTACAATAAAAATCAGTCCAATCATTGGATGAAAGGAAATATTAAATAATGAATTATACAGAGTTTTTTAAAAAGATTGATGCAGAAATTAAAAAAGCAGATTCGATTGTTATCTTGCGTCATGAATCACCAGACCCAGATGCAATTGGTTCACAAGTAGGGCTAAGAGAAATTATCCGCGCTACTTATCCTGAAAAAACAGTTTATTTACTTGGTGAAATGCCTAGCTCATTAACATATATTGGAGAAATGGACGAAATCACACAAGAACAATTTGATGCTTCTCTGATTATTGTTTTAGACTGTGCCAATACTCCACGTATTGACTGCCCATTTGAAGTAGATCCATCTAATGTCATTAAAATTGACCACCATCCAGATAGAGATGTGTATGGTGCGATTTCATTTGTGGATACAAATTCAAGCAGTACAAGCGAAATTCTATGCCGTTTTGTGTTTGGTGAAGAAAGTACATGGAAAGTCTCTAAAGAAGCAGCAAATGCATTATATGCAGGTATCGTTGGAGATACAGGTCGATTCCTTTATCCAGCAACAACTGCAGTAACATTTGCGATGGTATCTAAATTATTAGAATTCGATGTAGATATCTCAGGAATTGCTTATCATATGATTACAAACCCAGTTTCAGTTAGCCGATTAGCAGGTTATATTTACCAAAACATGGAAATTTCTGAAAACGGAGTTGCAGCGACAATTCTTTCACAAAAAGATTTAGAGCACTTTGGAATTGAAGAAGATCAAACTCATGGTGTTATCTCACTTCCAAGTACTGTTGAAGGAATTCATTGCTGGGCATTATTCGTTGAGCAACCAGATGGAAGCTACCGTGTAAATCTACGTTCGAAAGGTCCGATTGTTAACGAGATAGCTCAGAATCATGGTGGTGGAGGACACCCATTAGCCTCAGGAGCCGTAGTATCCACCTTAGAGGAAGCACATCAGATTATTGCTGAATTAAATGAATCTGCAAAAGCATTTTTAAGTGCTAGATAATTTTTAAAATCCTAACTCTTGTTATTTATTGCGTTAGGATTTTTTGTACTCAAGCAGTCTGATTCTTTCCTAAAATGCGATATAATAACCGCTTTCAATTGTTCTGAAGCTATATTTGCTGTAAAATAGTATTGGTTACATGAAAATATTTCAAATTAAAGAAGGAGAAAATATGAATAGGTTACTTAAGAAAATATATGCTAGCTCAGTTATTTTGGCTTTATTTGCAAACCAGTTTGTTCCGCCAATGGTTCATGCACAAGAGACGACTAACTTGCAAAATACTGCTGTAACACTTACGACTTCAAATGGTGTAACTACTCAAGAAATAACAACTAGTGATTCGAATGAAGAAAATGCGTCTGCTGCTACAGTTGGGATTGCACAGATTGGAAAAGTAAAAGTGACCTCGGCTAATACAACTGGGGAAATCCCACAATATACGACGGCAAACAGACAAGGAACAATTTTCTTGGATGGTGCAAGAGTAGAACAACCTGTCATTGGAGGGTATATCGAAATTAAGTATCCTACAGAATACATTGACAGTTTTTCTGTTGCAAAAGGGGGGCCAGTTGAGAGAACAGATAATTCAACTCCGGGTGTTCTAAAAGTATATCTTTCTGATATTACACAAACGACTTCTGCAAGTTTTCCATTTACATTTAAGTTTAAAGATCGGGTGACACCTGAAGGTTATTCTTTCACTCCAGAAATTTCATTGAAAAGTTCAACGGGAGAAACATTATCTCCATCGTTAAATGATTTGAAGTATACTGTTAAAGTAGATAAGCAATCGTTGTTTAAATATGATGGCCCAAACGATACCCAAAATTATACAGCTGATAATAAAGAACTTTACGGAGGCACTGCAACGAATAACGGAATCACAGGTCCTAGAGATGTTCCTTTCAAATTTAGTTTATCCACGAATACTGGAGGGGGAGGTCAAACTCAAAACTGGGGAAATGGAAGAGCACAAACACGTGCTGTTAAAACTATTACTGTAACGGATACTTTACCTACTTATACGAAAATAGATGGTTCAACTGGAACTGCTGTTTTTGATCCTGCAAAGAATCCAGGATGGACTTTGAATGCGGATGGAACCGTGTCAACAACAGTCACTGGTGGGGATGAGTTAATTAAGTTTAATACCGAAGCAGAGAATGCTTTACGAGAATTAACGTTATTATTAAGCTTCCCAGATGCAAAAGTAAAAACAAACATTGTTAATAATGTAAAAACAGAATTAAGTTTTGTAAATCAAAGTGATACTGAAGAAAACTTAACCTTAAATGATTCTATTCAATTCAAATTAATTGGAGAACTTATTAGTGATGGTGCAACAGGTAAGTCTAATAATGATTCTCAAACATTAAGAGTAGATGAAGGAACTCCTGATTCTGCAGTTTCAACTTGGAATTTAATTTTTACGAATACTGCTCCAAATGCAATTTCAGAACTGATGCTGATTGATGATACGTTAGATTCTCGCATGTATTATTATGCTGTGGGTGTACCGTTTGTTAATGCACCGTTTGATTATGATGTTTATGGTATTAAGGCTGATGGTACTGAGGTATTTTTAGGTAGTGTTGAAAAAGGAACTAACAAACAAGTTATCGTTGATCAAGAGGCTAATGATGCGATTACGAACCAAGCCAAACAGATTTATGCTGGAACATTAGATAAAGCCAACGCATCTAGAGTGAGTAGAACATATCAAAGTATCAAAATCAAATTGAAGGATGGAAGGACCATTCCGCCATATGAAAGAACTTCAGTTTTTGTTCAAACAAAATTATTAAATCCATTCAATGAGACAGAAAGAGAAAATCCAATTCGATATGAAAACAGGTTCCATGCAGAAGGTCTTGTCGATGGATTTAGCGAAAACGGAAAATTTGTAACAAAACCAAAAACTTCTTCAGAAAATTTAAAGTATATCGAGGAAACAATCCAATTAAATAAATCAACACGCACAAATCCTCAAGGTGTTTTAGGTGAGGTTGTTGAATACAATGTAACGATGAAATTTGATGGGTTGTCGAAAAATAGACGTATTAATGGTAGTAAGATTATTGATATTTTACCTGAAGGAATCACTTTCGTAAGTTATTATATTCATAAACAAGAACAAAAGAATATGCTCAAGAAAGAACCATATGTGATTGATGATTATAATGGTAGCGGAAGACAAGCCGTTGTTTTTGAATTAAAAGATTTGGATTTCTACAATGATAAAACCATTGATTTTCAATTTTCTCCAGTTGTAAGTGCAAAGATTACTTCAGATGCAATGCCAACTTCGATTCAAAATCCAGATGACTATAAGAAAAATACTGATAATCATGTGTACTTCACAGCAAATGATTTTTCACCATTACCTGGAAAAGTGAAGTCTCCATCTCTGGTAGATAATGTTTTCAAGGTTCCAAATACTGACGGAACAGTTTCTGATAAAATTATCGGTGCAAAGACAAAAACATTAGTAAATTTACCAACAGAAATTCGCTCAGAAAAATTCATCTCGACAGCAGATGGAAAGTGGACTAAAGAAAAAGTTTTGACGAATTATGATCAAGAATTCAAGTATCAGTTGCAGACGAAGAACTACAGCATTGCAACAATCAAAACATTCACTTTGTATGATCGACTTCCATATGCTGGTGATGAAAAAGGGTCTAATTTTACTCCGTTCTTAACGAAAGCACTTGAAACAGATCCCAAATTCACTGTTTATTACAGTACCGTCAAAGATTTACCTTCAGATCCTTACACTGCAACTCAAGCAGCAGGTTGGGTAAAGGCAGATGCTGTAACTGATTTTACAAAAATCACAGCAATTAAAATTTTACTTAATGAAGGAGAATCTATTATTCCTGGTGAGATTGTTGATTTTGTTTTACACATGAAGAATTCTTCATACACAGATGGATCTATCGATACAATGATTGCTAACAATTCATTCTATACGAATCGTGATGCAAATAATCCAAAAGCTTTAGGTGAGACAAATGTTGTCTCAAATCAATTACCTCAATATATCCCAGTTGAAAAGAAATGGGTAGGTGCTAGAGATGCTTCAGTTTCTAAGGTTAAAGTAGAATTATTTAAAACTTCAGATCCTTCAAAAGTGCTCAATACATTAGAATTAAATGAAACAAATGATTGGAAGGGAATTTTTAAACTTACGACAGATGGTAAGTTATTAGATCCTTCTGTGAAAAATTATGCTGTTCGTGAAGTCCTTGAAGAACAATATGGGCAAGATTATACGGTAGCCATTTCTGGAGATGTTCTAGTAAATGATGGGGTTACTATCACGAATACTCGGAATACTGTTTCACATACTGTAACAAAAGTTTGGAAGGATAATAACAATAAATTATCTTTACGTAAAGGTATTAAAGTTCAGTTGAAACAAAATGGTAAAAACTATGGCGCACCAATTGAATTGAATGAAAATAATCAATGGACGTATACTTTTAAAGATTTACCAGAATCTCTTAATGGAGTTAAATATGAGTATTCTGTAGATGAACTTGAAGTGCCAGAAGGATATAATCATAGTATTTCAAATGAGGGTACTAAGACAGTTATTACTAATACTATTTTAGATCCAATCAAAAAAGACTTGAGTTTCAAAAAAGAACTACAAGGACGAACCCTTCAAGAGGGCGAGTTCACCTTCAATTTGCTTGATGAAAAAGGGAATATTGTTCAAACTGCAACCAATAGTGCCGATGGAACTATCCAATTTACAAATCTGCAGTTTGAAAAAACAGGCACTTATACCTTTAAGGTAAAAGAAGTGTCAGGAACTGACTCAAGAATTACGTATGATAATAGCGAAAAAGAAGCTACTATTGTGGTTTCTCAAGAAGGTAAAGTGTTAAAAGCTGACATTCAATACGGTAAAGATATTACATTTATGAATGTTTTTACAGAACCTACTACGACGACTACAACAACAGAAGCTCCTACAACAACAGAAACTCCTACGACAACGGAAGCTCCTACGACAACAGAAGCTTCTACA
>NZ_JVNU01000029.1 GCF_001071995.1 Streptococcus sp. 263_SSPC
CCAAAAGTTAGATTTTGTGTCTAACTTTTGGGGTGCACTTCAATCGGACGAGGGCTTTTTTATTAGCACAATCATCCTCCTAGCACCCGTCTCAGCACTCTCCCTGTTCCTCTAGCCGTCCCTAAGACCTATTCCTCTTTCCAACACCTCTTTCAGAAGTAGAACTCCAAAAGTCCACACACTCTCCCTTTTTTCAAAAAAATCTTCGTTACTTTGAAATTCTGCCATTAGAAATAATTAATTCATCAATGCATCTATAAAAACGGAGAACTCCCCGGATTCTATGATAGTAATAATAGCGAGTGTAATCGATGCGAATTAGTGACTCTGGAAATTTATTTCCTAGAGTCACTTTGAGGCTCGATAGGTGATGAGACGTAAGGCTCACACCGGTACAGCTATTATCACTATCATGAAGATATCCGAGGAGAGTTCGTAGTTTTTATACTTAATTTGATATCCTAAACTTATTTCTCTGCACCAGAATTTCAAAGGAACGAAGTTCCTTTATTCATTTTTTTGCACAAAAAAAGCCGAGAGCGTGTCTCGACTTTTCTTAGTTTCTAAAGATCTTGGCTTCTAAAAAGAGGTCGTTGTAAAGCGATAATAGGTCGGTTCCTAAATTGTCGTAAACCTCCATCTTCTCCATCGCTTCCTCACTCGGATAGAAGCTCTCATCCGAAGTAATTTCTTCTGGCAAGAGTGCTAGCGCATCCTTGTTAGGCGTTGCATACCCAACATACTGAGCATTCTTCGCTGCGATTTCCGGACGCAACATGAAGTTGATAAACGCATACGCGCCTTCTTTGTTGCCAACCGTTTTTGGAATGACGATATTATCAAACCATAAGTTCGTTCCTTCGCTTGGAACCACATAAGCTAAATCTTCATTCTCACTCAACATTTTTGAAGCTTCCCCAGAGAAAGTCACGGCTACGTTAGCTTCTCCTTGAATCATATACGTCTTCATCTCATCGGCGATAATCGCTTTAGCGTTTGGCATTAATGTCTTCAAGAATTTACCCGCTTCTTTAACAATCGTTTCGTCTTTTTCATTGAGAGAATACCCTTGAGTTTGTAAGGCAATCCCCATCATTTCACGAGCGCCATCGATAAAGAGAATCGAATCTTTCAAATCCGTTTTCCATAAATCGCGCCACTCGCTGATAAACCCTTCTGGATAAACTTTCTTATTATAAACAATTCCTAGCGTTCCCCAGAAATAAGGGATGCTATAAGTATTTTCTGGGTCAAAGGATTGATGCAAGAAACGTGGGTCGATATGTTCCATCCCTTTGATTTTTGAGTAATCCAGTTTTTCTAGTAGGTTTTCTTGTACCATTTTGTTGATGGTGTACTCACTTGGAATCGCGATGTCATAGTTCGTTCCACCTTGCTTAATTTTTGTCAGCATGGCTTCGTTTGAATCGAACGTTTCATAAATGACTTTATAACCTGTTTCTTGCTCAAATTGTGTAATAAGTTCTGGGTCGATATAGTCTCCCCAGTTATATACGATAATGGTTTGAGGGTCACCTGCCGTTGCTGTTTCAAAATTCTTACGCATTCCAAACAACACTAGGCAAGAAACTACGATCGTCCCGATTAACATCGTTAGTCGCTTCATAGTGTGACTCCTTTCAATAGGTCACTCTCTGAAGCCTTCCCATTCAATCGTTTTTGTTGGAATTTTTGAATGAAATAATATCCAATCACGAGTGATAATGAGAATAGGAACATCAATGTACTTAAGGCATTGATTTCTAAGCTGATTCCTTGGCGCGCACGTGAGTAGATTTCAACGGCAATCGTTGAGAATCCATTTCCTGTTACGAAGAATGTCACGGCGAAGTCGTCTAATGAATACGTAAATGCCATAAAGAATCCACTTAGAATTCCTGGTGTAATTGCTGGTAAAACGATGCGTGTTAATACTTGTGAGCTTGTTGCTCCTAAGTCACGAGCAGCTGTAATCATCGATGGGTTCATTTCTGATAATTTTGGTAAAACCATCAGTACAACGATTGGAATGTTAAACGCGATGTGCGCAAGTAATACCGACATAAAGCCGAGTTTGAATCCAACCACTGTAAAGAGAATTAAAAGGCTGGCACCGATGATAACGTCTGGCGATACCATCAAAATATTGTTAAAGCCTAATAATACTTGTTTGCGACGGTTTGAACGGATGTAATGGATCATGATAGCTCCAAGTGTTCCAATCGCTGTCGCGATTAAAGAAGATAAGAGTGCAAGAATTAATGTATCGAGTACAATTCCGATTAAACGTGTGTCCGCAAGAACGGCTTTATAGTGGTCGAGTGTGAAACTCTCAAATCCGTTCATGCTACCAGCACTGTTAAATGAGTAAAAAATCAAGTAGAAAATCGGAGCGTATAAAACTACGAATACGAAAACTAAGTAGAGATTCGTCCACTTGCTATTATTTTCTAATTTCATTCTGATACGCCTCCTTTTCTACGGTCTCTTGTAATAAACATTAAAATAATCATTGCTACAATCAATACAACCCCGATTGTAGAACCCATTCCCCAGTTTTGCGTTACTAAGAAATGTTGTTCAACGGCTGTACCAAGTGTAATCACGCGGTTTCCTCCAATTAAACGAGTCAACATGAAGAGTGAGAGTGATGGAATAAATACGGCTTGTACTCCACTGCGCACTCCGTTCATTGTTAATGGGAAGATAACGCGTCTAAACGTATCCCATTTTGTTGCCCCAAGGTCGCGGCTTGCCGCAATGAGTGAACTTGGCAACTCTTCGATAGAGTTGAAGATTGGCAAAATCATAAATGGTAACTCGATATACGCTGCTACCGTTAAGAAACTGAAGTCAGTGAATAGGAATTCTTGTGGCGCCAATCCGAATAATGAAAGGAAGTTGTTCACTGTTCCTGTTTGGCTAAAGATTCCAATAAATGCATAGGCTTTTAATAGTAGGTTTACCCATGTTGGTAAGATGATTAATAAAAGCCATAATTGTTTATGTTTTGTACGACTTAGGAAAAGTGCTGTTGGATAACTCACGAATAGCGTTACAAGTGTTACTAGAAATGCGTACCACACAGAGTTGAATGTCATTTCTAAGTAGTTTCCTGACGCGAAATAGTTCGTGTAGTTTCCAAGCGTTACTTGACCATTGATGTCGAAGAATGATTTATAGAAAATCATTCCAAGTGGCGTTACTACGAATAATAACAACCAGATAAAGTATGGAATGGAAAATAATAGACGCGATTGTTTAATCATTTTCTTCTACCTCGTCTTCGTAGCTTTCTAAACGAGCGTCGAAGTCTTCTTCACTTTCTCCAAAACGCATTACGTGGATATCTTGTGGTTCGAAGTATAAGCCCACTTTTGATCCAACTTCTGCCTTACGAGTTGAGTGAATCATCCATTCATTGCCATTTTCGTCATAGCAGATGATTTCGTAGTGAACTCCGCGGAACAATTGCGTGTCCACTTCAACTGTTAATTTTCCATTTTCGATAGAAGTTAACGTTAAGTCTTCTGGACGAATCACGATCTCAACTTTTTCGTTTGGACGCATACCGGCATCGGCACACTCGAATTCTTTTCCAACGAACTCTACTAGGTAGTCTTCCTTCATAACCCCGTCAACGATATTACTTTCACCGATAAAGTCGGCAACGAAACGGTTGATTGGTTCGTCGTAAATATCTACTGGCGTTCCCGATTGAAAGATTTCTCCTTTACTCATAACGAAGATTTCATCACTCATCGCTAACGCTTCTTCTTGGTCATGCGTTACGAAGATAAATGTGATTCCTAAACGTTGTTGCAATTCACGAAGTTCATATTGCATGTCTGTACGAAGTTTTAAGTCTAATGCTGATAATGGTTCATCAAGTAGTAGCACTTCTGGTTCATTGACAAGCGCGCGGGCGATAGCCACACGTTGTTGTTGTCCACCAGACATTTGTGAGATTTCACGGTTTTCGTAGCCTGATAATTGCACCATTTTTAAAGCGTCTGCCACTTTTTCTTTAATGATGTTTTCTGGAGTTTTCTTTAAGCGTAATCCAAACGCGATATTTTCGAATACGTTCATATGTGGGAATAATGCGTAGTCTTGGAAAACAGTGTTCACTTTACGTTTGTTTGGTGGAAGGTTAGTAACGTCTGCCCCGTTTAAAGTCACTTTTCCGTTTGATACATCTGTGAATCCAGCAATGATACGCAAGATTGTTGTTTTACCGCATCCCGAAGGCCCTAGTAATGTATAGAATTTTCCTTTTTCGATTTCGAAGTTGATATTTTTTAAAACATGAGTGTCCTCATAAAATTTGTTCACATTCTCAAATGAGATAATTGTGTTGTTTGACATTGCTAGCACCTAACTTTCTTAATTATAAATATGAATCTGTCGCCACGACTAAAACTTTCGATGTTGTCTTAGCGGCGTTGCTAATTTGGTGTTTGGCTTTCGCCTCAAAATAGAAGGACTCTCCCTTGGAAACTACTTCAACTTGTTTACCGACTTTGACCTGAATAGAACCTTCGAGCACATACCCAAATGTTTCTGCAAGTGACGGTTGGAACGTCTTGTACGCTCCCCCAACGGCAAACTCTAGAATTACGGGTTCCATCTCATGCTCGTTCGAGTCTGGATTGAGCCATGTGACCATCGTATGGTGCTTGGCGTCTTCCATCATCGTCATATCCTCTTCGCGGTAAATCGTGAGCGCCTCTTCTGGCCCCTCATCGAAAAAGTCCGCTGCAGGGCATCCCAACACTTCAAGAATATCAAAGAACGTATCCATTGATGGTGAGCTCAAATCATTCTCCAATTGCGAGATATATCCCTTTGACAAATCTGTTCTCTCTGCTAACTCTTCTTGCGTTAACCCCTTTTGAATACGGAGGGCACGCAGTTGATGACCGATTTCCATTGTCTTCTCCTTTTAAACTAATTGTTTACTAACACAAAGACCATTATACATTAAGTTTAGTAATAGTCAACAAATCAACCCCTAAAAAATGCACTTTTTTGAGAGTATATTTTTTCGCATGATAGCGCGGGTTTTGTGCTTATTTTTTCTCGTGAAAAAAGCTGAAATTATCATATATGATAATTATCTTTTATGATAATTGCACATCGTTTAAAAAATCAAAATTAACTTATAAGTTAATTTTGAGTAAACAAAAAAACAGGATTCGATATTGAATCCTGTTTTGGTGTCTGCATAGATTTATTTGCATCGATTTATACGCAGTGGTTTATTGACTTTCTTTTCATCACTCGTGATTCAAGAAAGTCTAATAAACTTTGCGGGCGAAAGACTACGAAACAGAATGACTTCACACTGTGAAATCATTCTTAGTTTCTGTCTTTCTGCCATCCTGTGAAGTTGAACTCGACCTCACAGAAATGGCGTGCGTTTCCTGAAACATCCGCAGAACGTTGCACGTTCCTTCCGGTGTTCCAGTCCAACGTTCCATTTCTGAGCGTTCGGTCTCGTATCCTGTGTAGTTGAGTTCGAAAAGGCATAGGCTCAAGCCTTTCGAGTTTAGTCCGCACGGTCTTACAGACCGCTTACGGCTAAACTGCGAACCGTCATCGCCTATGAACGCCTTTTC
This sequence comes from Streptococcus sp. 263_SSPC, assembly GCF_001071995.1. Classification (GTDB taxonomy): domain Bacteria; phylum Bacillota; class Bacilli; order Lactobacillales; family Aerococcaceae; genus Granulicatella. The sequence continues at coordinate 5,622 of NZ_JVNU01000029.1, forward strand.
TCACATCCTGTTTTTTAGTGAGCAACCATCTCTTGTGCAATTTCCAACCCTGTCAAGTTTGATGGGTAGTATGTTGGCCAATTGTCCATTTCTTCGAATAGTTTTTCTTGGCTTTCATTGCCCATAAAGATGTGGAAGTGTTCTGCTTTCACTGGAGCGATGTTGTGGTCGCTGAATTGAACGTATTTAGGAGCGCCTTCTACTGGGTTCACCGCTTCGAATAAGAAGCGGACGCCGCGGTTTCCTTTTTTGTATGTTAGGATTTTATATCCTACATATTTGTATTCCGCTTTAGCAGTTGTTCCATCCTCTTTTTGGAACTCCATTGTAGTATCCGTGATATTGATATTTTTAATATCTGTTTTATATCCTGTTGTGTAGTATGCTTTGTACTCGTCTTTTGTCATCTTTTTGCCAATTTTTGCTTTGTAGTCAAAGACTGGATCAAGAGTGCCATCCACTAAGTAAGGATATACGGATTGCCATTCGCCAGCGTAATCAGAAAGTGTGCGATCTTTTACAGCACTGTCTTCGAAGTAGCCTTTGTGGACTGTTTTTTCGTCTTCTGCGTGTTCTGGTTGGATGTCTTTTCCTGGTTGGTCTGTCGTTTTCTTCAACGCTTCAAGGTTTTCGCGCATTACAGAGATGTAGTCTTCACCTTTATCCATTTCCTCTTTTGTTAAAGATTCAATTGGATTTAAAACGGCTAACTCAACGCCTGCTTCTTCCGCTAATGTTTTCGCGATTTTCTCAGAAGCATTTTCTTCAAAGTAAATAATCTTAATGTCGTTTTCTTTCACGTATTTTGTTAATTCTGCTAAACGTGCAGCACTTGGCTCAGCTTCTGGTGAAATCCCAGTGATTCCGACTTGGTTTAAGCCGTAGTCTAATGCTAAATAGTGGAATGCTGTATGTTGAGTTACAAAGTTCTTTTGTTTGGCATCTTTAAATGCATTTGTGTAGTCTTTATGCAACGCTGTTAATTTTTCGATGTAGGCTTTAGCATTTTTCTCGAAAGCTTCTTTACGCTCAGGGAAAGCTTCCGCTAGCTGCTTAGTAATGTTTTGAACCATTTGAATCGCGCGCTCTGGTGATAACCATACGTGTGGATCATATTCATGGCTGTGGCCTTCGCCATCGTGGTCATGGTCGTGTTCTTCCTCTTCTCCACCAGGAAGAAGTACCATATCTTTAGTTGCGCTGATTGCTTTGACTTTGCTATCAGATTCGATAGTCTTAAGAACTGCAGGAATCCATGTTTCCATATACTCGCTATCATAAACAAGTGCATCTGCTTCGCTCATTTTTGCGATTTCTTTTGCAGAAAGCTCGTAGTCGTGTGGCTCTGTTCCAGCACCGATGACAAGCGATACGTCTCCTTCATCCCCTACAATGTTTCTTGTAAAATCGTAAATCGGAAAGAAAGTCGTTGAAATTTTTAGCTTTCCTGATTGTGTTTTGCTATTTGAATTACTTGGCGCACATCCAACGGCAACCAGTACAAACATCAATAATAATCCAATAAATGTCGTTTTTTTCATGATATATTCTGTCTCCATTTCTTAAATCGTAATTCTTACGTTTTACATTGTAGCACCTCACAAGATTCATTGCAAGGATTATTTTCTGAAAATGTTTTGACAGCAAGTTACTTATCATGTGCTAGTCATGAAAAAGTTTTGTTGAACTTATTTCTCCTGCGCAATCTTTTATATTCTGTTCTTAAGACTCGTAGCATTTTTGAACTTCACGATAGCACCTCAATATATGAATATATTTTATCGGTGACTCTGAAGAGCTTTGCGTAATACATCAATTTTTGATAGTTTACTGAATACTTTTGGAAATATAGTTTGAAAGCTTGTGCAATCAATTGTACATCCATTTTATATACCGGACGCAAACACTCTACTAGAGTCCTTTCTATTTCATATATACGGATTTGTTGCCCTTTTTGGCGTTCAATTTCTACAATACCAACATCAAAATTAGTACGTGTCACAACAGGTTTCACTTCTTGTGCTTGCTTAATCGTTGAAGTATTCACTCCGTATGGGAACATCATCGTTTTTTCAAAAGGAACCGTTAGCGACAATCCGTGTAACCACAATGCCGTATCGAGTGCATATACTCCTTTTGGATTTCGTAATTGAATTAAATACCAGTCATCCATATAGTATTCTGCCAACCCATACAAACCTTTCCCGAGTGGTTCAAGTTCCTCTTGCTCAATCATTTTTCGATAGGTTCGATAGCTTAATCCTGCTTCTTTCACTTCACGATAAGATAAGATGCCATTATTTCTTTTTAAATACTCTATAATTTCTGTTTGTTTTGAATTCATTCTTTCACCTCCTAAAAACGTAAACAATTCACTAACAATTTGTAATAATGTTAGCATTTTGTTTACGTTTTTTCAACCCACAAAAAAGCCTTATTCGCATCATCGCAAATAAGACTTTTCTTCTATTAGATTAATACTTTTGATAAGAACGATTGTGTCCGCTCCATTTGTGGATTCTCGAGGACTTCTTTTGGATAGCCTTCTTCCACAATCACGCCACCGTCCATGAAGATTAAACGCGTTCCCACTTCACGGGCAAATCCCATTTCATGCGTTACGACAACCATGGTCATGCCACCTGCTGCGAGTTCTTTCATCACGCCTAGCACTTCGCCGACCATTTCTGGGTCTAGCGCTGACGTTGGCTCATCGAATAAGAGCACATCGGGTTCCATCGCAAGGGAGCGCGCAATCGCGATTCTTTGTTTTTGTCCCCCAGATAAGGAGTTTGGATAAACATCCGCTTTATCGGCTAAACCCATTTTCTCCAGAAGCTCGTGTGCTTTTTGTTCTGCGACCGCCTTGTCGATTTTCTTCAATTGGATTGGTCCAATGGTGATATTTTCTAATACGGTTAAATGCGGGAATAAATTGAAGTGTTGGAATACCATGCCTAAGTGTTGACGCACGCTATCGAGGTCCACTCCTTTTTCATTGATGCATTGGTCTTTGAAGAACACCTTCCCGCTAGTGGGTTCTTCTAATAAGTTTAAGCAACGTAAGAAAGTCGATTTTCCTGATCCAGAAGGACCGATAATCACGAGCACTTCCCCTTGTTCAATATGAGTGGAAATTCCGTTTAAGACTTGCTTGTCGCCGTATTGTTTTTTAATCTCTTCTGTTCTAATCACTGGCTTGTAACTTCCTTTCTAGTTTGTCCATAAAGAATGCAATCGTCGTAGTCATGACGAAGTATAAGAACGCCGTCATTAACAGTGGTATAAATACGGTAAAGGTTGCTCCACGAACCGTATCCGAACTGTACATTAAATCGTGAATACCAATTAAAGAGACGATCGATGTTTCTTTAATTAAGGTCGCAAATTCATTCCCGATGGCCGGTAAAATATTTTTCATCGCTTGTGGCAAGATAATTTGACGCATCGCCATTCTTTTTGGCATCCCCATTGAACGAGCGGCTTCCATTTGCCCTTTATCCACCGATTGAATCCCACTACGGATGATTTCAGCGATATAGGCTGTCGTATTAACGGACACGGCAATGATTCCTGAAACGAAGTCGTTTAAATCAAGGACGGTCGCGAGTCCAAAATACACTAAGTACAATTGCACAAGAAGTGGCGTTCCACGAATAATGTCGATATAGACCTTCGCTGCTTTTGACAAGAATTTGTTCGAGCTGAGTCTTGCGAGTGCCATTAACGTTCCACATCCAACCCCGACAATTACAGAGAAGAATGACAGTAACACGGTTGTCGTTGCCCCTTCGAGAAACAGAGGCCAATATTTAATGATTAATTCCATTCTTTTTCCTTCTTTCTATTCTGACATTAAATTCGTATTGCGAATAATCGATTCTTTCAGTTTTCCTGAAGACTCTAACTGGTCGAGCACTTCTTGTACTTTTTGTACAAACACTTCATTGCCTTTTTGTGCCACTGCTGCAGTCCCAGCATCTTCACTTGGAATTTCTACCGAAGCAACCGTTAAATCCGAATTTGCCTTTACAAACTCATCCGCTGCAATATTATCCATAATCACCGCATCGAGTTTCCCTTGTTGCAACGCTAAAATCAAGGTTGGATTTTTCGGTTGTGACGTGAGTGTTGCTCCTGTCAATGTGTCTTTTACAATTCCTTCTTGAGAGGTTCCTTTTTGCGCTCCGACATTTGCCCCATTGAAGCTATCTAGCGACGTGAACTTACCGGCATCCGTTTTCTTCACGACCGCTACCATATGTGAATCGTAGTAAATATTCGTGAACGCCACTTCCTTACTCCGCTCTTCCGTTGGCGTAATCCCTGCAAGAACGAGGTCAACTTTCCCAGACTTCATCGCAGCAATCAAGAAGTTAAATTCCATCTCTCGAATCTCAACTTCTACCCCAAGCGCTTCCCCAATGGCATTGGCGATATCAATATCAATTCCGACGACTGAGTCTTTACCGTCGTTAATATAATGCCATTCAAACGGCGGGTAGTCCGCTGTTGTTCCGATGACGATTTTTTGCTTTTTGTAAATACGGTCTAATACCGCTGACCCTGTACTATTTTCTGTTGTTACTTGATTCGTGCACGAAGCTAAAAAGCCGACAAGCACGATGAGCATCGCTATAATTTTCTTCATTTGAAACCTCCTTATAAAATAAAAACGCCTCTTATGCAAATAGCATAAGAGACGATGTCTGTCGTGGTACCACTCTATTTTGACGGGGAATTGCTTCCCGATCCTTTTCCTTGTTAACGCAGATTTCTGCGAAGATGGCTACTCGATTTCCCCATCTTTTCTACAAAGTGCGCTTCCAGAATTTCTTATCCAATGAGCTTCCACTCTACCTCATCTCGCTTGCGACTCCAAAATTCTGTACTCTCTTTGTCAATGAATTTATGTTCTTAAGTTGTTTTGTATTTTAGACCCATTCTTTTCGCTTGTCAACTAGTGAGTGTAAATTTGCATAAAAAAAGATAAACCCTACGGATTCATCTTTTCCATTTTGTCTTGAAGATACCAACCAACTGCCCATCCTACAACAAGAAGGTAGTTTTCAATGGCTCCAACGAGATTTACTGAAGAAGCCTGAGCTAAATACGTTAACAAATGATTGGTTCCAATGCCAATTCCTCCAACCATCAGTGCTGCCAATACCACTCGCAAATAAAACCAATCATACTTCACATTTACAGCAATCAAAATCATAAGGACGGCTAGATTCCAAAATCCGATTTCCCTTTGCCAACCGACTGCAACTCCGTATCCCGAGTGTGAACCCATCACCTCTGGAAAGAAAATTTGGAAAATCATTGCTCCTGTCATCGCAATGATTAATACGATAAACATCCCTTTTAAAAATTTATTCATTCTTCTTCACCTCGCTGTTTGTTATTCTCATTCAAAACTCAAAACAAAAGAGCTCCCGGTTTCCCAGGAGCCCCGATTCACTATTTGCTTAAACCTTCGATAATTTTATCTAGGTTCCATTTCATCATGCTGTAGTAGCTGTCTCCATCTTTTCCTGCTTCTGCAATAGAGTCAGTGAAGATTGTTGAGAAGATTGGTAGACCAGTTTCTTGAGAAACAGTCTTCATTGGACGGTCATCCACACTACTTTCTACGAATAATGATGGAACTTTTGATGCACGTAATTGACGAACTAATTTCGTGATTTGTTCTGGAGTTCCTTCTTCTTCTGTGTTGATTTCCCAGATGTACGCTGATGGAATATCGTATGCTTTAGAGAAGTACTTGAAGCAACCTTCACTTGTTACGATTAAACGTTTTTCTTCAGGGATTTTCGCGATACGTTGTTTAGCATCTTTATCTAATGCTTCTAGTTTTTCAACATATGCTGCTAAATTCTTTTCGTATGTTTCTTTGTTCTTTGGATCTTTTGCGATTAATTGTTTTGCAATGTTCTTCGCATAAATAACCCCGTTTTCGATGTTTAACCATGCGTGAGGGTCTTCTTTTCCAGCTTCACTTTGGCCTTCTAAGTAAATCACTTCTACGCCATCACTCACTGCAAAGTAATCTTTATTCGCTTCTTTCTTCGCATTATTCACCATCTTTGTGAACCAAGCGTCCCCACCGTTTTCTAAGTTGATTCCATTATAGAAAATCAAGTCTGCTTTTTGTACCTTTTGAACATCTTCTGGTAATGGTTCATACTCGTGTGGGTCTTGTCCTACTGGAACAATACTATGTAAGTTCACTAAATCACCGGCGATATTTTTTGTCATATCATAAATAATAGAGTTGGTTGTCACCACATTGATTTTTTCAGTATTTGCCTTTGAACTATTATCTTTACTTGTATCTTTACTTGTAGCGCATCCTGCAATTCCTAATACAACAAGTGCTGCTACAAAGAGTTTCTTCATTCTATTCATGAGATTTCCTTCTTTCTCTTTGTTTTGGTGAAACGATAAAACTTACGACAAAAAGTGCTGCTGCTGTTAATACGATGGTTGATCCAATAGCGATGTTAAACGTATATCCAATAACCAATCCTAATACGGATGACAGTGAGCCAAATGTTGCGGCTAAAATGAGCATTGTTTTCAGACGATTTGAATATAAATACGCTGTTGCTGCAGGGGTGATTAATAGTGCCACAATCATAACTGTCCCGACACTTTGCATCGCGGTAATTGATACAAGCGCCAAGAGGAACATCAATAAGTAGTGGTAAAATTGTACGTTCATCCCTGTAGATTGAGCAAAGACTGGATCAAAGCTCGTTACTTGTAATTCTTTAAAATACGCTAAAATAACGACGACTACAATCACGCTCACCACCAATGTAATGAGTAAATCAATATCTTGTACGGCTAAAATATTCCCGAATAAAATATGGAATAAGTCTGTTGAACTCTTCGCCACACTAATCAAAATAATTCCCAATGCCAAAAACGAACTAAAGGTAATCCCGATAGCAGTATCGCCTTTGATAGTACTATTTTGATTCACAAATGCAATAAGGAACGATGCTAATAACCCGAACACCAGGGCTCCAATAAAGAAGTTAATGCCTAAAATAAACGACAACGCTACACCCGGTAATACCGCGTGAGAGATAGCGTCCCCCATTAATGACATCCCTCTTAGAATGATGAAGCATCCTAAAATTCCGGCAACCGCACCAATCACGACTGCTGAAACAAGCGCATTTTGTAGGAAATGGAATTCCATTAACCCTTCAATGAAATTATGCATGTTGCTCACCTCCTTGTGGAATATAGACACTTCCGCCGTATACATCATCTAAGTATTTCTTAATGAATACGTCTTCTGTTTTTCCAGAGGCTACAATCGCGTGTTTAACAAGAATCACCTGGTCAAAGTATTCTTTCACCTTCGATAAGTCATGGTTGACCATTAAAATAGTCTTCCCTTCCTCTTTCCATTTACGGAGAATTGTCATAATGACTTTCTCACTAAGCATATCAATCCCTACAAATGGTTCATCAAGGAAAATATATTGTGCTTCTTGAACCATGCAACGCGCTAATAGTACACGTTGGAATTGACCGCCAGAAAGAGCCCCGATTTGGCGAGATGCTAAATCCGTTAATCCAACTTCTTCAATGGCTGTATCAACTTTTTCCCAATCTTCTTTCGTCAATCGTTGCAATGGTTTCTTTTTAACGGTTCTTCCTAAAGCAACGCACTCACGAATGGTGATTGGAAATGTAAAGTCAATCTGGCTTTTTTGTTCGACATAGGCGATTTTCTGTAATACTTTTTTTGCGGGTTCTCCATCAATCAGAATTTCTCCTGACGATTGAATAAGTCCTAATATTGCTTTTAATAATGTTGATTTACCTGCACCATTGGGCCCAATAATCCCAGTAATGGTTGGTCCTTCAATGGTTGCATTACAATCTTTTAAAACATGTGGTTGCATCGCATACGATACCCCAACATTTTTAATCGTAATCAATGAATTCATCCCCTCAATTTATGTAGATTCTACATTTATTAGGTTACCCTAAAAAAATAATTTCGTCAAGTGTTTTTTTAGGTTTACAAAAAATTTTTCAGAAAATTTTTGAAAACAAGCCTTTACACGCTTAAATCAGCTGATTATCTCTCTTTTAAAAGCGCAAAAAGGCGCCTTCCGTTGCCCGGAAGACGCCCTTTCAAACTCTTTATTTTGTTAATAATGCTGCAGCTGCTTCATCACAAATGACGGTCACTTTCGGATGGTTTTGCAAGATACTTGCAGGAACTTCCTCTGTGATAGGACCTTCCACTAATCCTTTAATCGCATGGATTTTCTTAGGTCCGAATGCAATTAACACGATTTCTTTAGCATCCATAATCGATTGTAATCCCATTGAATAAGCGTAGCGTGGCACATCTTCTTCTTTTTCGAAAAAGCGTTTGTTCGCTTCAATGGTTGATTCTGTTAAATGAACCTTATGTGTGCGTTGTGTGAACGGTGTACCTGGTTCGTTGAATCCGATATGCGCGTTACTTCCAATTCCTAATAATTGTAGGTCAACCGGATTTTCTTGAAGAATGCGTTCATAGCGAACAACTTCTGCATCGACATCTTCGGCCAATCCGTCTGGTAAATAGCTATGTTTAAATGGTTTTGCATCGAATAATTGCTCTTTCATGAAATAATGATAGCTATGTTCATCCGTTGGTGCCAATCCAACATATTCGTCTAAGTTCACTGAGATACGATCTGAGAAATCTAAATCGCTATTTCTTAGTAATTCATATAACCCAATTGGACTTGAGCCTGTCGCTAGTCCAAACACTTGCGCTCCTTCGCCGTGTGCGCGTTTAAAAATCTCAAAAGCAGCTAATGCGCCTTCTTCTTGAGTTTTTACAACAATAACTTCCATTAATAGTACCTCCCTGAATCCCCTTTCAAAAAAGGGTTCTAAAAACATGAATAAATGCTCCAACTTCATTGTAACAAAAATTCAGAGTTCTTTAAATAGCTAAATTCATTTTAGTTCATAAAATCTTCGTCGTACATCACCCATTGTTCGTAATGCTTCGCCTCGAATGCCTCTGAAGGTCTTGCGGCTTCTATTACGAGTGGAGATGCATTGGTAAGGCTGACTTCTTCAAGTGGAACCCACTCAATCCCCTTCGAATCGTTCTTCTCTTCGCTCGTCACGAAGTCTTCTACCGTTTGAGCACCCTTTTCTTCAACATCGATGGTAAACAAAACAAACTCATGATGCACTCGCGCAATCCCTGGAACGGTCACAAACACATCACGAATCGTATTTTGATGAATGGCAGACACTTGGAACCCAGTCTCCTCTAACATTTCTCTACGCAATGTTTCTACCAAACTCTCGCCCTCTTCTGGCGTTCCTCCTGGCAGATCAAATCTCCCGCGGTAAGGCCCACGTGTCTTACGGATGCAAAGGATGCGTCCCTCGCGAATACAAACTCCATACACGCCAAAGTGTTTCATTTCTTTCATTGTCTTCCTCCACGAAAATAGAGGTGGCACGCCACCTCTATTTCTTTTTTCTGAAGCCGTTAATGTGACTTCCTTTGTTGAGATTCTACTCCATGTTTTACGGCTAATCGGATGATCCAGTAGAACAAATATAGAGCAACTCCCATCAGTGCAAACGTCCCCAGAAACAATGGTAATACTAAGTCCATAAAGACCACCTCCAATGAAATTGAAAACTATTAACCGACTATTGTTATCTTCATTATAGCACTCCGCATTCGAAATTCAATAGAGCGTTTGCTTGAAAGAGCAAAAAAAGACTATCCCTACCAGTTGTCTGATAGGAATAGCCTTTGAAGCTTTATTTCCAGAAATCATCATAGATTGTGATTGGTAAGTGACGTTTATGTTCTGTCTTTCGATACCAATTTTCAATCGTCTCTGCAGCTTTTTCGTTGATGTCTTTTCCTTCGAGATAATCATCAATCTCTTCGTAAGTAACCCCTAGCGCTACTTCGTCTGGAAGTGATGGGCGATCTTCTTCAAGATCTGCCGTTGGAACTTTCAAGTATAAATGCTCAGGAGCACCCAGCACTTGTAACATCGCACGGCCTTGACGTTTATTGAGACGCCATAGCGGAGTGATATCCGCAGCCCCGTCCCCAAATTTCGTATAGAAACCTGTTACCGATTCTGCCGCATGGTCTGTTCCAATAACGGCACAACCCGTTTGGCCGGCAATCGCATATTGAGCGACCATGCGTTCACGCGCTTTGATATTTCCTTTATTGAAGTCCGAAATTTCCATTCCTAAGGCTTCAATACTGCGTTCAGACGCATCTACTGCATCCTTCACGTTCACGCGAAGCACATCCGTTGCTTTCATAAAGTCAATTGCATCCATGGCATCTTGTTCATCTGCTTGCACCCCATAAGGAAGGCGCACGGCATAAAAACGATACACTTTTTGGTCTTGTTCTTCGTTCAATTCATCAATCGCCATTTGTGCAAGTTTCCCAGCAAGCGTTGAATCTTGTCCGCCGCTAATCCCAAGGACATACCCATTCAAGAAGGGATGCTTTGCAAGATACGCCTTTAAGAAATCGACGGTTTTACGAATTTCTTCTTCAGGATTAATCACTGGTTTCACACGAAGCGTTTCGATAATTTTTTGTTGTAATGGTCTCATAACGTTCCCCTTACTTTGCGTTTTCTTTGGCCAACTGTTCTGATTTAAGACGCACTTCTTCTCTGATTTCCGCAATACTTGCCAATTTTTGGTCGTATGTCTTTTGAGAGAGGTCGACTGGATATTGCTCTGGGTTCAAGATACGTTTGTATTCGTCCCATAGCGCTTCGATTTGCTCGTTTTTGTATGCTTTAATCTCTTGAAGTTTTGGCAATTCATACACTAATTTTCCGTTATTGAAAATCGGTTGTAAAATTGGACGCGCAGTAAAGTCTTTCACTGTTTTATTGATATAAGTGTAGACTGGATGGAACATAAAGAGTTCGTCTAATTGATCTGGACGTTCATCCCATAGCGCAATGTAGTCCCCTTCAGATTTTCCGTCCGAATTACGTGTAATACGCCATACTTGTTTCTTACCAGGTGTCGATACTTTTTCAGCGTTGTTTGAAATCTTCATTGTATCCACCATTACGCCGTTTTCATCTTCGATACTTACAAGCTTGTACACACAACCAAGTGCTGGTTGGTCATACGCTGTAATTAAACGAGTACCGATTCCCCAAACGTCAATTTTAGCACCTTGCATCTTCAAGTTGAGGATTGTTTTTTCATCAAGGTCACTTGATGCGTAAATTTTCGCTTTTGTAAATCCAGCTTCGTCTAATTGTTGACGAACTTTTTTCGACATATACGCCATGTCACCACTGTCGATACGAACACCTAAGAAATTAATCTTGTCGCCGAATTCTTTGGCTACACGGATGGCATTTGGAACACCAGATTTCAAGATATCATACGTATCCACTAAGAACACGCAGTCACGGTGACTCTCAGCATAGGCTTTAAACGCTTCGTAGTCATCACGGTACGCTTGTACTAATGAGTGGGCATGTGTTCCAGAAACTGGAATGCCAAACATCTTGCCGGCACGAACGTTACTTGTCGCATCACATCCACCGATGTACGCTGCACGTGTTCCCCAAATGGCCGCATCTAATTCTTGCGCACGACGAGTTCCGAATTCTAATACTGGATTGTCTCCTGAAACCATGCGTACACGGCTCGCTTTTGTTGCGATAAGTGTTTGGAAGTTGACGATATTTAATAAGGCAGTTTCAATTAATTGGCATTCCGCAAGCGTTCCTTCTACTTGCACAAGAGGTTCGTTCGCGAAAACGAGTTCCCCTTCTACTGCTGAACGGATGCTTCCTTTGAATTCAAAGTTTTCTAAGTATGTTAAGAATTCTTCTGGATAATGTCCAAGTCCACGTAAATAGTCAATATCCGTTTTTGAGAAACGTAATTGTTCAATGTAACGAACGATGCGTTCTAGTCCAGCAAAAATCGCATATCCATTTTCAAAAGGTAATTTTCTGAAATACGCTTCGAAAATGGCTTTTTTCTCATAAACGCCTGTTTCCCAGTAGGTTTTCATCATATTAATTTGGTATAGGTCTGTATGTAGTGTTAAACTATCATCATTGTAAATTGAGCTCATCTGTCAATACCCCTTTTTTATTGTAGTTACCCCTTTATTTTACAACAGTTCAGTATTAATGTACACGGTTGGCGACTTGAGGACTGTTAAAACGCAAAAAAGGACAAGCCTTTTCAGCTTGCCCTATAAACGATTCATCTATTAAACGTCTAAGAAACCTTCGTGCGGAGTCATGTTAAAGTATTCCGCAATTTCTTGTAATTGCACATCTGTAATTTCTTGTAGGATTTTTCCGCCTTGAGCCCCTACTTGAGAGTAAATCATCGCAGCTTTCTCAATCACTTCGATTAACCCATATGTTTCATCCAAAGTATCGCCTGCCGCAAACAATCCATGATGCGGCCAAATCACAGCTCGAAACTCAGCCATTTTCGCAGCCGTTGCTTCCCCAATGACGTTTGTTCCAGGTGTCATATAAGGAATCACACCAATCCCTTCTGGGAAAACCACAATCGATTCAGCCTGCATTTTCCAAAGAAGTCTTGATAAATGACGTTCGTCTAATGGTTGTGTGAAGCTTGACGCGATTAAGTTTGTTGGGTGGCAATGGAAGACCACTTTATGATTTGGATTCACTTTGAGTCGTTCGATGTGGCTCATTAAGTGACTCGCGAATTCTGAGGTTGGTTTTCCGCCATCTTCGAATCCCCATAGTAATTCTGCTTTTTGTCCGTCTTCTGAAATACGAACCAAGCCTAAATCAAGAAGCGGTTGGTTGATCACGTTTCTGAAGTAACGGCCTGTACCGGTTACTAAGTAATAGTAGCCCGCAAGTGTGGAAGCGTCGAATCCTAAGTCGAGGACACGTTTCACTTCTTTCACATCTTCATACGCTTCTTCTTCACTCGCTTCTAAGCGTACGGATACGTTCCCGCCATTACGTTCGTCCCAATAACGCAAGTACGATTCTTTTGTCAGTTCACATAATTTTTTACCACTAGTGATTTAATAAATTTTGTCATTTTTCAATTCTCCCTTAGTTTCTTTTTGATAACACTTGTTCTTCGTATGCTTTGACTTCATTATCCCATGCAAGTCCGACTGGAACACCATTATTTTTTACCGTTTAGACAAAATAAAGACCGGTAATCCTTTTTCAGCATTATCGGCCTTTTCAGTTTAATTATTCAAATTTTGTCTTATTTGCTTCGTTCGCCGGCTTCATATCGATTTGTAGAAGGTTCACTAAATTCTTATCATCGATAGTTTCATTGCCTTTGTCATCCACCTTAATCGCTAAATAGTGTTCGTTTCTATCGTAATAATCCATTCCTTCTAAGTTGACATAGCCATCTCCTCTAAATCCAACGGCTGCTAAGCGGTAAATAAATTTATACAAGAGCGCTTTTGTAAAGTCTGTTTGTCCCAGTTTTTGTACTTCTTCAACCAGTCCATCGAAGAAGGCTTTGTTATTTGTTTGATAGCTTGCTTGTACTTCATATTGGTATAAGTCAACACGAGGTGCTTTTAATTTCAAATATACGGTATCGCCTTCAACCTTGTAATCTTCGAGCGTATAAGCTGCTGCTCTTCCTAAGGCATTCGTATTTACCTTTAAGTACATTGGAGCATAGACTTTAACGGGATACTTCACTCCTTGATACTCCACTTCCCCGTCATTAGTAAATGTTGGGCGTGCTTCCTTCAAGTAGTTCACCATGTAATCATTCCAAATACGAGTATAGAGTTCTTCTTGGCTTGAAGTCCCTGTTGCTTTTAGAAGCACGTCAAAGTTTTCTTGATTTACAAATACTGCATCCACAAGTTTTAAAGCTTCTAGAACTTTCTTATCAGTAATGCTCTTCTTCTTTTCATTCAAGGTCTCTACTGCTTTTTTGACACCCTCCAGGTTCATCGTAACTGTTTTTCCGCTATTTGATTCAACATACGTTTGTTCGTATTTCGTCATTGGTGCGATCTTTGCATTCCAGTCAAATGATGCTGCTGGATTTTTAGCATCCGTTTTTGTATTAGAAGCTACCTGTGTTGTTACTTCACTTGTTGCTTCTGTTGTTTCCTTTGCTACTTCTGATGTTGATTTAGACTGAGAGCATCCCGCTACTACTAGTGATAGAACGGCCACACTCCCTGCTAAAAATCGTTTGGCATTTTTATTCATAAACTGCCCCTCTCAATCTTCATAGATTTTGTTATTCACGATATACTTGTAGTAAGTATAACATAGTTCCATCTTTCTATAAAATTCCTCTAAACTCCAACAAAGAACCAGCCACCAATTGGGTAGCTGGCTAACATGAAATTGTTAACGTGTTGACTTGAATCGGGATTTATTTGCCTCGTTTGCATTATCAGCATAGATTTGTAATAAAGCCACCAAATTATTCATATCTATACTCTTATTCCCATTGTCATCTACTTTAATCGCTACAATATATCTGCTTTGGTCTAAATATTCTTTATCACCTTTTGTGCCAAAGGAACCATCTCCTTTAAATTCCAGAGATCCTAAACTATATAAAAATCTCAACAATAAATTTTTACTATAATCTGTTTTCACAATTTTTGCAGACAATTCCTTGAGGGCATCAAAGAAGGCTTGATTATTCGTTTGATGCTTGATTAATAGATTCTCTACTCCTTCATCCTTAATTGGCGCTCTATACTTGAGGTACACCGTATCTCCCTCTACACCATAACTTTCTAAAGTATAAGCACCAGCCTGCCCCAGCGAATTCACATCAACTTTTAATTTCATCGGGCCATAGTCCTTAATTGCATAAGTGACACCCGCATATTCATACGTAGCATCATTAGTAAATTCTGGTCTAGCTGATTTGAGGAACGATATCATAAAATCATTCCAAATCTTCGTATAAAGTTCCTTTTGGCTCGATACTCCTGCAGCCTTTAAGAGCTCTCCAATATTTCCCTGGTCTATAAATACAGCGTCGAGTAATTTCAATGCTTCAAGAACTTTTGGCTCAGTGATTTTACTTTTCATCTGTTTTAGCTCCGAAACCGCATTTGCTAGAGAGGCCGATTTCATTTTTACTCTATTCCCATCATAATCGATGTATTCTTTTTCAAAATTCTTTAGTGGAGCGACTGTTGCTTCCCAGTTAAATGTTTCAGATGGTTGCGTACCGTCTGTTTTATAATTGCTGACATCTTGTGCTGTCGCTTGTGTCGTCACTTGAGTGGTCTCTTCTGTTGAAGCTTCAGCAGTTGTAACTTGTGTCGTTTCACTATCTTTTTTTTCAGTAGAGCACCCTGCTACTACCAATGACAATAGTGCTACACTTCCTAGTAAAAAACGTTTCGTTTCTTTATTCATTGTCTTTTCCCTCTTACTTTGAAAAATATTGTGCGTTCAATTACCATTTGTAATATAAATGTATTATATCATTTTATTTCCTCATTCGCAATATTTAATGCGAAACTAAAAGAGCCACTCACAATCGTAAGTGACTCATTTCATTATTTTTGTAATTTTTCTAAGTCGGCTTGTAAGGCTGCTACTTTTTCTTTTGCAGCTTCTTCACTATCCGCTTTTGCACCGATGTAGAACTTAATTTTTGGTTCTGTGCCACTTGGACGAACCGCAATCCATGATTCATCTTCTAAAATATATTTCAATACATTTGAAGTTGGAAGTCCGATTTCAGAAACGACTCCGTTCGCATCTTTTTGCTCATTCACTGCGAAGTCTTGCGCTAACGCTACTTTCAATCCTCCAAAGCTTGTTGGAACTGAAGAGCGTAAGCCATCTAATAAAGCTTTAATCTTTTGTGGACCTTCTAAACCAGCTACTGTTACAGAAATTGTTTTTTCTAAGAAGTACCCGTGTTTTGCGTATAACGCTTGAAGACCATCATATAAAGTCTTACCTTCATTCTTGAAGTGTGCGGCTACTTCTGTGAGTAATAACACTGCTTGAACGGCATCTTTATCACGGACGAATGATTTCACAAGGTAGCCATAACTTTCTTCGAAACCGAACATGAACGTATGATCTCCTGTTTCTTCGTCATGTTGGATTTGTTCTGCAATGAATTTGAATCCTGTTAACACATTCATCATTTCAGCGCCATAACTTTGAGCGACTGCTGTTGGAAGTTCACTACTTACGATTGATTTTACAACAAGCGCATTACTTGGAAGAGTTCCTGCTTGTTGGTGAGCGTATAATAAGTAATCAACTAAGATAGCCGCAATTTGGTTCCCTGTAATCACTTGGTAGCTTCCATCTGGTAAGCGTACGGCTGCACCCATACGGTCCGCATCCGGGTCAGTGGCTAATAATACATCAGCGCCCACTTTTTTCCCTAATTCTACCGCATATTCAAATGCACCCGCTTCTTCAGGGTTTGGAGATTTAACTGTTGAGAAATCTCCATCTGGCATTGCTTGTTCTTCAACAACGTGCAAGCCTTTGAAGTTTGCTTGTTCTAATGCTTTTTCAACAAGCATTAAACCTGTACCGTGTAATGGTGTATAAACGACTGATAATCCTTCCACATCGCTAAGAAGTTTTGGATTTACAGAGACTGTTTTGATTTCTTTCAAGTACGCATCATCGACGTCTTTTCCGATAATCGTTACAAGTCCTGATGCTTCTAATGCTTCATCATCTAACACTTTAAGTTCAAGCGGATTAACTACTTGACGCACATATGCCGTTAAAGCATCCGCATCTTTTGGAGGCATTTGACCGCCGTCTTCACCATATACTTTATATCCGTTGTAAGCTGCTGGGTTATGACTAGCTGTAATCATAATTCCGGCAAATGTATGCAAGTGACGTACTGCAAATGATAATTCTGGTGTTGGACGTAAGCTTTCAAATACATACGAAGCAATCCCATGAGTTGCTAAAGTACGTGCAGACTCCATTGCGAATTCTGGTGAAAAATGACGTGAATCGTAAGCAATCGCTACCCCACGTTTTTTCGCTTCTTCCCCGTAACTTTCAATTAAGCGTGATAATCCTTCAGTTGCCTGACGCACTGTGTAAGTGTTCATTCTATTAATCCCAGGTCCCACAATTCCACGCATTCCCGCAGTACCAAACTCTAATGGTGTATAGAAGGCTTCCTCTTTTTGTGTGTCATCCATTGATTGTAATTGCACTTTTAATCCTTCTTCAAGTGCCTCAAAAGATTCCCATAATTTTGCTGTTTCTTTCCAACTCATTTGTATTCGTCTCCTTCTACTGAGTAATAATGTCTTATGTTCTTTTATTATCTACGATTTTCCGAATAGTTTCAACCTCTTTGTGAACTAAAAATCAAGATTTTGAACTTCGAAGCCGTATTCCTGAATATGTGTTTTTAGCATATGCAAGAATCGCCCTGCTTCTTTGGATAATTTGCGTTGATCGTGTTGCAAAATTCCGAGTTCCATTGTATCTTCTACGTCCAGCGGCACCGCAACAATCTTATCATCATTTAGCTTACTACTAATAATCCCTGAACTGATGGTGTATCCATTTAGGCCAATCATTAGGTTAAAGATGGTCGCACGGTCACTTACCTTAATACTCTTCTTATGCTCCATCGTGCTGAGGATTTCCTCTGAGAAGTAGAATGAGTTTTCTTCCCCTTGCTCATAAGATAAGTAAGGGTAGTCTTCTAACTCTTCTAATGTGATACTCTTCTTCTCTGCTAATGGATTTTGTGTGCTTAAGAACACGTGTGGTTTCGCTGTAAAGAGTGGTGTAAATACTAAGTCTTTCTCCTTGAATAATTTTTCCATCACTTTGCGGTTGAAATCATTCAAATACAAGACACCAATCTCACTCTTATAGTTCGTGATGTCTTCTAAAATGTTTTGAGTCTCCGTTTCACGAAGCGTGAATTGATATTCGTCTCCTGCTTCCTTTTGAATAAAATCGACAAAGGCATGCACCACAAACGCATAGTGTTGCGCGGATACGGAGAATGTCCGTTTCCGTTTTGTTTGTCGTTTATATTTTTCTTCCATCAAATTGACTTGGTCTAACACTTGGCGAGCATAAACTAAAAACTCACGCCCTTCTCCCGTCAATGTAATTCCAGTATTCCCCCGTTGAAAGAGGGTGATATCCATTTCTAATTCCAACTCACGAATGGCCTTTGATAAACTTGGTTGGCTGACATATAAGTCTTTTGAGGCTTCATTCATAGAGCCTTTTTCAACGATTTTCTCGAAATAAATTAATTGTTGAATTCTCATCCGACCACTCCCTTCTATTACGTTTATTGTACCATCTTCCTGCAAAAATAAAAATAAACTCCTCCATGCAATTTGCATGAAGGAGTCGATAGGAATTTGTGCTTATTCTTGGAATTTGAATACGACAGAAGAATCGTATAATTTAAGAACTTTTTCAAATAAAATTTTGCTTGCAATCGCTGCTGCAATTGGAACAACGAACCATACAATAGCTGCTAAGGCAACGTTCAATCCAGCATCGATAGAAGCTAACGGTCCTACCAATCCTACGATACCGAACCCTGCAGATTGTGGAGTACCACTTACTGAGAATAGCGCTACTGGAATCGCTGAAAGAATCGCTGTTGATAAACATGGAATCAAGATTACTGGATATTTGAATAAGTTAGGCATCATCAATTTCATAGCTCCAAGAGCGATGGCTAATGTTACCCCTGATTTATTGACTTTCCATGAGTGAACCACTAATGCTACGGCTGTTGCAGCAACCCCCATAGCAGCGGCCCCGGCAGATACACCGTTTAATTGAATTGCTAAACCAATCGCTACAGTTGAGATTGGCGAAATGATTAATGTTGCGAATGAGCAGCAGATTAAGATTGACATCAAGATTGGTTGTAATGTTGTGAACTCGTTGATGACTTGACCAATGGCTGCTGTAATCATTTTAACGTATGGTAATAATAGCAATCCGATAAAGGCAGAACCCACACCAACAACGATTGGCATTGCTACAACGGCAGTTGAACCAAATTTATCTTTGATCAGCATTAACATTCCCACAGCGATACCAGCAGTGACCATTGTATTAATCAAGTCCCCTGTTCCAGCACCGACATATTTTTGAAGTTCTGCATTATACGTCACTACCCCACTTGCTACGAAGCAGGCCCCTGCAACAACCATCATCGGCATTGGTTTAAATCCGAATTGTAATGCAATTAAGCCCCCGATAATCAGTGGAGTTGCTAATTGGAAAATAACCGCGATTTGCGTAATGGTTACTGCGATTGGATATTGACTAAAATGTTTTAAAATTGCTGAAAGAACGGCATTTGGAATCAGTCCGACGATAACCCCTAGGGCTGTCCCTGCTAAGATTTTATTGATAAAAACTGAAGCCGTCATTTTTTGTTTTGCTTGTGCTTCCATAGTTTTGTCCCCCTCTAATCTGAGCTATTTAGCTCCAAGAATTTGTTCTTTACAATGAACCAATGCTGTTAAAAACTCACAATATGGTGTTGGAACGCCATATTTTTGTCCTTTACGCACCACCGCTCCGTTGATGTAGTCGATTTCTGTTAAACGATTATTTTCAATTAAGTCTTGATACATCGATGGGTGATGAAGCCCAATTGTTTCACGATTATAACAATTCGTTTCGATGAAATCTACAATTTCTGAAACATTTAACAGAATGTTTTCACTTTTCGCAACTTCTGAAAATTCTTTCACGATATTTTCAACAATCAAGTGTGCAGTCGTTGTAGAACCAAATTCATACATATTACTCATCAAGATGGTGCAGAGTCCATTCATCGTTCCATTTACACATGCTTTCTTATAAATGGCGAATAGAATATTCTCAGAGTAAGATGCATTTAAACCACCGCTGTTCAACACCTCAACGATTTCTTCGGCATTGGCTTTTGCCTCTGGTGTATCCACCAAGTTCTTCATGGCTACCGTTCCGCTACCGAAGAGTTTCACGCGACCAGGACCTTCCATTCCAGCCGTCCACATCGTGTTCCCAATAAAGATATCTTCTTTTGGAACAAATTGTTCAATCACTTCTTCATGTCCAATACCATTGAGTAAGCAAAGTACTTTTGTTTCATCATGAATCACTGGTTTCAAATCTGTTAACATGCTTTCTAATTGCATCGCTTTTGTAAATAAAATGATTAGGTCACTTGTCATCTCTTCTGTGACTTCACTTTGGAGCACCGCTGGTAATTTTACAACGATTTCTTCTCCATTATAGTTTGCCTTTAATCCTTCTTTTTGAATGGCATCCACATGATCTTTCCATCCATCGACTAGGAGCACTTCATGCCCTGCTTGATGGAGCATTAATCCAAAGCGACTTCCCATGGCGCCAGCACCTGCGATTGTAATTTTCATCATAATTCCTCCTTTATGTTTTCAAAACCTTATTGTTTCCGTCTTTATTCTTTGTTACAATTATTGTATAACACTTCACTTAAAAGAATAGGAGATGTCCAATGGATATTAAACACCTACACTACTTCATTAGTATCGTTGACCATGGCGGATATTCCAATGCCGCTCGTAGTTTATTCATTACGCAACCGACCCTTTCTCAAACCATTAAAAAATTAGAATCCGAATTACATACTCCGCTTTTTATTCAGCAAACTAACAATAGTATTCGACTGACTGAAGCTGGACAGCTCTTATACGATAATGGTAAGAAAATCATTTCTTTGATGGAAGGGACTGTGGCTCAAATTCATGAGCTTAATCAGCCTCAAAAAGAAACAATTCGAATTGGGCTACCGACACTTTTTGCGATCAAATTAATGCCTGAATTCTCGCGTTTTATGATGTCGCATCCTTCGATTCACTTAACGATGGTACAAGGCGGTTCGCGTGAGCTTCAAACTGCACTAGTGAATGAAGAAATCGACCTTGGTGTTCTATCCTTTCCAAAGATTGAATCCGATATTGTGATTGAACCGTTCCAACAACACTTCGCTGGTTACCAGGCGAGTCTTGTCGTTCCTAAGGGTCATCGCCTAGCTTCGAGAGACTCTATCACCTTTGAAGATTTGAAGGAGGAACGTTTTAGCACCTTGTCTGAACACTTTATGCTTGGAAAATTATTACACCAACGCTCTAGACATTTTGGCTTTGAACCGAATATCGTTTACGTAGACGACAACTGGGAAGTACTCCTTGCCAGTCTTGCAACCTTTAACTCCGTTTGCATCATGGCGCTGGAATATAAAGAGTTTTATTCAGATGACGAACTCGTATGGATTCCTCTCATCGATAAAAATGGATTTTTCCCAATCGGAGTCGCCTATCGCCCAAACGAAACTTATTCGCAAAACGTCTTAGAACTCATTGAATTATTACGAACTTTATAAGGATTCCTCTGTTTTTATTGTACCTTCTTTGTGAAGTTTTTACCAATTGAATTTTCTTATAGCCGTATTAATTTTTCTTATAACAACACAAAAAAAGGAACGAACTTCTCTCAAAGTTCGTTCCTTTTACTTTTTCAATTTATCCGACTAAATAGCCCAGTCTCCGTTACGGAAGATTGGAACAACAGTACCGTCTTCACGGATACCATCCACGTTCATTTCTGGTCCACCGATCATGAAGTCCACGTGAACATCAGCACGGTTTAATCCAGCTTTTCTTAATTCTTCTTCAGTTTCGAAGTTTTCTCCACCTTTAACGCTTGTTGCATAAGCTGAACCGATTGCTAAGTGGTTTGATGCATTTTCATCGAATAATGTGTTGAAGAATGTGATTCCTGATTGTGAGATTGGTGATGGGTCGCTTACTAATGCAACTTCACCTAATCCACGAGCACCATTGTTTTCGAATACTAAGTCTTTCATTACTTTGTCGCCTTTTTCAGCAGATACTTCTGTGATTTGACCGTCTTTGAAAGTCACTTTGATTCCTTCGATGATGTTACCGTTGTAGCTCAATGGTTTTGTACTTGATACATATCCGTCAGCTACGCGGAAGTCAGGAGCTGAGAAGACTTCTTCTGTTGGCATGTTTGCGATGAAGTGTTCTCCTTGAGCGTTCAAGCTTCCAGCACTTTCCCAAACATGGTTTTTAGGCATTCCAAGAGTTAAGTCTGTTCCTGGTGCAGTGTAGTGTAATTTTACGAATTGTTCTTTGTTTAAAATAGCTGCTTTAGCATCTAATTTTTCTTCGTGTTCTTTCCATGCTGCCACTGGATCATCAGCGTAAACACGGCAAGTTTTGAAGATTTGATCCCATAATAAATCTACTGCTTCTTCGTCAGTTGCTGCATTAGGGAAAACTTTCTTCGCCCATTCTTTACCAGCAGCTGCTGCTACAGTCCAGCTCACTTTGTTGGCTTGTGTTGCTGTACGTAATGGTTTTAATGCAAGGCTTAATGCTTTTGTTGATTTTTGAAGACGTTCTGCTGATACGCCAGCGAATGCATCTGGATCCGCTGAGCGAACGTTTAAGCGGCTTGCTTTCTTCTCTAATAAGTAGTTCATTTCTGCTACACGGTATTCTGGAACGTTTGTGATACGGTCTTCAGCAGCGTGTAATAAGCGCTCACGGCCTACAAAATCGTCAGCCCATGATACGATTACTTCGCTTGCTCCGTGTGCGTAAGCTTCTTTTACTAATAAACGAGCTAAAGGTGCTTGGTCTACGTCAATCACAATATTCACTGTGTGACCTGGTTGCACGTTAATCCCTGTTGAGATTAATAATTTAGCATATTTTTCTAAGTTTTTGTCGAAATCTTTTAATACCATATTGACACTCCTTTTAATATAACTACTTTCATCCTATCATATTTCTAGTCGAAATTCTTATAAAACACTTCATCTAAGTACAGTCCATGAGCAGGTGCTGTTGGTCCTGCCGCATTTCGATCCATCGCTTCTAGAATTTGCTTCATCTCTTCTACTTCCCGTAAGCCGTCTCCAATTTGAAGCGCCGTTCCAACGAGAATTCGAACCATATTGTAAAGGAACCCTTCCCCTTCAAACGTGAAAATCAATTCATCGCCGTAACGAGCAACTTCTGCTTTTGTGACCACTCGTACTTTAGAGTCTTTATCACTTTTAGTCGAACAAAAACTTGTAAAGTCGTGCTCTCCTATCACCGCTTCAAACGCCTTATTGATGCGTTCGACATCCGTCTTGAATGGGTGATGCAGTTCATATTGACGACGGAAAGGACTCTGTATAGCAGCAGTCGTTACTTTATAGATATATCGTTTCCCAGTCACACTATAGCGCGCATGGAAGTCATCCGATACTGCCTCTGCCGAAACAATCCGAATCGACGTCGGCAATAAACTGTTCATCGCACGAACAAGTGAGTCAGCTTCGATAGCTTTGGGATAGTCGATATGAACCACTTGACCGTTGGCATGCACTCCAGAATCGGTACGACCAGAGCCACTAACAGGAATATATTGCCCCTTTGTCATCTTCTTCAAGGCTTTATTCAGTTCTGCTTGAATACTATTCCCATTCTCTTGTACTTGAAATCCAACATACGGCGTACCATCATATTGAATGACGAGTTTATATCGCTGCATCCTTTTCCCTTCTTTCAAAAAAGAGCTTGACAAGTCAAGCTCCTTATTTTTTTATGCTTTTAATACAAATAATAAAATCGTTACGGCCACAAGGGATAATCCCGCAATGGCATCACGCATTTCATAGTTTAGAACACGGTACTTACTACGTCCGTCTCCGCCTTGGTATCCACGTGCTTCCATGGCTGTTGCCAAGTCTTCCGCACGGTTTAATGAGCTGACAAATAACGGAATTAAGATTGGGATAATCGCCTTCATTTGTTCGAAGAGATTTCCTTCTCCAAAATCAACCCCACGAGCTCGTTGCGCGTTCATAATTTTTTGTGCTTCGTCCATTAATGTTGGTACAAAACGCAGTGCAATGGATAACATTAATGCCACTTCATGCACTGGGAATTTCACAACGGCTAATGGCTTCATCACCGCTTCAATCGCATCCGTTAATTGTAATGGTGCGGTTGTTAGTGTTAATAGCGTTGAGAACGAGATAATTAATACGAAACGTAAGAAGATGAATACCGCATTAATAATCCCCTCAGACGTTACTTGAATGAATCCCCATTGGAAGTAGACGTCTCCACCGCTTGTAAATAAGATTTGAAGTGCTACTGTAAACAGAATCACCCAAATTAACGGCTTAATCCCTTTCCAGAAGAACCCTAATGGAATCTTCGATAAAAGTAAGGCAATCAGTGTATAGGCGATTAATAAGCCATATGTCACCCAGTTATTCGCTAAGAAAATGACTAACACGAATGCAAATGTTCCAATTAATTTTGTTCTTGGATCGAGTTTATGAATCCATGAATCGCCTTGTAAGTAGCGACCTAAAATAAGTTTATCGAGCACTTGTGTCACCTCCGTTTTTCGAATGTGAAACAAGTAAATCTGCTAAAGCGTCTAGGTTCATTGGACGAGCGTCTGTTTGGAATCCTTTTGCTTTTAGCTTTTCGACAAACTGAACAGTCGAAGGCAAGCCTAGTTGTTTTTCTTGTAACCAAGCAGCATCCGCAAATACTTCTTCAGGAGTTCCTGTTTTTACAACAGTCCCCTTTTCACACACAATCACGTAATTCGCATAATCGCTAACATCATTCATTTGGTGTGTTACAAGGACGATTGTAATGCCTTTTTCGCGTTGGAGTTGCGCAAACATTTCCATCATCTCAAAGCGACCTTTAGGATCTAATCCCGCTGTTGGTTCGTCTAAGACTAATACTTCTGGTTGCATCGCTAACACGCCAGCAATCGCTACACGACGCATTTGTCCCCCAGATAAATCGAATGGTGACTTATGTAAGACCTCTTCAGGAAGTCCCACGATTTTTAGAGTCTCTTTCGCTAGCTGGTTTGCTTCTTCCTCACTTGCTCCGAAGTTCTTTGGCCCAAAAGCAATATCTTTTTCAACCGTTTCTTCGAAGAGTTGTGATTCCGGAAATTGGAATACGATACCGACTTTTTGGCGCAGTGGCTTCAGGTCTTTATTGCTCGTTTCAGAGTCTACTACGCGATCCCCAAGTTCCACCGTACCCGATGTTGGTTTCAGTAACGCGTTTAAGTGTTGTAAAATGGTCGATTTCCCAGAACCTGTATGTCCAATGATGGCCGTGTACTTTCCTGATGGAATATTGAAGTTTACGTCGAAAAGCGCACGTGTTTCAAAAGGTGTGTTTGCTTGGTATGCGAAATTTACTTCGTTAAAACGGATGTCCATAACCATTCCACCAACCCTTCTTCATCAAGATACGCTTCAGGAACTTCCAATCCCTTTTCGCGAAGTACTTCGATTAATTTCTCAGCAAACGGCACATCGAGTCCCTTTTCAACAAGCTTCGTTCCCAATTTGAAAATTTCTTCAGGAGTTCCGATTTGTTGAATTTGTCCTTGTTCCATTAACACAACACGGTCTGCTTGCGCTGCTTCATCTAAATCATGTGTAATCGAGATGACCGTAATGTTTTTCTCTTTGTGTAACTTTTGAATCGTCCCGATAACTTCCATACGTCCCTTAGGATCCAGCATAGAAGTAGCTTCATCGAGAATAATGACAGAAGGTTCTAAGGCTGTGACGCCGGCAATCGCAACCCGTTGCTTTTGGCCTCCTGAGAGTCGTGCAGGTTCCTTCGTTCTAAAGTCACTCATTTTTACCATTTCAAGAACGCGAGTCACACGCTCAATCATTTCTTCTCGTGGGAGCCCGATATTTTCTAATCCGAAGGCGATGTCGTCTTCCACCGTTGTCCCAACAAATTGATTATCTGGATTTTGAAAAACCATACCCACCGCACGTCTAGCGTCATATACGGTCTCATCATTTAAAACAACACCATTAATCAGAACTTCTCCACTACCTGCTTCGATAAGTCCATTCATGACTTTGGCTAATGTTGATTTCCCAGAACCATTATGCCCAATGATGGCTAACCATTCACCGCGTTCGACCTTTAAGGATACTCCTGCCAACGCTTCACGCTCATCCTCTTCATGATAACGATAATGGATGTTATTTAACTCAATAATTGTTGATTGCAACGGGGACACCCCTTTCCCTTTTCCTATGTATGTATCAAAAATATGTATAAATAAAAAAACACACTTTTTCATGATGAAGTGCTCTCCCGCCAAAAAGCTTCGGCGGGAAAACAACGAGCTAGACTAAATAATCTGAGAAAGAATAAGGCTACCTGTTCAGTAGCCCCAGACTTTCCATCTTATAAGCAAGATGATTATTACCATCATGACGCTCTTTTCAACCATCGAAAAGTGTTCGATTGAATGTTTATTAAACTAATTCAATGATAACCATTGGTGCAGCATCGCCACGACGAGGTTCAGTTTTAAGAATACGAGTGTATCCACCTTGACGTTCGCTGTAACGTGATGCTAAATCATTAAATAATTTTTGTAACGCTGTTTCAACAACGATTGATTCGCCTTCTTCACGAACATCTGCTACTTCGTTGCGTACAAATGCAGCTGCTTGACGGCGAGCATGTAAGTCTCCACGTTTACCTAAAGTAATCATTTTTTCTACAGTAGAACGGATTTCTTTAGCACGAGCTTCAGTTGTAACGATACGTTCGTTAATAATTAAGTCAGTTGTCAAGTCACGTAATAACGCTTTACGTTGTGAACTTGTACGTCCTAATTTACGATAAGCCATTTTTAATATTCCTCCTTCTTAAGAGTTTCTATTAGTCTTCACGACGTAAGTCTAAATTTAAATCGATTAATTTTTGTTTCACTTCTTCAAGCGATTTACGACCTAAGTTACGAACTTTGATCATTTCCGCTTCAGACTTGCTTGTTAATTCATGTACTGTATTAATTCCAGCACGTTTTAAGCAGTTATATGAACGAACTGATAAATCTAGTTCTTCAATAGTCATTTCAAGAAGACGTTCTTTTTGAGTTTCTTCTTTTTCGACCATGATTTCCATAGGATGTGCTTCATTTGTTAAATTAACAAAGATATTTAAGTGCTCAGTTAAGATACGAGCCGCTAAACTAACAGCATCTTGAGGAGCGATAGAACCATCTGTCCATACATCAAGAGTTAGTTTATCATAAATATTTTTTTGACCAATACGAGTGTTTTCGACTTGGTAGTTCACTTTACTAATCGGAGTATAAATAGAATCAATTGGGATTACACCAATTGGCATATTATCAGATTTATTGTAGTCAGAGCGAACATATCCACGACCATTTTTAGCATTCATACGAACATGGAAGTGATATCCTTCAGCTACTGTACAGATATATAAATCAGGGTTTAGAACTTGAATGTCGCTATCATGTTTGATATCGCCTGCAGTTACTACCGCTGGACCTTTAACATCAATTTCTAATACTTTATTTTCATCTTCAGTGAAAGACTTCAATGCAATTTTTTTAATGTTTAAAATGATTGCAGCTACGTCTTCAACCACGCCATCTATTGTTGAAAATTCATGTAAAACGCCATCCATTTGGATATCTGTTACTGCAGTACCAGGGAGTGACGATAATAAGATTCGGCGTAATGAGTTCCCTAAGGTAGTACCATAACCGCGTTCAAGTGGCTCAACAACGAATTTACCAAACTTTGCATCTTCGCTGATTTCGATCGTTTCAATTTTTGGTTTTTCAATTTCGATCATGTTATTTACCCCTTTCAAAACGTACGTTCAATGTGCGATTGTCCGACAAAATTCAACAATAACAATCCATTACACACGACGGCGTTTTGGAGGACGACATCCATTATGAGGGATTGGTGTTACGTCACGAATTGCTGTCACTTCTAATCCAGTAGCTTGTAATGAACGAATAGCAGCTTCACGACCTGAACCAGGACCTTTAACAGAAACTTCTACAGTTTTCATTCCATGCTCCATTGAACCTTTTGCAGCAGATTCAGCAGCCATTTGAGCAGCAAATGGTGTTGATTTTTTAGAACCTTTAAATCCTAAAGCACCTGCAGAAGACCATGAAATAGCATTACCATGAACGTCTGTAATCATAACAATTGTATTATTAAATGTTGAACGGATGTGTGCTACACCAGATTCAATATTCTTTTTCACGCGGCGTTTGCGTACAACTTTCTTTGCCATGAAGAATTAACCTCCTTCTTCTCTAAATTATTTTTTCTTACCTGCAATGGCCTTAGCTGGGCCTTTACGAGTACGAGCATTATTTTTTGTGTTTTGACCACGAACTGGTAAACCACGACGGTGGCGAACTCCACGGTATGAACCAATTTCCATCAAGCGTTTGATGTTTAAGTTCACTTCACGACGTAAGTCACCTTCAATTTTTAGTTTATCCACTTCAGCACGGATACGGTCTAACTCATCGTTCGATAAATCGCGAACACGAGTATCTTCACTAACGTTAGCAGCTGCTAAGATTTGTTTTGAAGTAGTAATACCGATACCGTAAATATAGGTTAAAGAAATAACAACACGTTTTTCACGTGGAATATCCACACCTGCAATACGAGCCATACTAATGAGTACCTCCTTATATATTATCCTTGACGTTGTTTATGTTTGGGATTTTGACAAATCACCATAACTTTACCATTGCGTTTAATTACTTTACATTTTTCGCAAATTGGTTTTACTGATGCTCTAACTTTCATTTAAGTTCCCTCCTCTATTTCATTAACGGAGTCCATTATTTAAAGCGATACGTGATTCTTCCGCGCGTTAAATCATACGGTGATAATTCAACCGTTACTTTATCGCCCGGTAAAATTTTAATGTAGTGCATCCGGATTTTTCCAGATACATGCGCTAAAACCTCATGACCGTTTTCAAGTTCGACCTTGAACATCGCATTCGGTAATGTTTCATTAACAATACCTTCAATTTCAATTACGTCTTCCTTTGCCATGTCTCATCCTCCTTACTTGTAAAAAGTTTTTACGGATTATTTGACGGACTTCTACCGTTATCTAACTTTCTAAGTATACCATTTTAGCTACCATAATTGCAAGATAACAGGCAGTTCCTAGCGAGGTTCGCCCATAATTGATTGAATTGTTTTGAAGAGATTGTCAATGCCGCTTTCTCCATCAACATTACGTAATAAGCCTTTTGCATTATAGTAGTTTAAGATTGGTTTTGATTGTTCAATGTTAATTTGAATTCGATTTTCCACTGTTTCAGGTTTGTCGTCTTCACGTTGATAGAAATCATGAGAACCACAACGATCACATGTACCTTCTACTTTAGGTGGATTATTTGTTTTGTGGTAAGTAGCACCACAGTTACGACAAATAATTCTTCCTGTTAGACGTTGCATTAAGATTTCTGGGTTCACTTCGATGTTAATTACTGCATCGATTGAGCGGTTTAATTCCGCTAAGATTTTATCAAGTGCTTCCGCTTGTGCTTGAGTACGTGGGAAACCGTCCAATAAGAATCCTTTTTCTGTATCGGCTTGTTGTAAACGTTCCTTTACAATGCCGTTAGTTACTTCATCAGGTACTAATTCGCCTTTATCCATGAATGATTTAGCTTTAAGACCTAATTCAGTTTCTTGTTGCATAGCAGCACGGAACATATCTCCTGTTGAAATATGTGGAATTCCGTATGTAGCAACGATTTTTTCTGCTTGAGTACCTTTACCTGCACCAGGTAGACCCATTAAGATAATGTTCATAGTTGCCTCCTAGAATCATAATTGAAGAACTGACAAAACGCATTGCTGCATCTTGTCAATTTCTTCCATTATTCCTCAATAAATCCTTTATACTTACGTTTAATTGTACGTCCTTCAATTTGTCGGCTTAACTCTAACGCTACCCCAACAACGATTAGAAGGTTTGTACCACCAAGCATCAATCCACGAGGTAAGTTCCATAATGCTGAAGCTACCATTGGAAGGATTGAGATACCACCAAGATAAAGAGCACCAACTGTACTTAATCGTAGTAAAGTACCTGAAACGAATTGTTCTGTATCTTTACCAGGACGGACACTTAAAATATATCCGCTTGATTTTTGTAAGTTTTCTGCTACTTTCTCTGGGTTTACTTGTACGAAAGCATAGAAAAATGTAAATACAACAATTAACACTGTGTATAATGTTGCACCAGCAGGTTTAGAAAAATCAAAAATGTTAGTGGCAAGTTGGTACCAGCCAGATTCATTATGATCTTTTGCATACAAACTTAAAATAGTTGATGGCAATGTCATAAATGAGCTAGCAAAGATAACCGGAATTACCCCTGCAGAGTTGATTTTTAAAGGTAACCAAGATGTTTCACTTGAACCAGTTGCACGTTTTGAGTATGAGATTGGCAGGCGACGTTGCGCTTGTTCAATATATACTACTAACATAACGACTAAAACAATCGCTACAACTAATGCAACTGTGAATCCTACTGCACGATAAAAATCAGTGTCTGTACGACCTTGAATTTGATTTACATAGAATTCATAAATATCATGTGGCATTCTTGCTACAATACCTGCGAAGATTAGAACGGAAACCCCGTTACCAATCCCCTTAACGGTAATCATATCTCCCAACCATGTTAGAAACATGGAACCAGCTGTTAACACAAGTGCAATCATTAAGAATGTTTTGACCCCTGGGTTGTTAATTAACCCATAGTTTGACCAAACATTAAATCCAAAAGAAATTGCATATGCTTGGAAAAATCCAATCACAATTGTTAAATAACGAGTTGCCGAATTTAATTTACGACGACCAACTTCCCCTTGTTTAGACCACTCAACGAACGTTGGTAGAATATCCATTTGTAACAATTGGACAACAATGGATGCGGTGATATAAGGTGAAACTCCCATTGAGAACAATGAGAAGTTTGATAAAGCCCCACCACTAAATGTATTTAACAATCCGAAAATTCCTGTTGTTGCAAATGTCTGAATTGCTCCAGCATTTACACCAGGAACAGTAACTTGTGATCCAATACGAAAGATAATTAGAATCGACAATGTGAATAACAGACGTTTTCTAATATCTTTCATTTGAACAGCATTCTTTAGTAGAGTGAACATTAGATCACCTCTACAGTTCCACCTGCAGCTTCAATAGCTTCTTTTGCTGCTTGCGAGAATTTATTTGCTTTTACAGTTAACTTGCGTTCAAGTTTACCATTAGCTAACACTTTGATACCGTCTTTTTCATTTTTAACGATACCAGCCTCCACTAGTACAGTCGCAGTTACTTCTTGACCATCTTCAAAACGGTTTAATGTTTCAAGATTTACAACTGCATATTCTTTACGATTAATATTTTGGAAACCACGTTTTGGAATACGACGGAATAATGGAGTTTGTCCACCTTCGAATCCTAATCTAACGCCACCACCTGAACGAGCTTTTTGTCCTTTGCTTCCGCGTCCAGCAGTTTTACCATTTCCTGAACCTTGACCTCTACCAACACGGTTACGTTCTTTACGTGAACCTTCAGCTGGTTGTAATTCATGAAGTTTCATGTTCCGGGCACCTCCTCTTATAAGTTTTAAATTAAACTTCCTCAACATCCACTAAATGTGAAACTGTGTTAACCATGCCTTTGATAGCTACGTTAGCTGGTTTAACAACTGTTGAACGAATTTTTGTTAAGCCTAATGCTTTACAAGTATCGATTTGGTTTTGAGGACGTCCAATCAAGCTTTTCTTTAAAGTAATCTTTAATTCTGCCATTTTAATGTCCTCCTTATCCTAAAAGTTCTTCAACTGATTTGCCACGTAATGCAGCAACATCTTCAACACGTTTTAATTGTTTTAATCCTTCGATTGTAGCACGAACCATGTTAACTGGTGTGTTTGAACCTAAAGATTTTGAAGTTACGTCTGAAATACCTGCTAATTCAACAACGGCACGAACTGGTCCACCTGCTGCAATTCCTGAACCGGCTTGAGCTGGTTTTAACAATACGTTACCACCGCAGAAGCGACCGATAACTTCGTGAGGAATTGTAGAACCACTAGTTGGAACTTCAATAAGGTTTTTCTTAGCATCTTCAATAGCTTTACGAATAGCTTCTGGTACTTCTTGAGCTTTACCAGTACCGAAACCAACATGTCCATTATGGTCACCGACAACTACTAAAGCAGCAAAACGTAAACGACGTCCACCTTTTACAACTTTTGTAACGCGGTTAATCGCAACAACACGATCTTCTAATTCTAAGTTTCTTGCATCAATATTAACCATGAATTGTGGATCCTCCTTTTCCTAGAATACTAGTCCATTTTCACGTGCAGCTTCAGCTAAAGCTTTTACACGTCCATGGTATAAGTATCCACCACGGTCAAAGACTACTTCTTTAATATTTTTTTCAAGTCCGCGTTCTGCAATTAATTTACCTACAGCAGAAGCTTCCTCAGTTTTTGTTCCGTTTTCTACATTAGTATCTAAAGTAGAGGCACTTGCTAGCGTCACACCCGCTACGTCATCAATTAATTGAGCGTAGATGTTTTTGTTAGAACGAAAAACGTTCAAGCGTGGGCACTCAGCAGTACCAGAGATTTTACGACGAACACGTGCGTGACGAGTTTGACGCACTTTATTTTTGTCTGGTTTTGTAATCACAATTTTCACCTCTTATTAATTAATCATGCTGCGATAAGCGCAACAAAAGGTAAATAATCACTAAAATTATTTACCTGTTTTACCTTCTTTACGACGTACAAATTCATCAACGTAACGAATTCCTTTACCTTTATAAGGTTCTGGAGGACGTACGCCACGAATGTTAGCAGCTAATTCGCCAACTTTTTGTTTGTCATAACCTTTAACGATTACTTTTGTATTAGAAGGAACTTCGATTTCTACTCCTTCTTCTGGAGTGAACTCCACTGGATGAGAATATCCAACGTTTAATACAAGTTTTTTACCTTGTAATTGAGCACGATACCCAACCCCGATTAATTCCAATTCTTTTTGGAATCCTTCAGTAACACCAACTACCATGTTGTTGAAAACTGCGCGAGTTGTTCCGTGGATTGTTTTGTTTTCTTTTGAATCATCTGGACGAGTGAATACTACTTCACCTTCGCGTTGTTCTAAAGAAATGTTTTGGTTAAATGTATAACTTAATTCACCTTTAGGACCTTTAACTGTTACTGTATGATCCTTAACGTCTACTGTTACTCCAGCTGGAATAACGACTGGTTTATTACCGATACGGCTCACTTGGCTGCACCTCCTTATTTTCTAGATTACCAAACGTATGCTAGAATTTCTCCACCTACGTTTTTAGCTCTTGCTTCTTTGTCTGTAATAACACCTTCAGATGTTGATACAATAGCGATTCCTAAACCGTTTAATACTTTAGGAACTTCACCTGTTTTAGCATAAACACGTAAACCAGGTTTAGAAATACGTTTCAATCCTGTAATTACACGTTCGTTATTTTTTCCATATTTCAAGAACACTTTCATGATGCCTTGTTTACCATCTTCTTCAACTGAGAAGTCTTTAATGAAACCTTCAGATTTTAAGATGTTCGCAATAGCAACTTTCATGTTTGATGACGGAACTTCTAGTGATTCGTGACGAACCATGTTCGCGTTACGAATACGAGTTAAGAAATCCGCGATTGGATCTGTCATAACCATTAATGAGTACCTCCTTTATCAAGTAGTAATGATTACCAACTTGCTTTCTTCATTCCTGGGATTTGCCCTTTATAGGCAAGCTCACGTAAACAAATACGGCAAAGTTTGAATTTACGATAAACTGAATGTGGTCGACCACAACGTTCACAACGAGTATATTCTTGAGTTGAATATTTTTTTGGACGTTTGTTTTTTGCGATCATTGATTTTTTAGCCAAACTACTCGCCTCCTGTGAGTTTTATTTTTATTTTTGGAAAGGCATTCCAAGTTGAGTTAATAATTCTTTTGCTTCTTCGTCTGTATTAGCTGTTGTTACGATAACAATATCCATACCACGGACTTTGTCTACGCGATCGTAGTCAATTTCAGGGAAGATTAATTGTTCTTTAACACCTAATGTGTAGTTACCGCGTCCGTCAAAAGATTTTTTAGAAATCCCACGGAAGTCACGTACACGAGGTAATGAAACTGTTACTAACTTGTCTAAGAAGTCATACATACGTTCACCACGTAAAGTAACTTTAGTTCCGATTGGCATACCTTCACGTAAACGGAAACCAGCGATTGATTTCTTCGCAGTTGTTACAACTGGTTTTTGACCAGAGATTAATGTTAACTCTTCAACTGCTTTTTCTAAGTTTTTAGCGTTAGATGTTGCATCACCAACACCCATATTAATAACGATTTTTTCTACTTTTGGTACTTCCATAACTGATTTGTAGTTAAATTTTTCAATTAATGAAGGTACTACTTCGTTTTTGTATTTTGCATTTAAGCGATTCATGCAGGATGGTCCTCCTTCCTCAAATTACTGAATTATGCTTTATTACGACCTTTAGGTACGCGTACCTTTTCACCGTTTTCTACTTTAAAGCCTGTACGAGTTGCTTTACCTGTAGTTGGGTCTACGAACATTACGTTTGAAACATGAATTGGAGCTTCCACTTCAACGATTCCCCCTGTTTGGTTCGCTTGAGATGGTTTTTGATGTTTCTTAACAATGTTAACACCTTCAACGATTACACGGTCTTTTTTAGGAAAGCTCTTTAAGATTTTTCCTTCTTTACCTTTGTCTTTACCTGAGATTACTTTTACGATATCACCAGTTTTTACGTGCATGTGTTACACCTCCTTCGATTTTGATGAGAATTATAATACTTCTGGAGCTAATGAAACGATCTTCATGTAGTTGTTGTCACGTAATTCACGTGCAACTGGTCCAAAGATACGTGTTCCACGAGGGCTCTTGTCATCACGAATGATTACACATGCATTTTCGTCGAACTTAATGTATGAACCGTCTTTACGACGTGCACCTGATTTAGTACGAACGATTACAGCTTTAACGACATCCCCTTTTTTAACAACTCCACCTGGTGTTGCTTGTTTAACGGATGCAACGATTACGTCACCGATATTAGCTGTTTTGCGGCCAGATCCGCCTAGAACTCTAATTGTTAACACTTCACGAGCGCCTGAGTTGTCAGCCACTTTTAGTCGAGTTTCTGTTTGAATCACTATTGGTTCCTCCTTTCAAATGTATACACAATTTGAAATTAAATAATTACTGCTTCTTCAACAATTTCAACTAAGCGGAAACGTTTTGTTTTTGACAATGGACGAGTTTCCATAATCTTAACAATGTCCCCAACTTTTGCTGAGTTATTTTCATCATGAGCTACAAATTTTTTAGTATATTTAACACGTTTACCGTAAGTTGAGTGACGTTTGTAAGTTTCGATTGCAACTACTAACGTTTTGTCCATCTTATCTGAAACAACGCGTCCTTGATATACTTTACGTTGGTTACGTTCTACAGTCATGTTCATTGCCTCCTTTGCTGATGATTATTTTTGCAATTCTTCTTGACGCAATGCAGTCTTGATACGCGCAATTTGTTTACGTACTTCACGAATGCGTGCTGTACCTTCTAATTGCCCAGTAGCAAGTTGGAATCGTAAGTTGAATAGTTCTTGTTTTAATTCATTTTCTTTTTCAACAAGTTCAGCAGTGGATAACCCTTTAAGTTCTTTCTTAAGTTCATTAACCTTCATTCGATTCACCACCATTTTCTTCGCGTTTCACAAATTTTGTTTTAACTGGCAATTTGTGTGATGCCAAACGTAAAGCTTCGCGTGCTACTTCTTCTGATACGCCAGCGATTTCAAACATCACTTTACCGCGTTTAACTGGTGCAACCCATCCTTCAGGTGCCCCTTTACCAGAACCCATACGAACCCCGATAGCTTTAGCTGTGTATGATTTGTGAGGGAAAATTTTAATCCATACTTTCCCACCACGTTTCATGTAACGTGTCATAGCGATACGTGCTGCTTCGATTTGACGGTTTGTAATCCAGTGAGATTCTGTTGCTTGTAAACCGTATGTACCGAATACTACTTCTTTACCACCTTTAGCTTCCCCGCGCATTTTTCCACGGAACTCACGACGGTGTTTTACACGTTTAGGTACTAACATGATTATTTCCCTCCTTTCTCAGAGTTTTTGTTCTTTCTTGTTGGTAATACTTCATCGCGGTAGATCCAAGTTTTAACACCTAATTTACCGTATGTTGTATCTGCTTCTTCCCATGCGTAGTCAATGTCCGCACGTAATGTATGCAATGGAACTGTTCCTTCTGAATAGCTTTCAGAACGAGCGATATCGGCACCGTTTAAACGACCTGATACCATTGTTTTGATACCTTTAGCACCAGCGCGCATTGTACGTTGGATAGCTTGTTTTTGTGCACGACGGAAAGCGATACGACGTTCTAAGTCGCGAGCGATTCCTTCAGCAACTAATTTAGCATCTAAATCAGGTTTTTTGATTTCAACAATGTTGATGTGAACTCGTTTACCTGTTAGTTTGTTTAAGTTTGTACGTAATTTATCTACTTCAGATCCACCTTTACCAATTACCATACCTGGTTTAGCTGTGTGGATTGAAACATTAACACGATTAGCAGCACGTTCAATTTCAATTGTTGAAACGCTAGCTTCGTTTAATTGTTTACGGATATAATCACGGATTTTTAAATCTTCATGTAAGAATTCTGCGAAATCTTTTTCTGCGTACCATTTTGAATCCCAGTCACGGATGATTCCAACACGCATTCCTAATGGATGAATTTTTTGACCCACTGATTATCCCTCCTTCTTCTCTGATACCACTACAGTGATGTGGCTTGTGCGTTTTAAGATTTGTGAAGCTGAACCTTTAGCACGTGGACGGAAACGTTTCATAGTTGGTCCTTCGTTCACGTAAGCTTCACTTACATATAAGTTTTCAACATCTAAGTCAAAATTGTGTTCAGCGTTAGCAATTGCAGACATTAAAACTTTTTCTACGATTGGTGATGCAGAACGTGGTGTAAATTTCAAGATTGAAATTGCGTCACCGATTTTTTTACCTCTAATTAGATCGACAACAAGACGAGCTTTACGAGGTGCAATACGAACTGTTTTAGCAACTGCTTTTGCAGATGTGATTTGTTCTGACATTTTTCAAGTCCTCCCCTCGTTATTTGCGTTTAGATTTCTTATCGTCATTCACGTGACCACGGTAAGTTCTTGTTGGTGCGAATTCACCTAATTTGTGACCTACCATGTCTTCTTGAATATATACTGGAACATGTTTTCTGCCGTCATATACAGCAATTGTTTGTCCAACAAAGTTTGGGAAAATTGTTGAACGACGTGACCAAGTTTTGATCACAACTTTTTTGTCGCTACCTTGAGCAGCTTCAACCTTTTTCATCAAATGATCATCGACGAAAGGTCCTTTTTTCAAACTACGACCCATTATGGAAATCCTCCTTCCAGAATTTTAATAGAATCAGATTTGCTATCTAGTTAATTATTTTTTACGACCACGAACAATAAGCTTGTTAGAACGAGCTTTCTTGCTACGAGTTTTGTATCCAAGAGCTGGTTTACCCCATGGAGATACAGGTGTTGGACGTCCGATAGGAGCGCGACCTTCACCACCACCGTGTGGGTGATCGTTAGGGTTCATTACAGAACCACGAACTGTTGGGCGTTTACGTTTCCAACGAGAACGTCCTGCTTTACCGAAGTTAATTAATTCGTGTTGTTCGTTACCAACAGTACCGATTGTTGCACGGCAAGTTGAAAGAATCATACGAACTTCACCTGAGTTCAAACGAACTAAAGTGTATTTACCTTCTTGACCAAGTACTTGTGCACTTGTACCAGCTGAACGAACTAATTGTCCGCCTTTACCTGGTTTTGTTTCAATGTTGTGGATTACAGTACCCACTGGGATGTTTGCTAATGGTAAAGCATTACCTACTTTAATATCAGCATGTTCTCCTGATTCGATACGTTGTCCTACTTGTAAACCTTTTGGAGCAATGATATATGCTTTAACACCATCTACATAGTGAATTAATGCAATGTTTGCTGTACGGTTTGGATCGTACTCGATTGAGTGAACTACACCTTCAACGTTATCTTTGTTACGTTTGAAGTCGATCACACGGTAAGCACGTTTGTGTCCGCCACCTTGGTGACGTACAGTGATTTTACCTTGGCTGTTACGACCAGCGTTGTTTTTTGATGATTCCAACAAAGTTTTTTCTGGTGTTGACTTTGTGATTTCGCTGAAGTCATAACCTGTCATATTACGACGGCCGTTTGAGGTTGGATTATATTTTTTAATCGCCACGTCTATTTCCTCCTATTATTATAGTAGTTTTTTCTTTCTGAAGATTAAGCTTCTTCAGCGAATAATTGAATATCTTTTGAATCTTTTGTAAGCTTCACAATTGCTTTACGACGTTTGTTAGTGTAACCACCGTAGCGGCCAACACGTTTGAATTTAGCACGTACATTTAAGATGTTAACTTTTTCAACTTTAACACCAAAAATTTCTTCTACGGCTTGACGTACTTGAATTTTGTTAGCACGTACATCAACTTCAAAAGTGTATTTCTTTTCGTCAGTAGCAAGCATTGAAGCTTCAGTAATGATAGGGCGTTTGATTACGTCACGTGCATCCATTATTGAAGTCCCTCCTCTACTTTAGAAAGAGCTGCTTTAGTGATTAATAATTTGTCGTTGTTTACAACGTCTAATACTGTAACATCTGTTTCGTCAACGATTGTTACGTTTGGAATGTTACGAGCTGCTAATAATGCGAAATCGTTTGAAGATTCTACAACTACTAACACTTTTGTATCAACGTTTAAGTTAGACAATACTTGTGCAAACTCTTTTGTTTTTGGTGCGTCAAATTGTAATGCTTCCACTACAACAAGCTTGTTATCCAATACTTTTTGTGATAATACTGATTTAATCGCTAAGCGACGTACTTTTTTAGGTAATTTGTAACTATATGAACGAGGTGTTGGTCCGAATACAATACCTCCGCCACGCCATTGTGGTGAACGGATTGATCCTTGACGAGCACGACCAGTTCCTTTTTGGCGCCATGGTTTACGGCCGCCTCCGCTTACCGCACTACGGTTTTTAACAGCGTGTGTTCCTTGACGTAATGAAGCGCGTTGCATGATTACTGCGTCGAATACTACATTTTCGTTTGGTTCAATTCCGAAGATTTCTGAGTTTAATTCGATTTCTCCGTTTGTTGTTCCATCTTGTTTAAATAATGTAACTTTTGTCATTCTCTCGTTCCTCCTTCCCTATTTATTATTTAGATTTAATTGCTGTTTTAATTTCTACTAATGATTTCTTAGATCCAGGTACGTTACCTTTGATTAAGATTACATTGCGTTCTGCATCAACTTTCACTACTTCTAAGTTTTGAATAGTGATACGGTCGCCACCCATTTGTCCAGGTAATGCTTTACCTTTGAAAACGCGTGATGGGAATGATGCTCCACCCATTGAACCAGGACGACGGTGGTAACGAGAACCGTGAGCCATTGGTCCGCGAGATTGTCCATGACGTTTGATAGCACCTTGGAAACCTTTCCCTTTAGATGTACCTGTTACGTCAACGATGTCTCCTGCTTTGAATACATCAACTGTAATTTCTTGTCCTACTTCGTACTCGCTAAGCTCGACATTGTTGAATTCACGAATGAAGCGCTTAGGAGTAGCATTTGCTTTTGCTACATGACCTTTAGCAGGGCGATTTGATAAAACTTCACGTAAGTCGTCGAAACCTAATTGAACAGCTTCGTAACCGTCGTTTTCGATTGTTTTTAATTGAAGAACAACGTTTGGAGTTACTTCAACAACTGTTACAGGAATAAGTTCACCTGCTTCTGTAAAGTATTGAGTCATCCCTACTTTTTTGCCTAAGATTCCTTTGGTCATGGTTACACCTCCATTTTTCTATTTATTATAATTTGATTTCGATGTCAACGCCGCTTGGTAAATCAAGCTTCATTAAGGCATCAACAGTTTTTGGCGTTGGATTAACGATGTCGATCAAACGCTTGTGTGTACGCATTTCAAATTGTTCGCGAGAATCTTTATATTTGTGAGTCGCACGAATAACTGTGTAAAGCGATCTTTCTGTTGGCAATGGAATTGGACCAGCTACGCTAGCACCAGTTCTTTTTGCTGTTTCTACGATTTTTTCCGCTGATTGATCAAGCGCACGGTGTTCGTAAGCTTTCAAACGGATACGGATTTTTTGTTTTGCCATTGTCTTTCCTCCTTCGTCTAATGTTGTCATAAGACTAGCTCCACGCGAATTTCCGACTTGACCCTTTCGTGGCAAAGCGTCCGGGCGTGTCGCAACCTCTCGTTTCATAGCTCCCCTTCTTATTTTAAGAGGGGGTATGCTGCTTTAGAATTTACATTCCTCTGCGGCACTTTTAATAGTATACAAGATTCTTTTTTTGATTGCAAGTGAAAACCGTTGATTTAACAGCATTTATTTATGCACACGCGCCCGTGTGTTCCATTTTATTTTAAAGCCTTTACAAACGTTGATATATCAACGTTTTCAGAGATTTATACTCATTTATGTTTTTCGCTTTCAATTGTCTGACATTTTATTTTAAAAATTTTTTAATAAAAAAAGACTATCCAAAATTGGATAGTCTTGAAAATCAATTTTAAGAAAAATTATTTTTCGATAGCAGCTACTGAACCAGCACCTACTGTACGTCCACCTTCACGGATAGAGAATTTAGTACCGTTTTCGATAGCAACTGGGTGAATTAATTCAACTTCCATAGTTACGTTGTCACCAGGCATTACCATTTCAACGCCTTCTGGTAACAAGCAAACACCAGTGATGTCTGTTGTACGGAAGTAGAATTGAGGACGGTAGTTAGAGAAGAATGGAGTGTGACGTCCACCTTCTTCTTTAGTTAATACGTAAACTTCAGCTTTGAATTTAGTATGTGGAGTGATTGTTCCTGGTTTAGCAAGAACTTGTCCACGTTCGATGTTGTCACGTGTAACACCACGTAATAATGTACCAATGTTATCCCCTGCTTCAGCATAGTCTAACAATTTACGGAACATTTCAACACCTGTAACAGTTGTTTTAGAAGTTTCTTCTGAAATACCAACGATTTCAACTTCGTCACCAACACGAACTTGTCCACGTTCAACACGACCTGTAGCAACAGTACCACGACCTGTGATTGAGAACACGTCTTCGACTGGCATCATGAATGGTTTGTCAACGTCACGTTCTGGAGTTGGGATGTATTCGTCAACTGCAGCCATTAATTCTAAGATTTTTTCTTCGTATGAAGCGTCGCCTTCTAAAGCGCGTAAAGCAGAACCTGCAATAACTGGAGTGTCATCGCCTGGGAAATCGTATTCTGATAATAAGTCACGAACTTCCATTTCTACTAATTCTAATAATTCTTCATCGTCAACCATGTCAACTTTGTTTAAGAATACAACGATGTAAGGAACACCTACTTGACGTGATAATAAGATGTGTTCACGTGTTTGTGGCATTGGGCCGTCAGCTGCAGATACTACTAAGATAGCACCGTCCATTTGAGCAGCACCAGTGATCATGTTTTTAACGTAGTCCGCGTGTCCTGGGCAGTCAACGTGAGCGTAGTGACGAGTGTCAGTTTCGTACTCAACGTGAGCTGTGTTGATTGTGATACCACGTTCGCGTTCTTCTGGAGCTTTATCGATTGAACCGTAATCTTGAGCTTGCGCGAAACCTTTCTTAGCTAATACAGTTGTAATAGCAGCAGTTAATGTTGTTTTACCGTGGTCAACGTGGCCGATTGTACCAATGTTAACGTGTGGTTTTGAACGGTCAAATTTTTCTTTTGCCATTTAAATGATTCCTCCTAATAATTGAGTTTTGTTAGATTCTATAACAGTATCTACCGATTGTAATTATACCAAAGAACTCTCTTAAAAATCAACTGGTTATGACTGACATAACCAGTCGATTCAGTTCATTTGATAGGATGCAGCGCTAGAGATTATTCTCCGTTACCGCCGTTTTTCTTAATGATTTCTTCTGCAATGCTCTTAGGAACATCTTCATAGTGGTCAAATGTCATACTGAAAGTACCACGACCTTGTGTTGCAGAACGTAATGTAGTTGCGTAACCGAACATTTCTGATAAAGGAATCATACCTTTAACGATTTGTGCGTTACCACGAACTTCAGAACCTTCAACGCGTCCACGACGAGCGTTAACGTGTCCCATTACATCTCCGAAGTATTCTTCAGGAACTGTAATTTCAACAGCCATCATAGGTTCTAAGATAGCAGGTTGAGCTTTCTTAGCAGCAGCTTTCAATGCCATAGAAGCGGCAACTTTGAAGGCTGTTTCAGATGAATCGACATCATGGTATGATCCATCGTAAAGTTTAGCTTTGATGTCAACTAATGGATAACCAGCTAATACCCCGTTTTCCATAGCGTCTTTCAATCCAGCTTCAACTGCAGGGATGTATTCACGAGGAACTACCCCACCGACAATAGCGTTTTCGAATTCGAATCCAGCACCTTCTTCGTTAGGAGTAAATTCAATCCATACGTGACCGTATTGACCTTTACCACCTGATTGACGAACGAATTTACCTTCAGCTTGTGTAGAAGCACGGAATGTTTCACGGTAAGATACTTGAGGAGCACCTACGTTAGCTTCTACTTTGAACTCACGACGCATACGGTCAACGATGATATCCAAGTGTAACTCACCCATACCAGCGATAACTGTTTCACCAGTTTCTTGGTTAGTGTAAGCACGGAATGTTGGATCTTCTTCTGCAAGTTTTTGTAAAGCGATAGCCATTTTATCTTGGTCAGCTTTTGATTTAGGTTCAATAGCAACCTCGATAACTGGATCAGGGAATTCCATTGATTCTAAGATAACTTCCGCTTTTTCGTCACATAATGTGTCCCCTGTAGTTGTATCTTTAAGACCAACTGCAGCAGCGATGTCTCCTGAGAATACTTCTGGAATTTCTTGACGAGAGTTCGCGTGCATTTGTAGGATACGTCCTACACGTTCACGTTTACCTTTCGTTGAGTTCTTAACGTATGAACCTGATTGTAAAGTACCAGAGTACACACGGAAGAATGTTAAACGACCTACGAATGGGTCAGTCATAACTTTGAAGGCCAATGCTGAGAATGGTTCTTCATCTGATGAATGACGTTCTGTTTCTTGGTCTGTGTTAGGATCGATACCTTTAATTGAAGGAACATCTAATGGAGATGGTAAGTAGTCAACTACTGCATCTAACATTAATTGTACCCCTTTGTTTTTGAAGGCAGAACCACATAATACTGGGTAGAACTCTACCGCACATGTAGCTTTACGGATAGCTGCTTTTAATTCAGCTTCTGAAATTTCTTCACCTTCTAAATAGCGTTCCATTAAAGCTTCGTCAGTTTCAGCAACTGCTTCCACTAATTTTTCACGCCATTCTTCAGCTAAATCTTGTAAATCTTCAGGGATATCTGTTTCTTGGATATCTGTACCTAAGTCATTTGTATAGATTTCAGCTTTCATTTTGATTAAGTCAATGATACCAGTGAAGTTGTCTTCAGCTCCGATTGGTAATTGAATTGGGTGTGCATTTGCTTGTAAACGTTCGTGGATTGTACGTACTGAATATAAGAAGTCAGCACCGATTTTATCCATTTTGTTTGCAAATACGATACGTGGAACTCCGTATGTTGTAGCTTGACGCCATACAGTTTCTGTTTGAGGTTCTACCCCAGATTGAGCATCAAGTACAGCTACCGCACCATCTAATACACGTAGAGAACGTTCTACTTCAACTGTGAAGTCCACGTGCCCTGGAGTGTCGATGATGTTGATACGGTGACCTTTCCATTGTGCTGTTGTAGCAGCTGATGTAATAGTGATACCACGTTCTTGTTCTTGTTCCATCCAGTCCATTTGTGAAGCTCCTTCGTGAGTTTCACCAATTTTGTGGATTTTACCAGTGTAATAAAGTACACGCTCAGTCGTTGTAGTTTTACCTGCATCGATGTGGGCCATGATACCAATATTACGAGTATTTTCAAGAGAGAATTCTCTTTTTGCCATCTTCGTTCTACACCTCTTTCTATATTTCTAACAATAAGCGAGACCAAAAAGGTTGAAAAACCTTTTTAATCTTACCAACGATAGTGAGCAAACGCTTTGTTCGCTTCAGCCATTTTATGTGTATCTTCACGT
Organism: Streptococcus sp. 263_SSPC; assembly: GCF_001071995.1. Lineage (GTDB taxonomy): Bacteria > Bacillota > Bacilli > Lactobacillales > Aerococcaceae > Granulicatella. Next base: position 49,956 of record NZ_JVNU01000029.1, read on the forward strand.
TTCTTAACAGAAGCACCAGTGTTGTTCGCAGCATCCATAATTTCTTTAGCTAAACGAACTTCCATTGTGTCTTCACCACGTAAACGTGAGTAGTTTACTAACCAACGTAAACCTAATGTAGTACGACGGTCTGGACGAACTTCAACAGGAACTTGATAGTTAGAACCCCCTACACGACGAGCTTTAACTTCAAGAACAGGCATAATGTTTTTCATTGCTTGTTCGAAAACTTCCATTGGATCGTTTCCAGTTTTTTCTTTAACGATATCAAATGCGTTATATAAGATTGTTGCAGCTTTACCACGTTTTCCATCTACCATTAAACGGTTGATTAAACGAGTAACTAATTTTGAATTATAAATTGGATCAGGTAAAACATCACGTTTTGCGACAGGACCTTTACGAGGCATTTATAATCCTCCTTTCATTTAATGAGTGTTTTATTTTTTTAATTATTTTTTAGGACGTTTAGTACCGTATTTAGAACGGCCTTGCATACGGTTGTTAACTCCTGCAGTGTCTAAAGCACCACGAATGATATGGTAACGTACCCCTGGTAAGTCTTTTACACGTCCACCACGGATTAACACAACGCTGTGTTCTTGTAAGTTGTGACCGATACCTGGAATGTACGCAGTTACTTCGATTAAGTTAGATAAACGTACACGAGCGTATTTACGTAACGCTGAGTTAGGTTTTTTAGGTGTCATAGTACCTACACGAGTACATACACCACGTTTTTGTGGAGAGTTTGTATTCGTTTGTGATTTTTTGAAACTGTTATAGCCTTTACCTAACGCTGGAGAAGCTGATTTCTCAACTGCTGATTTACGAGGTTTACGGACTAATTGGTTAATAGTTGGCATTAAGCTCTTCCTCCTTCCCTAACGGGTTCTTCTTGGTCCACACTTCCGGGCGGACCATTTTTTGTTAAAAATTAAAAGACATCACTGTCTCATAAAATGGCCTTCTTACCAGTCAGCACGACTGATTTGATTACTTATCAGGAATCAGGTATAAAAGCACCTCTAATAGAATAGCATTTCTCCTTCAACACGTCAAGAATTTTCTTAAGAGAAAATGTTCCCTTTTATTCGGTACAATCTATATAGAAGAAACTTACTCCACAAATAAATATCCACCGTCTTAGCCGGTGGATATTTATTCGATTATTTATTGTTGTTAAAGAAAGACATCCACTCTCCGCGTCTTATAATAAGCATTTCTTCGTCCTTCATACAATTGTACTCCGTCTTTTTCAAAAAGATTAGCTCCTATAATACTCTCCATTGCTATATTAGCTGAATCCTTCTTCAATTTATCCTTAGGACGTGAAATAATCAGGTTCTTTGTTTTTCTGTCACTCCCTTTGAATCGTAAATGCAGTTTCTTCTCAACAAATGTATGATGTGTCATAATTTTTCCTCCTCATTTCTATTCATAATCTAATAAGTCTTACACTTATAAAAACAAATTTAGGAGTTAAATTGCTATGCTCTAAGAGATTTTTTCTGTGAACAATTGTAATTTTGTAATGCTACTTAGGCAGTTTTTTCTTTTTTACTTTCACTTCTACATCATATCCACATCGATAAGCTAAATCCAACAGAGTAAGAATAGTTGGATTATGGTCTCCGCTCTGCAATCTCGAAAGATTTGATGCTTTAAGATCGACTTCTTTTGCAAAATCTTCTAAAGAAAGTCCTGTCACCGTCTGTAACTTTGTCATTTGTAACGCAACTCGCTGCATCATCATTTCCTTTTCTAAATCATACTCAAACGTCGGATATTCTGATGAAAGCTTGCAAAGTTTTGAAGTTAGGTACGTCCCCATCGTCCATCTCCTCCTTAACATTTTTTGAAAGGGTTATTAGCAATCCGTGTTTTCCTTTATACCATCGACCCCATTTTTGAATCATCTCTTCTGTTAACCCATCTTCTTGCAGTATTTTTAATATGGCTGCATACTTTACTTTTTCTTTGTATGAATACTCATCTAGCTGATCTACCATATCTCTTTCGATTTTAAACTTGCGCTTCATTTCTCCCACCTCCACACCTTAAAATTATCATATATGATAATTATCACATATGATAATATTGCTCTTTTATGGTATTATTTTGCTCAAATAAATATCCACCGGCTTAGCCAGTGGATATTTATTGGTCTAATTAAAAAGAGACAGGCGAAATCACCTGTCTCAAAATAGTAATTATTAAGCTTTTCCTGTTGAACCGAAGATGTCCATTGTTTCTTTTGTAATCTTAACGATTGCATCGAAACCAGGTTTGATAATTTTACGTGGGTCATAAACACCAGCGTCTGCGTTTAATTTAGCACGAACTGCTGCTGTCCATTGTTGTTGTAATTCAGTGTTAACGTTGATTTTAGCATGTCCACGTTCGATTGCTTTTTTGATTTGGTATTCTGGGATACCTGATCCACCGTGTAATACTAATGGAGCCCCTGTAGCTTCTGAGATTGCTAACATTTCATCGAAACCTAATACTGGTTCACCTGAGTAAGTTCCGTGAACAGAACCTAAAGCTGCTGCTAAAGCATCGATGTGAGCTTCTTTAACCATACGTACACATTCGTTTAAGTCAGCGTAGTTGATTCCTCCAGTTACGCCATCTTCAGTACCACCTACAGTACCTACTTCAGCTTCAACTGAAACTCCTTTTGGATGTGCATATTCTACAACTTCTTTAGTTAACGCGATGTTTTCATCGATTGGGAAGTGAGAGTGGTCAAACATTACTGAGCTGAATCCAGCGTCGATGTATTGTTTACATACTTCTACTGAAGAACCGTGGTCTAAGTGTAATGCTACTGGAACAGTGATGTTCATTGCATCTAATAATGCATTTACCATAGCAGAAACAACTGTAGGACCACCCATGTATTTACCAGCGCCTTCAGATACACCTAAGATAATTGGTGAGTTAGCTTCTTGAGCTGCTGTTAATACTGCTTGTGTCCATTCTAAGTTGTTGATGTTGAATTGACCAACAGCGTATTTACCTTCTTTAGCTTTTTGTAACATTTCAGTCATGCTTACTAAACGACTCATGTTTTAGTTCCTCCTTGATGCTTACAGCATTTATTTTTAACGGTCTTATTATAACGTATTTCCTTTTATTTTTCCACCCTTTGTCGTTTTATTACAGTTTTTTAAGGTTTAGGAACTTTTGGTTGCGCTATCTTTTTTCGAAACAGTTTATAAAGGACGAATCCAGCAACCCCTATACCTACCACAACAATGGAAGACTCTTTCCACGGAACGACAACGCCATTCGGTCTCGCATCACCACTTGTCAAACCTAATTGATGTTCCTTAGCGAACTCGCGCACTACTTCTTTAGCCTCATTAAACGGATAGAACCGATCAAGTGATAACTCACCTTTTACATTTGAGATGCCACCTTCTACTAAAGGAAACTCATGAAACATCACTTGGTATTCCCCATCAACTTTTATAAGCACTACCGGAATTTGTAGTTCTTTGGGCACAACAAACAAAATCTTTTCAACATTCAAGTTCTCTCTGGCAATCACTTCCTGTGCCGCTGTCACAATCGAATGCTTATTTTTCTCATAAGTGCTCACATATGCAACTGTCCATTTTCCTTGTGACTGAATCAGTTTTTCTCCTTCTTCTTTTGTCAGATATCCCTGCTTCACTTTAGCTTCTATTTCCGACGAATTTGCTGGGCCTCCTATATAAAGATGCGCCTCTTTCTCCAATGAAGGATTCTTTATCGGAACCACCCATTTGTAGTGACTATCTGTTACGAGACGTTCAATCTCTTCGCTATCTAGATTCTTTTCCTCTTTAAACAGCGGTACATCATAGTACGTCTCGACCGCATGTTCAAAATCAACACCTTCTATATGTTCGTCACCATCGCGAGACATATTAAGAATTTCTTCTTCTAGATGAACAATCTCGTCCCTAGAATGAATCGAGGCTCCCGTTTCTCCATACACACTAGCTACTCTAACCCGCACTAGAACTAAAATAATCAAAGCAGCAAAACAACAGAAGATTCTTAGAAGAAACCTAATCGACTTATCCATTTCCCTACACCCTTCCTATAACAATTTCCTATAAAAAACTATCACCTACTGCCTTCAACTAAATTATATAGCTATCAGCTGAGTAATTCTAGAGGATATTGTGATTAAATTATTTATTTCTTCATATTCCAAAATTACTATTTAAATAGGAATTAATTCGGGGTATAATACAGTTACAACAGGTATTGGAGGGGAATATATGAGAGGCAATTCACAGAATGACAAGATTAAGCGAATGGAATTTTATGGGGTTTGTATCTTATCTGCATTTACGATTACGGCAGGATTCCTTACTCGTCCCTCCGCGCAAGAAAGCATAGAGACTGTTCAAACACAAAAGACTTCGGGCGAACAAAACCAAGATGCTACACCAAATAAACTGCAGTCACCACCAACGAATAAGCAAGTTGCTCGCATCACCGCAAGCGGAGATATGCTCTATCATGATATTGTTTATGGAAGTGCATTTGATGGGACATCATATGATTTCAAAAATGACTATGAACAAATTACCCCACTCGTATCCAGCGCGGACCTTGCGATTGGAGATTTCGAAGGAACCATCAACCCAAACGAACCCCTTGCTGGATATCCAATTTTCAATGCGCCAGAAGAAGTGATTCAAAGCATCAAAGACGCAGGATACGATGTACTCGACTTAGCGCATAATCATATTCTTGATACAGGCATCGAAGGGTTGAAATACACAGCCAATGCTTTTCGTAAAAACGGACTTGATATTTTCGGGGTAAAAGTCGACCCATCTGAAGGCATTCTTGTAAAAGAAGTCAATGGCATTAAAGTCGCTATCCTTGGATTTGCGTATGGCTTCAACGGAATCGAAGCAAGCCTTACCGACGAAGAATATAACAACCACTTATACGATTTGAATATGCAAAAAGTGAAGCAACTCATCCAACGCGCTGAAGAAATTGCCGACTTTACGATTGTGTTGCCACAAATGGGAGAAGAATATCACCTTCATCCAACACAAGGACAAATTGATACGTATCACCAAATGATTGAATGGGGTGCGGACGTGATTTTTGGCGGACATCCACACGTCATTGAACCGACCGAAACTATCACTAAAGACGGTGAAAAGAAATTCATCATCTACTCGATGGGGAATCTCCTTTCTAACCAACGACTTGAAACGCTTGATGATATTTGGACAGAACGTGGTGTGATAATGGATATTACTATCGAAAAAGAAAAGGGAAAGACCACACTCACAAGTGTTAAAGCCCATCCAACATGGGTTTCCCGCACAAGAATAGACCGGACCTTCGAAGGAAGACAAGCCTATGATTACCAAATTTTTCTCGCTGAAAACTATATGCCAGGAGGCCCTCTAGAGCATACCGTCGATAAAGAAACGCTTGAGCGAATCCAATCCACCTATAACGAAGTAAACGAACTATTAAATATTAAATTCTAAACAAAAAAGAGGGGATTGCCCCCTCTTTTTTATACTTAAAGCAGTGATCAAAGTCATATTGATTATCACTAAAATTCACTATAAATAAACTCCTGAACATTCGAGAAATCAGTTACTAAACAATAGATAACTAAACCTAAAATAACCACATAGAAGAAAGCAGTCCATAGAACGAACTTTTGTTTATCCGTTGCATTATTTAGAAAATTCATATAGATTTTTTTCAACTTCCATCCATCCTTTCACACCCACGTGCATCACATCAAACAAGAAATAATCCTCATATTCTCTGTCACCATAGTTTAACACTTTTACGCCGAACTGATTAGCTACACTCTCGATTTTTCTATAAGTCTTTTCACGCATCTCTCTGGAAACTCCAGTATAGTCATTCCATTTACCATTAACTGGGAAAATAATCACTTCAACTTCAATTCCCAATTCTTTTGCCACCGTTAAGAAAATCTCAAAATCTGAGTACTCTGGCGATTCAGTATAATCAATATCTTTATATGCGCCTTTCAACGAATCAAGTCTTTCTCTTAAGTACGTATCATAATATTTATTATCGACTCCAAACTCATTGTTATTTGTTTTCTTTTTCACTTCATCCACAAATTTTTCAGCCATCTCTTCCCAGTTATAGTTTGGAGTTGCTTCTCCGCTTACTGGATAATCTGATTTACTATGATTTCGATAAAACATTAATTTTAATTTAAAGGAATAAAGCATTTTATCAAAACCCATCAATAAACGGTCGATAAAAGTCCCTTCATTCTCTACTAAAACTTTTTTGTACTTTTTATAGAGGTCGTTTTGTTGTTTATTTCCCTTTGTGATTTCAATAATTCTATCAATCAGTTTTTCTTTAGTTTCTTTACTAATTTTATCATTCGTCAACGCATTATAAATATGTTCTTGCGAAGCTTTATTCAAAAATGCATCCCGATGCGTACCATCTTTTTCATACCATTGTACAGATTCAATAATAGCAACCTTTCGCTTCTTCATTCCTTCTTCAATTGATGCTAAAGTGGTTGCTTGAATGATATTTTGAGAATAACTCGTTCCAATTTGCATGATATTAAAATCTTTATAATTAAAAATTTTATTTGGATGATAATCCTCATTAATCGTAGCTACTAACTCCGAAGACCCTAATAATACCAAAGTATTCACGTCAATATTACTCGTTAGAATATCCTTGCTTTTATATTTTTCATAATTAGTACTATAACGAATGCTATTGTCATTTACTTTATAATAATCGTCTACTTTCTTTACATAAGTCATACTTAGCAAGATAAGCGTTATTATAACGAGTACAATTGATGTTAAAAATGCTTTTAATTTTATCATCTTATTCTACACTTTCTCCAATCTTCAAATTTTAATTATCTTTTTAAAATCGACATTATTAACTTTAATGGTTCTCCAGAGAAAATAAAGAAACCAATAAACACCAAGTGCATTGTGACAAACCAGCTAGTTAGTTTATACCATGTTTTATTCTTATTCTTTTTATAGAATTTTGATTTCTTTTGATACCATTCAAACCCTGCCATCAAGAAACCATGATACACCCCATAAATAACATAACTTATACTTAATCCGTGCCAAAAACCCATCACACACATATTAACCATATATGCAAATGAAGCATTTTGTAATCTGCTTTTGAACAACTTTTTCTTCATCGCATTCATTAGCACTCTAGAAAAAACAAAGTCTCTTAACCAAGTTGATAAAGTAATATGCCATCTTGTCCAGAAATCTTTAATATCTATACTCAAAAATGGTTTGTTGAAATTCATAGGAGTTTGAACCCCCAAGATATTACTAGTTCCTACCGCCATTAAACTGTACCCGGCAAAATCAAAGAAAAGATACAATGTGTATAAATACATATACTTCACAGAATAAGTTAAAGTTCCTGTGTTTTTTAAAGCCGATAACATTTGATAAACATATGTTGAAAACATAATTTTATACAGAAGCCCTAGGACTACCCTATAAACGCCAGTTCCTGCTAATTCCAAATAAGCTTCTCTTGGCATAATTGTTTTAATATCATCAAAGAATCTTCTACTACGATCAATCGGACCTGAACTAACAGTTGGGAAAAACAATAAAAATTGTAAATAATCCAAGAAACTATATTTTTCCTTAATAATACCATCTGATATCTCTATCATTATCTGTATTGTTTTAAATGACATATAAGAAATTCCGATAAAAGCCATTAAGTGAAGACTCGTAATCGCGAATATCTTATTAATTACTAACGGGACAACAGATAATAGGCTCAATGTTTTTAACCACTTTTTTTCTAACCTATTGGACAGCATCACAAGAAGATATTGATAAATAATAAACGCCACGAGGTAAACAACCATTTTTTTGCTTTGCCCATAAATTGTCCCTGCAAAAATTAGCGAGATTGCAAGTATATAAACCTCTTTCTTTTTCCCAAAAAAATTTAATACAAATCCACCGCAAAGAACAATTAATAAGAAAAGGAAAAATTCAAGTCCCTCGAAATAATTCATTCTGTAAAAACCTCCTACAATCTATAAAAATATATTCATCCTTCAATAGTTTTTTCCATTATAGCATGATTTCCGCTAAAATCTATAACTCTTTAAAACATGCAATAAACTAAAAGAAAAATCGGTCCAAGTATAACTCGAACCGATTCTTTACATTTTATTTGTAACAATATATTAATTTGTTCTTTCAGAAACGTACTTAATAATTTTATTTGGAGTATCGATTTCTTCATAAGTCACTTCTGTTGGAGCCACTTCGATACCAAACTCTTCTAAGCGAACAAGAAGTTCAACGAATGCTAATGAATCCATTAACCCTTCTTCTTTTAAGTTGATGTCTTTATCTTCGTATACTACTTCATCTTCGCAAATTTCTTCTAAAATTTCTAAAATTCTTTCTTCCACGGAAATCCCTCCTATTGCATTGAAATTAATTTACTTATCCATAATAATGGTTTTCCTGAAAAAATCAAGAATCCTAACATTACTAAATGCATCGTAATGAGCCAGCTTGTGATTTTATACCATGTCTTATTCTTGTTTTTCTTATAAAACTTCGACTTCTTCTGATACCATTCAAATGACGCCATCAGTACCCCGTGATACACACCGTAGATGATGTAGTCCAGCGTCACCCCATGCCAAAATCCCATAAAGGTCATATTGATCATATAGGCCACCATCGCCGTCGTCAGTCTCTTCTTGAATACTTTCTTACGCATAAACCGCATTACAACACGCGAGAACACAAAGTCACGTAGCCATGTCGATAGCGTAATATGCCATCTGTTCCAGAAGTCTTTGATGTCGATACTGATAAATGGAAAATTAAAGTTCATCGGCGTTTCAACACCTAGAATATTACTTGCCCCTACCGCCATTAAACTATATCCAGCAAAGTCAAAGAACAAGTACGCGGTATAAAGATACATATAACCGATAAGATAGGTCACATCTTTTTCTACCGGCCCGTTCATATGTTGAAATACCATTCCGGATAATACCAACTTATAGAATAAACCTAATACTAATCTAAAAATACCAGTACCTGCGAGTTCTAAGTACTCCCCTCGGCTTCTTTGTTTGTGCCAATCATCCATAAAACGTCGACTACGGTCAATCGGTCCAGAACTTAGCGCTGGGAAAAATAACAAGAAATGCGTGTAATCGAGAACAGACAGTGGTTTTTCAATCAACTCGTCATATATCTCGATAATGATTTGGACTAATTTGAAGGTCATATAAGAAATTCCTAAAAATCCAAATCCATTCACATGAAACACAGGTAAAACTTTCACCACAATTAACGGCAATCCTGCTAACAACACCATAATCGGCATTGTCTTCTTGCGATCCTTCAGCTTAGAGGTCATCTGCATCAAAATGTACCCTAACACTACAAATCCCAATAGCGCAATCAGTTGGTCCGGCGTTTTAATAAACACGAAATAGACCATCACTACTGAGAATAGTAATGATAGATAATACGTAGATTTTTGAAAGACATTTAATATGAACGCTATGATCAAAACGAGTCCTAGCGTCATGAAGAAAGAGAGACCTTCAAAATAATGCATCGACTACACAAGCTCCTTCAATTGTTTTTTATCAATTTTACCATTGTTATTTAATGGCATTTCGTCTAAGAAGACGACTTTCTTTGGAATCATATATTCCGGCACATGTTGCGCCAATTCTTTTTTCACGAGTTTAACTGTTTCAAAACGTTTTTCGATCGGTTCATTATACACGACAAATGACGTAATGGATTTTACTTTTCCATCCATTAGTACTGGAACAGTTGCAGCTTGACGAATTTTCGGATTCTTTAATAAGTTATTATCGATATCTTCCAACTCGATACGGTGACCATGTAATTTGATTTGGAAATCGATTCGTCCTTCGCAGAATAATAAATCTCCTTCGAAATGTCCCACATCTCCCGTACGGTACGCACGCTCACCATCCACTTCAAAGAAATGTTTCGCATTCATTTCAGGGTTTTCATAATAACCTTTTGCGACTGTATTTCCGTAAATGATGATTTCTCCGCTTTCTGGGCCATCAATTAACACGGTTGTTCCAGGCTTAATCACACCTACTGGTAGATTATCTGGATACTTCTCTAATAATTCTCTTGTTAATGGCATCCATGTTACCATAACGGTTGATTCCGTTGGACCATACGTGTTCACCACTTCCGCACGCGGGAACCGTTCCATTAATTTTTCAACAGTGGCGCTAAATAACTTCTCCCCACAGAACACAAATTGCTCTAATTCAGGGAGCAATTCTTGGTTAAAACTTGGATCCACTAAGCACATTTCCGCAAATGATGGCGTTGAAATCCATACAGTCGCTTTTGATTCTTCTAATGTTTTAAATAACACTTTGAAATCTTGCAAGTGTTCTTTATCAATTTGAACAAGTGGCGCATGCATATAAAGCGCTGGCCAAAGTGACATTACTGATAAATCAAATGAGAACGGTGGATGTCCAAGAAACACTTGTGGTCCTTTCTCTCTGTAATAACCTGTATACCAATCTAAAAAGTGGTTCAAGTTATTGTAAGTAATCGAAACTCCTTTCGGCTTTCCTGTACTTCCTGAAGTAAAGATAATATAGAAAACATCTTCACCTTGAACATAATGGTCTTTTGAAATACGTTCCGTCGTAGAAGCAATCACTTCTTTTGCTTCAGAAACCGTCAACGTTGGTACATCTAGTGAAATTTCTTCACTTACGAGCACAACGGGACTCTTTACTGTCGCAATGATATCTTCAACGCGGTCGATTGGTGTATTTACATCAACCGGGCAATAGGCATGACCTGATTTTACACAAGCCAAGAAGTACACCAACATAAATGGATGTTTATGTCCATAGACTACGATTGGAGATTTATTTCCTTTATACGTTTCATTTAAGTATGCCGCTAGCTTATCTGAGTACTCCCAGACAAGGCTAGCGGTCAATTCTTCTTCCAACATCAAGTCATGTTTGTATACTACTTTATCTTCTGCACAATTTTCCGCTAATCGTTCTAATAATGGAATCATTTTATCCTCCTAAATCAACTTACACATTCTCTTTCTGAAAAACAACTGTTCTATTTTCAGACACAAAAGAATTATAGCATATGGCTTCTTTCTTGCCTATGACATTTCCACAAATATTAATTTTTTTTAACGTTTTTAAGTAAAAAAGAGGGTCGAAAACCCTTTCGACCTTCTTCTCTAACTTTCTATGCAAGTCTGCTTAAGAAATACTTCACTTCGATTTCAACGCCTAATGCTAATACTCGTTCATCAATATCGAATTTTTCATGGTGATGTCCATAAGCTGTGTCTTCGCCAGATTGGCTACCTAGCAATCCATAAACACCCGGTTTATTCACTAAGTAATCCGCAAAATCATCAGCACCCATAGATGATTCGTATTTTGTAATTAAGTTGTCGATTCCTTCTACTTTCGAAACTACTTTTTGGAATTCTTCTGCTAGCTCTGGAGTATTAATCACTGGAGCAGCCGCATCATACCAATCAATTTCAAAATCGCAACGGTTCAGTTCAGCAATACCTTTTGCGATACGTGTGACAGCTTCTTTCAAGTGCGCACGCGTTTCATGACTGAATGCACGAATCGTTCCTTCGATTTCAGCATCGTTGGCAACGATATTGTAACGAGTTCCCGCATTTAATTTACCAACTCCGACAACAGCACGGTCGATTGGATTCACTTCGCGTGCGACGATGGTTTGCAATGCAACGACAACTTCACTGGCTGTTACTAGCGCGTCATGTCCTAAATGAGGACGTCCAACGTGCGCGCTCTTTCCTGTGATTTTGATTTTAAAAATATCACATGAAGCATTCACTGGTCCACCTTCAACCGCAAACGATCCAACGGGTAGTCCTGAATTTACGTGAATTGCAAAGGATTCATCGATATTATCGATTTTTCCAGAAGCGACAAATTGCTTCGCTCCCGCACCGATTTCTTCTGCAGGTTGGAACGCGATTAAGACGGTCCCTGCAAATGAATCTTTCAATTCATTCAAGACTCTAGCCGTTCCTAGCCCCATTGTCGTATGCGCATCATGTCCACAAGCATGGTTTAATCCTGGACGTTTAGACGCATAAGGTTTACCAGTGCAGTCAGGAAGTTCGAGCGCATCGATGTCAGCTCGAAGTAAAACTTTCTTTCCTTCTCCTTTACCACCTTTAATAATGGCTAAAGTACCTGTTTCCCCCACCTTTTCAAATGGGATTCCAAATGATGTTAATTCTTTTTGAATGTAGGCTGCAGTTTCATACTCTTTTAAGCTTGATTCTGGATTTTCATGGAAATGTCTTCTTGTTGCGACAAGATATTCTTCTAACGCTTGTGCTTTTTGTTTAATTTCACTCATCGTCTTTGCCTTCTTTCATTGAATAAAGAGGCATGCTAGGCACGCCTCTTAAGGTTTTGTTTTTTCTAAATGTAACATATAAGTTACATTTTGCTTTTTCTCTCAACTAGTAGTCGAACTCGGGCTCACAGCCTAGTAGTCGAGCTCGCCATCGCAGAAATCACGTTCACTTCCCGAAACGTACGCAGAACGTTTCACGTTCCTTCTCTTTTGTTTCAAATCCTTCGCACTGTGAAGGATTTTCCAGTGTTCGATTTCTGAACGCGATATCTCGCATCCTAGTTGTTTAATTTAGCTTTTTCCCAAACTGGTACGTTAGCACCTTTTGAAACTTCTTCGATTTTCTTAGCTGTTTCTGGTGATTGGTAGTATTCTACGATTTTTTTGTAAACTTCGTTGTTTTCGTTACCTTCTTTAGCAGCGATTACGTTGTAGTAAGGTTGTGAAGAATCAGTAATTTGTTCGATGAAGATAGCATCTTTTGTTGGTTGGAATCCAGCTTCAACAGCGAAACCGTTGTTGATTAATGAAGCAGCAACATCATCTAAAGCACGAGCTGTTTGTCCAGCAGGTAATTCTTTGATTTGGATGTTTTTAGGATTTTCAACGATATCATCTTTAGTTGCTAAAGTGTTGTTAGGATCTTTTAATTTGATTACGCCAGCTGCGTGTAGTAAACGTAATGCACGTGAGTTGTTTGAAGTATCTTCAGGAATAGCGATTGTATCGCCATCTTTTAATTCACTTACGTTTTTGATTTTCTTAGAGTAAACACCCATTGGAGCAATAACTGTGTAGCCGATTGGTTTGATGTGTGTTCCTTGTTCTTTGTTGAAACGTTCTAGGTAAATAATTGTTTGGAATGAGTTCAAATCAACGTCGCCATTTTCTAACGCTTGGTTAGGTTGTACGTAGTCAGTGAATTCTACTAATTCAACTTCAATACCTTCTTTTTCTTTCAAGCGAGCAATAACATCGTCCCAAACTTCGTGGTTACCAGCGTTAACCCCGATTTTAACGTGTTTGTTTTCTTGTTTTGCTTCTGATGAAGCTGAGCTTCCAGAGTTTGATGTTTGTGCAGCTCCACATGCCGCTAATGTTAATGCTGCCGCTGCAGCTACGAATAATTTTTTAATGTTCATTTTGTTTTCCCCTTTTTGTTTTGGTTTGTTTTTTGTTTTTGGATGAGATTGGTCGCATCCTGGTTAGTTGAACGCGGGCTGTTGGGCTCGAATTCAGTGTAGTTGAACTCGGGCTCACAGGACTGACATCCACTTCCCGAAACGTACGCAGAACGTTTCACGTTCCTTCCGTCGTTTCGGTCCAGTGATTCAGTCCTGAGCGTTCGCCCTCGTATCCTGGTTTTTATTTAGTGGCTTTTTTCTCTAAATAGTCACCGATTGCTTGGCAGATGAAGACGATGATTAACATGATAATTGTGGCTACCACGATAACGTCTCCTTGGAATCGGTTATAACCTCGTGAGATGGCTACGTTACCGATACCGCCGGCACCAAACGCTCCGGCCATGGTTGTTAAACCAATTAAGCTGATAATTGTTAGTGAGCTTGCACGGATTAAGCTTGGCAAGCCTTCTTTTAAGTACACGCGGAAGATAATTTCTAGCGGTGTACATCCCATTGCTTCACTCGCTTCGATAACCCCTTTATCTACTTCGGTCAACGCTAATTGCACTTGACGAGAGTAGAATGGAACGGTTGCGAATACTAGCGGAACGATCGCTCCTGGAATACCAATGGTTGTTCCTACAATTGCACGAGTTACTGGAATCAGTAACATGGCAAGGATGATAAATGGAATCGAACGGAATAAGTTCACCACTTTATCAAGTACCAAGTACAATCCTTTGTTTTCAAGGATGTTTCCTTCACGCGTAACAACCAGTGTCACACCTAAAGCGATTCCTAAGATACCAGCGATTAAACCTGTTAATCCAACCATGATTAATGTATCAATTGTTGCTTTTTGAATTTCCGCCCATACTTTTGCGTCGATGTTTGGAAACCAAGTTTTAAAATCGATATAGGCTAATAAATTCATCTTAGGCACCTCCCTTTTCTTCTAAGACTTCTACTGAAACGCCTTGTCCTTTAATGTAAGAAAGTGCATTTTCGATGCTTTCTTGTTCGCCTGATAAACCAACCAATAATGTTCCTACTGGAGTTTCTTGGATGATTTCCACGTTGGCGAATAAGATATTCGCTGCCACTTGGAATTGAGTCGATAATTTCGTAATCAACGGTTCCCCTGTTGAAGCACCGACGAATGAAATTTTCACTAAGTAATCTCCATCTTTCAGATTCAATAACTGTTCGTGTGAGAGAACTGTTTCAATTCCTTGGTTGATATGAGTTGCTGTGTCAATGAAGTCTTTTGTTAAGTTGCGTTGTGGGTTTGTAAAGATATCAAGCACTGTTCCTTGCTCAATCACTTCACCGTCTTCCATTACGGCCACCTTATTACAAATTTCTTTTACGACTTGCATCTCATGCGTGATAATCACAATCGTAATTCCTAATTGCTCGTTTACCTTCTTCAACAACTCTAAGATTGAGTAAGTTGTTTTAGGGTCAAGCGCACTTGTCGCTTCGTCACAGAGCAATACGTCTGGGTCGTTGGCTAACGCACGGGCAATCGCCACACGTTGTTTTTGTCCCCCAGATAGTTGGCTTGGATAGCTGTTTGCTTTATCTTCAAGACCAACCAATTGTAAGAGAGAATCCACTTTCTCTTTAATTTCTTTCTTCGTTAACTTCACCAATTTTGGTTCCGCGTTTGGATCAACAGCTGTTTCTCCTTCTTCCACTAGCGGTTTCTTCGCTTTTTTCAGCGGGAAAGCCACATTGTCAAAGACGCTTAACGTATTCATTAAGTTGAAGTGTTGGAAAATCATCCCAATTTTCTTACGTGCGTCACGCAATTCATTTGGTTTCAATTTCAATAAATCTACGCCATTGACTTCCACATTTCCACTAGTAGGACGTTGAAGTAAGTTAATGGTACGAACTAGCGTACTTTTACCAGCACCACTATATCCGATAATTCCATAGATATCCCCGTCTTCCACATTGACAGAAACATTTCGAACGGCTTTTACGACTTTCTTACCTTGCGTAAAGGTCACGTCGATATTTTCTAATTTAATCATGTGTGCTCCTTTCTTTTGTTCAAACAAAAATCGCCCCCTCACTAACATGGGTTAGCAAAAGGACGAGTCAAATTCTCGTGTTACCACCTTTGTTTATAGTATTCTCACAAACACTATCTCAGCCTGTTTCAATCAAAACAGAAAGCTGTATCGGGCTTACCCGTAATCGTCTAATCATTCGACGATTAACACTCCGAGGCCATCTTCAAAGCTTCCACTAATGTCTCTTCTCACCAACCGAGACTCTCTACTGAAAAGTTCCACTTTTACTCTTCTCATCAACGTGTCTTATAAACATGTTAATAGGATACCAGCAAATCATCTTCTAGTCAATTAACACTTTTTTATCACTAGTTATAACTAATGGTTATATCAAAAATGAAATCTACTATATAATAGCTTATATTT
Source organism: Streptococcus sp. 263_SSPC (assembly GCF_001071995.1). Classification (GTDB taxonomy): domain Bacteria; phylum Bacillota; class Bacilli; order Lactobacillales; family Aerococcaceae; genus Granulicatella. The sequence continues at coordinate 66,015 of NZ_JVNU01000029.1, forward strand.
CTCTACCTTTTTATTTTCTTGTACAATGAGGATGACAACCTCGAAAGGAGCTTTCCTGTGGAACACGAATTAATTCCTTATAAAATAATGCCGACTTGGACGGCGACGACCCTACCAGAGGCATTCCAAAAAATGCATAATACAAAAGTGGGCACTTGGGCACACCTCACGATTTTAGAAGGCGCGCTTACTTTTTATGAACTAGACGAAGAAGGGAATGTTTTAGCGGAACATCTCTTCACCAAAGAGTCTGAGATTCCATTCGTCGAACCTCAAGCATGGCACCGCGTTTCACCAGCTAGTGACGACTTGAAATGTTACCTGACTTTTTATTCTACGCTGGAAGATTATTTTGCTAAAAAATACGACCTCACTCATACGCACTCAGAGGTTATTGAGGCTACACCGAAGTTTTCAAAAGGAAAGGTGCTCGACCTTGGAAGTGGCGAAGGAAGAAACAGCTTGTACTTGGCGAAAAAAGGATTCGATGTGACTTCGCTCGACATCAACTCAATGAGCCTCGCAAAATTAGCACAGGTCGCAGAAGCGGAAGGGCTTGATATTAATATTCAGCCGTATAACATCGAGAGTGCAGATATTCCAGGAGGACTCTATGACGTCATTATTTCAACAGTGGTTTTGATGTTCTTAGATCCCTATGCAATTCCAGATGTGATTGAAAATATGCAATCACATACCGCACCTGGCGGGTTTAACCTAATCGTGGCGGCCATGTCGACAGAAGACGCGCCATGCCCAGTGAACTTCCCTAAGACATTTGCAAGCGGAGAATTGAAGGACTACTACGCTGGCTGGACATTGCATAAATATAATGAAGATTTTGGCCAACTCCATAAAACAGACGAGAACGGCAATCGCATTAAGATGAGATTTGTGACGATGCTGGCTCAGAAGTAAATAAGTATATCGAAAGATAAAAGAAAGGACATCAGCAAATTTGCTGATGTCCTTTTTGCTCACATCCTTGTGTAGTTGAGCTCACAATCGCAGAAATGGCGTGCGTTTCCTCAAACGTCCGCAGAACGTTTCACGTTCCTTCCGGCGTTCGAGTCCAACGTTCCATTTCTGAACGCGATTGCTCACATCCTGTAGTTGAACTCGAAAAGGCAGAAACGACGTCCACTTCGACAAATAGCCGCACGACTCGTTCCTTGTCCCTTGCGTTATTTATCTCCAGTGATTCGTTTCTGAACGCCTTTTCTCATATCCTTTAATTGATATACACTGTTTTGTCTTTGACTGTAAATGTTGTACTTTCAGTGATTGTTTCGCCTGTTAGAACTAAAATATCTTTCCCACCTTTAGTTTCATCTACAATACGATACTCGCCATCTTTTTTCAAAACTAGTAAGTTATATTCTTTATTCTTGGTTTCATCTTTCGTAGGAATTACTAACGCTTCTGTAACTCCTATTAATTCAGTAGCAGTTGAAAAATCATTATCTTTAACAATATAGAATTTATCATTTTTTTTGACAACGCTATATCCACCTTCGATAGCTTTATTCATCTCAGCATTCTTCAACTCTTCTGATTCAGTTGTTGATTTTTTGTCTTTAACGCTATCCGCTGCTTGTTTAATTTTAGCAGCTGCTTCGTTTAATTTATTTTGGTTATCTTGCAGCGCTTGTTGCACCACTTGAGAATTTTTAACTTGTTCTTGTTGCGCTTTTTGATGCTCATGTCTTGCTTGATAACGTTGGAAACGTAAAAATGCATACACTAGAATAATCACAACTGTGATAATCCCACTTAAAATACGACGCCCTTTATTTTCCACTTATATTCACTCCTCTAATAAGATAAGTTTATTCTAACATATTCCCCTTTTGTTGCCTATTCTTAGAACAATAAAAAAGCACTTTGGTATGACTACCAACGTGCTCGTTATTATAAAGAATCTGTTTGAGGTGGTTCAATCGTCTCAGCAGAAGTTGTCTCTGTTGGTGCGGGATTCGGTGTGTAAAACTCAATTTTCGTTAAATCAACAGTTGCCGTCTTAGAACCGTCACTCCATGGAATCTCAAACGCTCTTCCAGAGTAAACCCAATTTTGCTTTCCAGCTTCTTGATCTTTAGCTGATTGATCTAACTGATCTTTCATCCACGCTGTAGCTTGGTCTAATGTCGCAAACTCTTTTCCCGTATTTCCTAACGGTTTCAAGCGTTTCGGTGGTGTTACTCCTGTTTCAGAATTTGAAGTAACCGTAGGCGCTTGAGTTGAAGTTACCTCCTTCGTTTGAGAACCATTTTCTGACTCTTCTCTTCTGCGTTCTTGGCTTGGAGTTGCCTGCACAAAATTTCCTTGAATGTCCCTTGTGTTCTTTTCTTCTTCACTTACCACTTGTTTTTCTGTGGTTACTGTTTCAGTTGTTGGAGCTTGAGTTGTCTCTTGCTTTTTCTCGGTGACTGCTTTCTTTTCAGTACTACTTGAAGGAGTTGACGAATTTGCTGGCGCACTTGTTTGTACTTCTACGACTTGAGTGACTTTTTGCATCGGACTCATCGCTTGTGAAATACCGTAAACACCTGCTAACATCGCTAAAGAGAGGCCAAGTGTAATTCCCAATTGACTCGCTAATCCTAATGATTTAAAACCTTCTTGTAATTTTGCTAAAAATGCTTTCATCGTCCATCCCCTTTCTCCTTTTATTTTTATTCAGACCATTATACCATATTTTTTTCATATTTGTAGAATGAAAAAAGTATGATATCACAAATATAACTGTAATTGCAATACTCTATAGGGCAATTTGTAAAAAATTAACTTTTTACAAAAAAACACAATTCTTTTCATTTAGTTTTATGCACTTACATTATATATGAAAGTTTTTTCAATTGCCAGACAATTCCACAACGAACGCTTGCCATGGAGAAAGCGTGTAAGCGTGTAAATCTGTGACCTCGTTTTCTGTATTTGCCACCAAAACCTTATTAAATCGGGCATCTACAGAGACTTCTCCCTCAAAATCAGATAAATTCACGACCGTCAACCATCTTTCTTCCCCAAGCGTGCGATAATATGCGAACACATTAGAAGAAGTCTCAAGTAGCTCATAATCGCCCCAAACCACGATTCGATGGTCTTTTCTAAGCTGAATGAGTTTTCGATACGTATGGAATACAGAGTCTGGATTTTGGAGTTCCGCCTCTACGTTGATCTCTTTGTAGTTCGGGTTGAGCGCTAACCATGGCGTTCCTGTTGTAAATCCACCATTTGCTTCGGCAGTCCACGGAATCGGTCTACGCGCATTGTCTCTACCCTTCGCGTTAAGCGACTCCATAATCGACTCCACGCTAAATCCTCTTGCGATACGATCATGATACATATTGATGGACTCGATATCATCCAATTCCTCAATGCTAGAAACCGGAGTATTCGTCAATCCAAGCTCTTCGCCTTGATAAATATAAGGAGTCCCTTTCATCATATGAAGCAGAATGGCGAAGGCTTTAGCGCTGCGAACACGATACTCCTTGTCGTTTCCCCAACGTGACACGATTCTTGGTAGATCATGGTTGTTCCAGAATAGTGAATTCCACCCTTCGTTCCCAAGTTCCGTTTGCCATTTTGAAAGAACCGCCTTTAATTCACTTACATCGAGCGGTTTAAGGTCCCACTTCTCTTTCCCTGGCTCATTATCTAAAAGCGAATGTTCAAACTGGAAGACCATCGATAATTCATGGCGTGCTGGGTTTGAATAGAGCTTCGCGATTTCTGGCGTCGCACCCCATGTTTCCCCAACCGTCAATAAATCTTTGTCTCCGAAGGTCGCTTTATTCATTTCTTGCAAGTATTCATGCAATTTTGGCCCATTTGACGTAATCCCTTCTAAAGGAATTTTCCCGATTAAATCAATCACGTCCATACGGAATCCGCCAACACCCTTGTCAATCCAGAAATTCATCATGTCATACACTTCACGGCGCACTTTTTCATTTTCCCAGTTTAAATCAGGTTGTCTTTGACTAAATAAATGCAAGAAATATTGACCACTTGCTTCATCGTATTTCCATGCACTACCTAAAAAGACTGACTGTAAATCTGTAGGTGCTCCGCCATCTTCTGCAGGATCTGCCCACACATAGTAATCACGGTACGGATTGTCTTTTCCTTTTCTTGACTCAATAAACCAATGGTGTTCATCAGACGTATGGTTCACAACAAGGTCCATGACAATTTTAATCCCGCGTTTATCGGCTTTGGCAATCAATTCTTCCATATCCGCCATCGTTCCGAACTCGTCCATGATGTCTTCATAGTCAGAAATATCATAACCATTATCATCATTAGGTGACTTGTATACTGGAGAGAGCCAAATTGCTCCAATTCCAAGCGTGTGTAAATAATCGAGCTTCTCAATAATCCCTCTTAAATCACCAATTCCATCCCCGTTCGAATCTTTAAAACTCCGTGGATAAATTTGATAAACGACGACTTCTTGCCACCAATGTTTTTCCATAACGCTCGCTCTTTTCTATATGAAGTATGTTCATGTCCATCATAGCCCTAAATGCGCATAAATACTATATATTTTTCGAATACTATTCCATTAAATTTGTATGACAAAGGCCAAAACAAAAGGAGAAAAAACAGAAATTCTGCTTTTTCTCCACTTCTTAAATAAACCCTGCAAAAATTTGTGCGCCTACTAATGTGATAATCCCTGAAATCACAATGGATAAACCACTCATCGCGCCTTCGACTTCTCCTAATTGCATCGCACGCGCTGTTCCAATCGCATGAGAAGATGTCCCAATCGCGATTCCTTTTGCGACTGGATGCGTGATACCTGTTACTTTACAGATGATTTCACAGAACATATTTCCTAGAACCCCTGTAAGAATAATCACCGCTACGGTAATCGTCACATATCCACCGGACTCTTGAGACAAGCCCATTCCAATGGCAGTTGTAATCGATTTTGGTAATAAAGTTACGTACTCTTCGTGCGTTAATTGGAAAAGCAATGATAACACCCAAACCGTGCAAAGACTCGTCAACACCCCTGCCGTAATCCCTGCAAAGATGGCGCCTTTATGCTTTTTCAATTGTTCGATTTGTTGATACAACGGAATCGCTAAACAAACCGTTGCTGGCGTCAATAAATAGCTTAAGCTATCCGCACTCGCATAATAGCTATCGTAGTCGATATTAAAGGCATTTAATACGATAATGACGAAAATAATCGCTACAAGTAGCGGATTGAAGATTGGCCATTTATATCGGTCACGTAAAAATACGCCAATTTCAAAACCGATAATACTAATCACGAGCCCGATTGTTGCTGTATTAAGAACGAGTTGATTCACCATCTTGGGCTCCTTTCTCGAGGACGTATTGCGTTACTTTTCCCGAAACAATCATCACTACAAATGTTGTAATAATCGTGATGATGGATACTGGCACAATAATACGATGCAATTGATCCCACGATTCGATAATTCCAACGGCAGCCGGGATAAACATTAACGACATAATCTCGATTAAAAACGTCCCTGCTTGATACACTTTTTCAATTTTAACAACACCCGTCATTAATAAAGCCATCATTAAGACAAGTCCATAGATGCTTGCTGGAATTGGAAGAGGGATGTAATATTTCATGATTTCACCAATACAGGTCACAATCATAATCCAGCCAAACTGCTTAAAATATTTCATTAGATCTCCTTTAGTAAAAAAGCACTCTATTCAAGCCATGCTCGAATCGCGTGCAGGTCTCTTTCGTCTATAACATTCAGTCTGGAAAAGCTCTCTCTTCCAACTTGCCCTCATAGTATATTCAAATGTACGGAAAGTCAACTACAACCCTGTGAACATTTGTTACTTTTAGTGTTCTAAATCTGTCCTGTTTACGTGAATCACTTTTCGAAATTATCATATATGATAATTATCAAATATGATAATTACCATATTTGGTAATTGCGGTTAAACAAAAAAACACCCCGTCTAAGACAAACCTTAAACGGGGCACTAAATTCAATATTAGTCTAAGTTTTTCATTGTTGGGAATAATAGGACGTTACGGATTGATTGGCTGTTTGTTAGTAACATAACTAAACGGTCAATTCCGATACCTACCCCACCCGTTGGAGATAAACCATATTCCAACGCTTGGATGAAGTCTTCATCATGCGGATGTGCTTCGTCGTTCCCAGCAGATTTTTCTTCTACTTGTTTCATGAAACGTTCACGTTGATCGATTGGGTCAGTCAACTCAGTGAAGCCATTTCCGTATTCTTTTGTACAGATGAAGCATTCGAAACGATCTGTGAAGCGTGGGTCTTCATCATTTTTACGAGCTAATGGAGATACTTCCACTGGATGTCCGTAGATGAATGTTGGTTGGATTAATGTTTCTTCAACGAATGTTTCGAAGAATTCGTTCACGACATGTCCGAATGTCATTGAATCTTCGACTTTCACGCCTTTTTCTTTCGCAATTGCGCGTGCTTCTTCGTCTGTCATATGCGGCCAGAAGTCAACACCTGTTACTTCTTTAATCGCATCTACCATATGAATTCTCTTCCATGGAGCTTTTAATTCCACTTCATGTTCGCCATAAGGAACTAATGTTGTACCTAATACTCTCTTGGCAACGTCTGAGATGATTCCTTCTGTTAAATCCATTACATCTTTGTAGTCTGTGTAAGCTGTATAGATTTCGATTGAAGTAAATTCTGGGTTGTGAGTTGTATCGATACCTTCGTTACGGAAAACACGTCCGATTTCGTATACGCGTTCCATACCACCTACTACTAAACGTTTCAAGTGTAATTCAGTAGCGATACGCATGTATAATTCCATATCTAACGCATTGTGGTGTGTAATAAATGGACGAGCATTTGCCCCACCCGCTAATGTGTGTAGTACTGGAGTTTCAACTTCTAAGTAATCACGTTCGTCTAAGTAACGACGGATTTCACGGATGATTTTACTACGTGTAACGAAACGGTCAAAGCTTTCGCGGTTACTGATTAAGTCTAAGTAACGTTGACGGTATTGTTGTTCTACGTTTGTTAATCCGTGATATTTATCAGGAAGTGGACGAAGCGCTTTTGTTAAATGAACGAATTGTTCTGCTTTAACAGATAACTCACCAGTGTTTGTGACCATGACAGTCCCTACAACACCAACGATGTCTCCTAAGTCTGCTTTTGTGAAGACTTCGTACGCATCATCTCCAACAGCATCTTTACGTACGTAAATTTGGATTTGGCCTTTGCCGTCTTGGATGTGGGCAAAACCAGCTTTTCCTTTTCCACGTTTTGTCATCAACCGTCCAGCAATTTGAACGGTTACAGGCTCTTGCTCAGCAAGTGATTCCTTTGTAGCTCCTTCAAATTGTTTGTGGATTTCTTCAGTTGTATTTTTTTGTTTGAAGCCAGTACCGAAAGGATCGATTCCTTTTTCGCGTAATTGACTCATTTTTTCACGACGAACTTGTAATTGGTCATTTAATGTTTCTTGTGTTTCTACTTCGAAAGACACGTTTGTTCCTCCTTTGAACGCTGCTTGTTCTTCATAACTCTCCTTATTGTACCAAAAGAAGAGGCTTTATTGAAAGTATTTCAAGACTTTTTGCTTAAATTTCTGCCAAGCGTTGTTTTTGACGTTCTTCACGTTCTAAATGTTCTACCACGAATTGGTCTAATAACGCTTCTACAGTTTGTAAATTCTCAGCTTCGTTGATGGCTACTTTTGTCTTAGAAGCACGTGGCACTCCTTTTAAGTAATAGCCTGCAAGCTTACGGAATTCTTTCGTTGCGACTGCTTCGCCTTTAAGGTTTGCAAGTCGTTGTAAGTGTAATTTTGCAATTTCGATTTTCTCTGGAACGGTATTTTCAGGAAGCAATTCTCCTGTTTCTAAATAATGAACCGTTTGACGAATCATCCAAGGGTTCGCTAAGGCTGCACGTCCAATCATAACGCCATCCACGCCTGCAATATCAATCATGCGTTTAGCATCTTCTGGGCTACGAACGTCCCCGTTTCCGATTAAAGGAATGCGCGTTAAGTTCTTCTTCACTTCACCAAGGATTTCCCAGTCGGCTTTTCCGTCATACATTTGAACACGAGTACGGCCATGAATCACAACGGCACTAGCACCCGCACGTTCTGCAGCAAGGGCATTCTCGACCGCATATAAATGCTCGTGGTCCCATCCTGTACGCATCTTCACGGTTACAGGTTTATCGACTGCGTCTACTACTGCCGCAACCATTTCGTATACTTTATTTGGGTCGAGTAACCATTTCGCTCCGGCTTCTGCCTTAATGACTTTGTTTACAGGGCATCCCATGTTGATATCAATAATCGCCGCTTCTGTATTCTCAGCTACGTATTTGGCCGCTTCAACTAAAGTATCTTTGTTACCACCCATGATTTGAACGCTGAGTGGATACTCGTTTGGCTCGATATGAAGCATGCTTAATGTTTTCTCATTACGGAATTGAATCCCTTTGTCGCTGATCATTTCGCACACAACTAAACCAGCACCGAATTCTTTTACAGTGACACGGAAAGCAGAGTTCGAAATCCCAGCCATCGGGGCCACAACTACGCTATTGTCAATTTGAATATCTCCAATTTTGAAACTCATCTTAATCTCCTTTTTCAATCTTTGAATCGTCTATCAAGTGAACGACTTTTTCTAACTCAATCGAAAAGCACGAGCTGCATCACCAATAGTGAGTGCGACTCGTGCGCTAAGTTCACTTATTTCTTGCCGGATTATTGTACCATAACCCGCGCCATCTTGCATTTGATTCCCCTTAATAAAAGAGTCTCATCGAAAGCAGCAAGTACGTAATGAGGAATCCACCCGTTAAGAGTAACTGCCATCCCGTTGCGTTCACTGTTTTTAGTTGAAACGAAATCCAACTAAATAACGAAAAGCTAAGAATAAACCCCACTGCTGCCGCTGCGAGAATATACAGCATGAAAAGGAGCATTCGACCATCTGGTGAAAAAGAGTACACCATTGCTAACATCGTAAAGAAAACTAGGGTCCACGAAATCCACATCAAGACCGTGCAACCTTATCCATTTTTACTAAACCTGGTTGTTTTTCAAAACGTCGTTCTTCCACTAACCTCTTCCTTCTAAACCTTTTTATCCCAATCTAATTACTCCAGTGAAGACCAATAACAAAAAGGTGACCCAAGTGCCTGTGAGCAGTAGTTGCCACCAATTGTTTTTGAACGATTTTTCTTCTAATGCAATGAAAACGTACATCATGAAACTGATAAATGTCATGATCATGAGAATCGGCATGATGAAGATGGCAATCAACAGTCCTCCTGGGACGCCACGGCTGGTCATGAAAATCCATTGCGGCACTAACCCAAGCCACATCAAGACTTCTGCAATACTTTTTGCTTTCTCTAGTTTCATTGAAAACCTCCAAAACTATCTAATATTTTGTTTCTGAATTTGTTTGGCCAGCGATTTTGGAGCAAGCGATAATAAGCAAATGCAAATTCCAAATAGGAACACCACCGAGCCAATCACTTCAAAGATGCTATTAAAATTCGAGAACACTCCAATCATGAGCGCCAATATAATGGCAGAAACCCCGACCTTCCGAACAGCCTTTGCGTTTGCTCTGTAATAGTCTTCAATCGTTTCAGGAGTAGCCGATGTATATTGCAACTTCACAAGTTCCTGACACGTTTTACGCCAATAATTAATCCCCATCCAGAAGCCCCCGCCAATGGTCATCAATGAAAAGATCAGTAAAACGGCTGCACCGATTTCGTCCATATTTTCAATAGTTTTTACAGATGGATCCATCTCTTGGAAGGTCGCCATCGTAACCACTAAACAGATAAATGAGATAAGGGTAAACCACCCTGCTTTGTTTGACACTTTTCGTTCCATACGAACCTCCTTTATGTTAGATTCAGTATAAACAAAAATGAGCCGAGACTATAGCCTCGGCTCATTTATTTTAACAATTCTTTATTAATCTAAAATAGTAAATTTCTCGATAAACAACGGACTCACTGAGCGGTTTTCGTGAATACGACGAATTGCTTCCGCCATTAATTGGTCTACGCTGATTTGGACAATCTTACCACCTGTTTTTTCTTCAGGAACTTCGATTGAGTCTGTTACAACTACTTCTTTAATCACTGAATTGTTGATACGTTCTAATGCTGGGCCAGATAATACGGCGTGTGTACAGCAAGCATACACTTCAAGAGCACCTGCATCTTTAATCGCTTGTGCAGCAAGTGTGATTGTTCCAGCTGTATCAATCATGTCATCGATTAATACGGCAACTTTCCCTTTTACTTCACCGATGATATTCATGACTTCTGCCACGTTCGCTTTCGGACGACGTTTATCAACAATCGCGATTGGTGCATGTAAGAACTCAGCCATTTTACGAGCACGAGTTACCCCACCGTGGTCAGGAGATACAACAACGATATCTTTATCTTTGAAGTTGTTTTCTAAAAAGTGGTTCGCAAGAAGTGGAGCTCCTAATAAGTGGTCCACTGGAATGTCGAAGAACCCTTGAATTTGCGCAGCGTGTAAATCAAGTGTTAACACACGGTCTGCACCTGCTTGAGTAATCATGTTGGCAACTAATTTTGCTGTGATGGGTTCACGAGATTGTGCTTTACGGTCTTGACGAGCGTATCCATAGTAAGGAATAACAATGTTAATTGTTTTTGCACTCGCACGGCGTAATGCATCTACCATGATTAATAACTCCATTAAGTTATCATTTACTGGATAAGAAGTTGATTGAACGATATACACATGGCAGCCACGTACACTTTCATCGATATTGATTTTGATTTCGCCATCGCTGAATTGAGTGACAGAAACTTTACCAAGTTCTAAACCGACTTCTTCAGCAATCTTTGCCGCTAAAGGACGATTTGAGCTTAATGCGAATATTTTTAAATTAGGATCGGAATAATGTTCCACAATGATAACCCCCGAAGTTTATTTTATAGTACTATCATACCGTGTTTTGTTTAAATTTTGAATATTTTTGCTAAAAATTTTTGGGAAAAATTTTTAGTCTTTTTGAGCAGATGGTAATTTTGAAGCATAATCTTCTTTATTTACTTGACGACTACGTGCAATCGCAAGTGCTCCAGCTGGAACATCTTCGGTAATCGTTGAACCTGCAGCGATAAATACATCATCGCCCACTGTAACTGGCGCAACGATATTGGCATTACATCCGATAAATACATGGCTACCAATTGTCGCACGATATTTATTTTTACCATCGTAGTTTACAAACACAGTTCCACAACCAACGTTAATATCTTCGCCAAGGTCGGCATCCCCGATGTATGTTAAGTGGCCTACTTTCGTATCAGCACCAAGCGTTGAGTTCTTCACTTCTACAAAGTTCCCCACATGAACGCGTTCGCCTAATACAGAATTTGGACGTAAGTGTGCAAATGGACCTGCATTGCTGTCGAGTTTCATATGAGATTCTTCGATGTTTGCTGCTACAAGACGAACGCCGTCTTCTAACACGCTATCACGAACCACGCTGTGTGCTCCGATGAAGCAGTTTGAACCGATGACTGTTTTGCCTTTTAAGACAACACCAGGTTCAATCACAGTGTCTGCCCCGATTTGAACAGTTGATTCGATATACGTTGCCTCTGGGTCGATTAAAGTAACCCCGTTGCGCATATGTTCTTCGTTGATACGAAGACGCATGTATTTCTCAGCTTTAGAAAGAGCCACACGGTCGTTCACGCCCATTCCTTCGTCGAAATCTTTCATTGGGTAAGCAGAAACCACTTCTCCTCGTTTCTTCAAGATTTCTAATACGTCTGGTAAGTAGTACTCGCCTTGAGCGTTGTCGTTACCAACTTCGTGTAACGCGCTGAAAAGAGCAACATTATCGAAGCAGTAAGTACCCGTGTTGATTTCTTTGACTTGTTGTTCTTCAGGAGTTGCGTCTTTTTGTTCCACGTTTTTAAGAACAGAACCGTCCGTATCGCGAATCACACGGCCGTATCCAGTTGGATCTTGGGCAATCGCTGTAAGGATCGTTGCTTTCGCGCCTGTACGTTCATGTTCTTTCATTAAAGCAGAAAGAGTTTCGCTTGTTAATAATGGAGTGTCTCCACAGATTACAATCGTAGTTCCTTCTTTTCCTTTTAGAAGAGATTCTGCTTGTAACACCGCATGTCCTGTTCCTAATTGTTCAGCTTGAACGGCATAAGAAACACGGTCTCCAAGATGGTTTTGTACCATTTCTGCACCATGTCCAACAATCGCTACGATTTCAGTAGCTCCAGTTTTTTCAACTTGGTCTACAACGTGCTCTACCATTGGTTTGCCGCAAACGGGATGCATTACTTTGTAAAGGGAAGATTTCATACGAGTTCCTTTACCCGCAGCTAAAATAATTCCGAATTTTTGTTTCATAATAAGCTCCTTGCTCTTTGAATTTCTACCTTCTAATAGTATAGTACCACGCTGTTTTTTTCAAGAAATCACTGGCTACAAACAAACTTTTAAAAATAAAAAAGGCTCCCAGCTTTTCAGCCGGGAAACCCTATTATCCAATAATTGTTTGGAGTATTGGAATGACAATAACAAATAGAACTGTACTTAAAGTGACAATATTCGTTGAAAATTCGACATCTCCATCCCCTTGGTTCGCTAAAATTGGTAGTACGGCTAAGGCTGGCGTTGCAGACTGAATCATAAATGTTAGATATTCCGCAGTAACCATTCCAGGTGCCATCAATTTAAGAACCGCAAACATTAATACTGGGGCAACGATAAAACGCCCTACTAATGCTACGATACTATCCTTATCAAATCGAATGGTCTTAATACCCGCTTTAGCTAATACAATCCCAATGTATACAAGTGATAATGGAGTTGTTAAACCTCCTACATAGCCTAATGTACTTGATACGAAACTAGGAAGTGGAATATTAATAACTAAGAACACTACTGAAACGATAAATCCGAGTAACGGAGCTGGAAGTAATTTCTTCCAATCGAAATGAGATTCTTGTTTCTTCTTTCCACTTTTACTATCGCTTGTCATTAAAAAGACACCTAATGTCCAAGTCGAAATCGTATTCGTAATATAGTAAATCAAGAAGTATGCTAATGCATCATCACCGAATAATGCGATGTTCAGAGGCAATCCAATAAAGATCGTATTCGCATTGACGAATGTATTAATGACTGTCCCTCTTCGCCCTGGTGCCACTTTAAAGGCTTTGACACTTAAAAACGCCACAATATATCCAAGCGCGAAAGCAACAAATGTATAGACGAGTCCTCCTGATAAGCTAATCAATTTTTCTAGTGTTAAATATTTTAACACGGAAACAAAAATTGATACTGGCATCGCTACGTTCATAATCAATTTAGACAAATCATTGCCAAAATCATTATGGAACCAGCCTCTTACTTGTAGGAAATATCCAAGCACAATCAGTGCAATAATTGGAATAATGGACTCAAGAGATGTTAGAAATAACATCCGCATCGCCTCCTAATATTTTGGTGTCCATCTGAAGTCACGAACAGCTTTTTCCATATCTTGTTCAGCTGCGCGTGCTAGACCTTGTTCTTGTGCTTTTTTAGCGACTGCTGTTGCCACTTTCAATGACACTTCTGCCACGTATTTGAATGGAGGTAACACAGGTGCGCCTGGTTTTGTAATATCCACAATACCGCTTAAGGCATGCGCTGCAGCACCAATCATTTCGTCTGTTAATAGACTCGCTTCTGAAGCAAGCATTCCTAATCCAAGACCTGGGTAGATTAACGCATTGTTCGCTTGTCCGATAACATAGTTCACACCGTTGTACTCAATGTCGTCTGAAGGAATTCCTGTCGCAACGAAAGCTTTTCCGTTTGACCATTCGATAAGGTCTTTGGCAGTAGCTTCTGCTAATTTTGTAGGATTTGATAATGGGAAAATCACTGGACGTTCTGTGTTTTCGCACATTGCTTCAACAACTTCTTTTGTAAATGTACCAGGTTGCGTTGAAGTCCCCACTAAGATAGTTGGTTTAACAGTTTTAACAACTTCTAATAAATCTGTTAGTTTGTCTGCATTTGCAAAATCACTACGTTTTTTCGCAAAAGGACGTTGTTCCGGAGTTAAATCGTCCATATCGTCAAATAACAATCCTTGTTTGTCGATCATAAAGAAACGTTTATACGCTTCTTCTTCGCTCAGACCATCAACGACCATTTCACGAAGGACACGAGAAGCAATTCCTGCCCCTGCAGTCCCCCCACCGTAGCATAAGTACACTTGGTCTGTTAGTTTTTCACCAGCGATATCCATTGCGGCAAACACCCCACCGAGTGTCACGATTCCTGTACCTTGAATATCATCGTTGAAGGTTGGGATTTGAGTTTTGTATTTATTTAAGATATTAGCCGCATTGCCGCGTCCGAAGTCTTCCCAGTGTAAATATAATTTAGGGAAGAGACGTTCTGCTGTTTCAACGAATTGGTCGATAAAGGCATAATAACGGTCACCACGCACACGTTCATGACGATTTCCTAAATAATTTGGATCATCCAATAAGCTTTGGCGGTTTGTTCCTGCATCAATCACTAATGGAAGAACACTTGCAGGGTCGATTCCGGCTGCTCCTGTATAGACCATTAATTTACCAACAGAGATGTCTACCCCGTTTGTACCCCAGTCACCGATTCCAAGAATTCCTTCTGCGTCGGTCACAACGATTAAACGAATATCACGGTCACCTGCCGCATTTTTCAAGGTTGCTTCGATATTTTCTGGATGGTTGATGTCTAAGTATGCTGCATATTGTGGATCTACAAAGAGTTCGCTGTAGTTTTCAATCGTGTCCGCAATTGTTGGGTCATATACGATTGGGTTGAACTCCTCTAAGTGTTGTGAGAATAAATAGTAGAATAAAGTACGGTTTGTGTTGAAGATTTCCATTAAGAAAAGACGTTTTTCAAGATCATTGGCTTTTTGGTGCATATGCGCATAGGTTTGCGCTGCTTGTTCTTCCAATGTTTGAACGTACGGTGGTAACAAACCTACCAATCCTAATTCTTGACGTTCTTCTTGTGTAAATGCTGTCCCTTTATTTTTGAAAGGGTTGTTTAAAATTTCGTGTCCACGCATGGTGATTCCTCCTTAAATGGTTGTTGATGAAACTGTACTATATACTCGGGTGTAAAGTCGTTCATCTGTCTAGGTGAGTATATAAATAAAAAAGCCTTCTATTCTCTAGAAGACTCGACATAGACAGATTTCAAGTGTTCGTCTTCTAAAGGAACTATCATTATCGCCTTTGGTAAGCAAACACCTTCTTTCAATTTTACATTGACGCTCGATTGTATATTCTCAAAACGAATGAGAATTTTGATATAATTAATTATATCACTTATTTTACAATAAATATATAAAACGAAGTTAATTCTATTCACCATAAAAAGTTTTATCAATCGTTCAGCCTTCTTTACGATTGACATTCTAAAAAATAACTTATAGCATAGTCAAACAGAGGTCGTCTTATAATTTTTTTATATATGAGGAGGAACGTTTATGAAACTTCAACAACTTAAGTACTTCAACGAATTATGCCGTTTAAAATCATTTTCAAAAGTAGCTTCTAAATTCAAGGTCAGTCAACCAACTGTTAGCTACGCCATCAAAGGGTTAGAAGATACACTCGGCGTTCAGCTCATTGTTAGAGATCAATCCCATTCAAAAATTTCCCTCACAAAAGAAGGGCAAATTTTTAGACAATTTTCTCAAAACGCCTTGCAACAACTTGAAATGGGAAAGGCTGCCCTAAAAGCCTCCAATAATAGCCGTGTAAAAATTGGAATTACTGCTGCTCTTTCTCGATTCTTCGATTTGACCCAACATTTGTCTTCACTCGAACAGATTTTTGGTACAGAAATCATCTTACTGGAAGATGGCTCTAAAGAAATTACGAAGAAGATTGCATCAAACCAACTAGATATTGCTTTATTCGGAACATGCAAAGAAGTAACTAGTTCGCAACATGATTTGAAAAAAATCGCAACCTTCCCTTTTAAATTGGCAGTGTCTAAAAGTCATCCATTGGCAAAAGCATCGCATGTTCACATTTCTCAAGTAGAGCAAGAAGAATTCATTCTTTTTAACGAACACTTTGTTCACAATGAAGTATTCTGGCGGTTTATGAATACGTACGGAATCGTTCCAAATATTTTAGCCGAGGTCAGCGATATTCATGGATTTGAAAACTTTATCAAGCAAAAAAATACAGTAGGTCTTCTCGTGGACTTCTTGAAACTTAACGGTATTCAATTAATTGAACTAGACGAGACAGAGCCTGTCCAATTCTATTTATACTTAGCTAAACAAAAAGGCGGAAAAATCACTGACAAGAAATTCAAACAAATTGAAACCTATATTCTTGAACAAATTCAATCCCTTAAAAAATAGTAAAAGGCGTCTACTTAGACGCCTTTTTTAATGTATATAACTTCCCTTTTGTGCTTCCGCTTGAAGTCAGTAACCCAACTTCCACGAAGAACGATAAATAACGTCGGACAGTTGCGGCACTGAGCCTAGTGAGGTCTTGTGCCTGCTGGTTGCCGATATTGCCGTACTGTTCTAAATAAGCCTTTACTTGTTCAAAGACTTCGCGCTCTTTTGGTTTTAACGAAGGCAAAATCACATAATTAGCACTTTCTTCTTCGATTCGATTTTGCACTTTTACTTCTTCAAGAGTTTCCAAAATCACTTCGAGCATAAACTCAACAAAAGCAGTCGCATCATTTTCCTTGTTACTGATAGCGAGTGCATTATAGTAGCCTTGTTGATGCGCATGTATGACCGACTCAATTGGGAGCCATTCGAATAACGGATTCCACCGGCTTAAGATGAGACTTTGCCACAAGCGCCCCATGCGTCCATTTCCGTCTTCAAATGGATGAATGATTTCCAATTCAAAATGGACAAGACACGATTTCACTAAATCGAGCAAATCACTGTTCTTAGCCCACGAGAACAACTCTTTCACGAGCCCTGGAACAAACTGCGGACGTGCGCCCACATGAATCACTCGCCCGCTCGCATCATAAACGCCAACATCACTCAAGCGAAACTGTCCCGGATGCTTCACAAGGCCGTGTGTTAACAAGTGGTGTGCCTCCAGAAAATCCTCCACACTATACGGGTCCATCGAAAAGACACGTTCATACGCCTCATACGCATTTTGCACCTCATGAATATCCTTTGGTGGGCCAAGCACACGTCTTCCCTCGATAATATCTGTCACCTGTTCCAGCGTCAGGCTATTATTTTCAATCGCAAGGGAGGACTGAATCGAGCGAATCCTATTTTCCTTGCGCAGTAATAGCGGACGTTTCTCAATGGAATATTTCGTCAGGAGTTCCGCAATATTGTGCACCAGCCCTAACATCTTTTCTGTAATTTGAAAATTTACTTGCATCCGTCTCACCTCTCTTTTCTTTATTGTACTGGTACTTTTTTATCAAATCAAGCGAATTATGAGCGAAAAGTGAGCGGAAAAGTTGAGTTTCCCTATTGATTTATTGTATACACAGAACTATACTACTGTATATACAGTAAACAAAAGGAGAGTTTTATTCTGATGAAAAATGTTCGTTTTATGACACTAACCGCACTATTAACCGCGATTGCCATCTTCATTCCTATCGCGATGCCATTAAAATTGGTGATTCCACCAGCTTCGTACACACTTGGAAGCCACGTTGCAATCTTTATCGCGATGTTTATCAATCCGTGGATGGCCATCTTCGTCGTTCTTGGGTCATCATATGGATTCTTTATTTCCGGTGCGTATCCACTCGTTATCGTTTTCCGCGCGCTATCGCATATTATTTTTGCGACACTTGGAGCCTTTTTCCTACAAAAATATCCAAAGACTCTTGAAAACCGCAAAGCGTCATGGATTTTTAACTTCGTATTGGCGCTTATTCACGCAGTCGGCGAAGTATTAGCCTGCGTGCTCTTCTACTCCGTTTCAGGGACGGATATTCAAAGCATGTTTTACGTCCTCTTCGTCCTAGTCGGATTTGGTACAGTGATTCACAGTATGGTAGACTATGAAATAGCACTAGCGGTGTATAAAGTTTTACAAAAAAGACGTTAAAAGAGGGACACTATGCCAAAAGAACGAAAAGCCGAATTACTAAAATTGCTGAAAAATGCGCCAAAGCCACTCAACGGTCAAAGCCTAGCGGAACATTTCCACGTAACACGACAAATTATCGTGCAAGACATCGCGCTTCTTCGTGCTGATGGGGCCACGATTCTATCGACCAACCGCGGATATGTCTACAAGGAGCAAGAGAGTTCGCCGTACGTTCATCGCCTCTTCAAGGTCAAACACGATACCGAGGCTATCGAAAGTGAACTTCTAGCCATTGTCGATAATGGAGGCCGTGTCCAAAATATTCAAATCGACCATCCCGTTTACGGTGAAATCCAAACGCTCGTGAAGCTCACGTGTCGCCGTGACGTTGAGCACTTCTTGGAGCAAATCCACCAATCGGACTTCCGCCCACTATCGTCTCTAACAGACGGTGTGCATTATCATCTGGTTGAAGCCGAAAACCAACAAGACCTCGACTATATCGAAGACTCCCTGGACAAATTAGGGTATTTAGTGAAAGAAGATTAAAAGAAAGGAGCACCACACGATTGTGTGGTGCTCCTTTTACTTATGGTCTATAGTGTTCTTTAGAACTATGCCGTTTCCCTAAGCGTTTCGCCTGAGCTTCTGTCATTTCCACAACATTCTGTTTGTTTGTGTTTGCTGGCATATTTTCCTTATAGTACCAGTAAATATCTGACTTTCCTTTTGTAGCTACATAGACTGTAATATACTCTTCCTGATTTACCGTCGTTTCGGTGACAGCTTCCGTTTGAACTACAGTAGTTTCTACTTTCTTCGCAAATAGCGGTTCCGCATTACCAGTCGCATAGTCGATTTTTGCATTTGGTGAAGTATTCTCTAAAACCACATGAGTCACACCATCTTTGTCGACGTTCTCTTGTTTTGTTCCAAAAGAAATCTTCATCAAAGTTCCATCGCTCTTTATTCCAGCATACTGCAACTCAATTTTTCGAGGGATGAGTTCATCCCCCTCGTAAATTGGCGTTACTTTATAATCCAACCAATCATTCGGATGAGCATTAATCCAATCTGCAAGATTGTTCTCATAGAAAAGCATCGCGGTTTGGTTTGCGGAATCTTTATCGGACAAACTACCTGTATTTAACAGGGCTGTCATTGGTGTTAAATTCCGTAATTCATTATCAAGCCCACTGAATTGATATCCGACTAAATGCCCGCGATTCATCAGCCATGCTTCTTTACCACTTCCGGAGTCATCAATCGGTATCTTGTAGTTATGCCAACCAACAGGATCCACACTGATTTTCGGTTCCCTTTTTGCTTTCGGTTTATCTTTGATATTCAGTTGAATATGAGCTGATGTCGACCGTTCTAATTTATCAAGGTCTCCCAAAACCAATTGTTTTTCCTTCTTAAACGGAAGCAACGAATCCGGCAACTTCGCAGGTGCCACTGTCGTCGTTTCAACCGTTTTGACCTTTACTACTGTCTCAGTTGTTGCCTTTGACTCTTCCTTATGTCCCCCACATGCTGCCAAAGAAACGCAAGCGACTACTAACAAACCCAATTTCCAATTCGATTGAATCTTCACCCTAATTCCCCCTATTTTGCTTTGTTAAAAAACACACTAACTAGACTTAGTATATTCCTCCTACACCCTGAATACAATAGAGTTTTTATTTATTTTTCGTCCTTTCGGGTGAAAAAACCGTATAGGATATTTTGCTAACAGAAAAAGACCTGACATTTCTGCCAGGTCTTCTATGTCAGTCCTATATTTTACTAAATTAATAGCGTAGCACTAGATTCTTCGATATTGAACGTTGTATGTTGAAGGATATTTCTCACATCTCTCAATTCATGAGATACCCTCAATATCAGAATTCTCTTTTGTCTTTTCATGATGAGGTAAAAAATAACATACCTTCCAATCAGAACTCTACGAATCATATCTGTCGGAACAAATTTGTTATCTAATACTTCTCCGCTCTCAGGGAATCTACAAATCTGATTGAACCCTTTCATCAACGCATCCATAAAAAGAGTCGCAGATTTCGGAGTCATTAATTCCTTGGAAAGATAATAGAGAATTCCTTCAATATCATTATTCGCTTTTTCGGTCAGTTCAAACTCATATTCCATACTTCTCCCTCAATTTTAGAAGCGCCTCTTTCCCATCTAGCACGCGACCTTCTTCAACATCTTCAAGTGCTTCAATCAGTAAGCGAGCTTCTTCCATTTTTTGAATCGTGCTTTCATAATATTCGATATCCATCACGACTAGTCTCCCATAACCATTTTTTGTCACAAAAATAGGTCCTTGTTCTTCTTTGCATTGTCTTTCTACTTCTACTGTGTTTTTTAAATCTCTCATCGGAATAATTTTCATATCCATTCCTCCTTTTATTTTGTGACTTAATTGTACCATAATTTAGTCATAATTTCATTTATCCTCCTCTCATAATTTAATTACGTTATTTTTTCTCAATGAGGTTTTTACAAAAAAAGAAAGACCTGACATTTCTGTGATATGCTCCCTCTAAAGTAGACACTAAAAAAAGTAAACTACTTTAGAGGGGGTATTTTTTAGATTGGCTAAGAAACATACTGCAAAAGAATTAGAACGATTCATAGAATTGTATTTAGATGGTGTGCCTTTTCGTGAGCTGCGTAGTGAATATGGTTTAAAGATTTCACCTGGAGCATTTAATATGTATTTTTTGAACTATAAAGCAAATGGACCTTCTGCATTAGAAGATCGAGACGGGTTTAACACTTATACAAAGGAATTTAAAGAAAAGGTGGTTAAAGAGTTTTTAGAATCGAAAACCTATTTAAGAGTAATCGCAAGAAAATACAAAATTCCTTCTGCTAGAACTGTACGAAATTGGATTATTAAGTATACTAATGGTGAGGCCACGAAGGCCTACGATCCTAAGCCAGAGGTGTACACTATGAAATATAGAAAAACAACGCACGAAGAAAGAATCCTTATCGTCAAAGACTGTATTCAAAATCAATTAAACTATAAACAAACCGCACAGAAATATAACGTTTCTTACAACTTGGTGTATCAATGGGTAAAAAAATATCAAAAATATGGTCCTGATGGATTAATAGACAGTCGAGGGAAACGAAAACCAGAAAATATACAGACAGAAACTGAGCGTATTCGTGCAGAAATGGCAATATTAAAGGCGCGAAACGAATATTTAGAAACAGAAAATGCCGCACTAAAAAAATTACAAGAAGTGGAAAGCGAGTTGATGTTTGCCAAACGAGATTTGAAGCGGAATATCAAACGATTAAAAAATTAAGTAAAAGAGGATTTCATATTACTCTATTATGTAAAGTGTTAAAAGTTAGTAGAGCTGGCTATTATAAATGGTTAAATCGTGTCCCTTCGGAATCTGAAAAACGACTACGTCGTTTAATGGAATTAATAGACGAAGTATATGAATCTGTTCAAGGTATATATGGATATCGTCGTATCACAATCTATTTAAACTATTATAGAAATGCAAAAGTGAATCATAAATGTATTCAGCGTCTTATGAAACTAATGGGATTAAAGGCAGTTATACGAAAAAAACGTTATCGTTATAAATCGAACACTGAAGAATACACTGCAGCTAATATTTTAAATCGAGAATTTAAAAAAGAGTACGAGCCAATGGCTCTACTATTAACGGATATCACTGAATTGAAGTATGGGAAGGGAGAAAAAGCTTATTTAAGTGCAGTTTTAGATTATGGTACAAAGAAGATAGTTGCATATCAAATATCTAAGCAAAACAATAATCAAATCGTTAAAGATACTTTTAATCAAATAAAAAGGAAGATAATTCCAACAAAAACAATGATTCATAGTGATCGAGGATTCCAATATACTTCTCATTTCTTTAAGCACTTTATAGAAAAAGGACAAATAACACATAGTATGTCCCGTCCTGGAAGATGTATCGATAATGGACCAATTGAAGCATTCTGGGGGACATTAAAGGAAGAAGTATATCGTTTATATCATTTCAAAACCTATGAATCTCTTTTCAAGAAAATTGAGGAGTATATTCAGTTCTATAATAAGAAAAGAATTACTTTATCAATGGGATTAAAAATCCCAGCATAAATAAAAAGACGAGTTCTTATGAACTCGTCATACACTTTAATTATTTTCCTGTCTACTTGACAGGGTGCACTTCAC
>NZ_JVNU01000030.1 GCF_001071995.1 Streptococcus sp. 263_SSPC
GCACGTTCGGCATCTTCTTCATTTTTGAAGTATCCGAAATTATAGAAATAATCACCCAAAGTTACGCAATCTACTTTAATGCGGTTTTCTACAATTGAACAAAATAAATAATATTTATCTTGTTTAAAATCTTTCCAATCAGGTTTCCATCTATCATTACATTTATCTCTGAATATTCTAAAAAGATGCATCAATCTTCTTTTTTTAGCTTCTAAAATTGCTTCTTGCTCAGTATGAAAAATATGTCCTTGATAAAAACAAGAATCAATCCATGCGCTTTTGTCCCAACGAGCTTGTTGATTGTTTCCATAGGCATCGACGAACCAAAATACTTCGCCTTCCTGAAACGTGCTCTCTGCATATTCTAGAAGTTCAATCTTCATATTCAGTTTCTCTTGTTTATTTTTAAGTGTTTCTATTGTTTCCATTACTATTCACCCTCTTAAGTCGCACTCATTAGTCCACATTGTTCGAGCGGTTTATCTAATCTCCGAGCTGCATTCTTGAGCTTATCGCTTTCTTTTAAAGTAATAGTTTCCACTGCCTTCAACGATGCTTCAAAACCTAGCAAGAAAGCAAATCGTTCATTGTAGCTCATCTCTTCAATTTGTTCGTAGTTGATATCTTCTTGGAATTGCTTCAAAGCTCTGTCATACATCGACATATCCTTGTACTTGCAATGAGCTACTATCAAATAGTGAACATCGTCTTTTAATTTATCGTATCTATTTCTAATCAATCGACTTCACCGCCTTTTCTAGATTCCCTAAATTTTCTACAATACGATCTCTTATATGAGCTGCAACTGAATACGGGTCTTTCATAAACTTAATCAACGTATTCGCATTCACTTTTAACGCTTTGGAAGCAGCTAACATCTTTTCGCTGGAATCTTCAATCGTTCCGTGGATGTACGTGATAGCTTCACCGTAATTCTCACCCATGTACTTAAATGCCGTTTTGCTAATTCGTTCTTGATACGGGTCCTTAACGATAGTCCCTTCGATAGAATGTTCTTTAATAAATTCCAAGACTTCATTCGTCGTTCCAAAGTGCATCGCTTGTTTAATATCAGTTGTAAATTTATGCGTATATCGTGGATGGTTCTTTGCAAGATATCCCATCATGCTTGAGTAATCTTCGATATGTTGGAAGTACCATTGAGGACTCTTCGCGTCTCTAATGACATACATTTTTATACTATTCATGAGCATCGCTCCTTTGCTATTTTTTCTTCTAATTCATGACCTGTGACACGTGTGACATGTGTGACACGTTTTTTTGAAAAATATAAAATATAAATATAAGAATGTTGATTTAATAGGCTTTTATACTTACTTTTTACTTTTTTACTAAAAAACATGTCACAGGTGTCACATATATATAAAAAAGTATCTATAAACGTTGATGTAACAACATTTTGAAGTGTGACACCATTTTAAAAAAACGTGTCACATTGCCGGCACAACGAGTCACAAGTGTGACACGTTTTTAGTTTTGTGACACCAGTACGTGTCACAAATTAGGTAATAATTCTTTGATAACCTCTTATTAATTTTCCGTTGACTCTGAATCGTTCTTTCTTCCAATCTAGTAAATTATCCATAATAAAACTTATCTTTCGAGATAGTTTTTGGTCGTTCGATTCTTTATGGAATAGATTGAACATAATCTCCCGAGTAGCCACTCGATTCATCGTTTGTCCACCTGAAGTCCAGTCAGGACTGTTTGCAAAATATTTAGTCGTGTAAATATACTGATCAGTTGTTGTTCTTGTTTCCCAATCCTTAGGAACGGGCATTTCCAAGTACTGAAGAATTTGAAGTTCAATCTCATCTCTGAACATGAATTGCTCACGATATTCAACTAATTCAGCTTCCGTTTCTTCATCAAACATCAAATCCACACCGCTTTTATAAAGGGTGACGGCTTCACCCCAAATTTG
>NZ_JVNU01000031.1 GCF_001071995.1 Streptococcus sp. 263_SSPC
GCACGTTCGGCATCTTCTTCATTTTTGAAGTATCCGAAATTATAGAAATAATCACCCAAAGTTACGCAATCTACTTTAATGCGGTTTTCTACAATTGAACAAAATAAATAATATTTATCTTGTTTAAAATCTTTCCAATCAGGTTTCCATCTATCATTACATTTATCTCTGAATATTCTAAAAAGATGCATCAATCTTCTTTTTTTAGCTTCTAAAATTGCTTCTTGCTCAGTATGAAAAATATGTCCTTGATAAAAACAAGAATCAATCCATGCGCTTTTGTCCCAACGAGCTTGTTGATTGTTTCCATAGGCATCGACGAACCAAAATACTTCGCCTTCCTGAAACGTGCTCTCTGCATATTCTAGAAGTTCAATCTTCATATTCAGTTTCTCTTGTTTATTTTTAAGTGTTTCTATTGTTTCCATTACTATTCACCCTCTTAAGTCGCACTCATTAGTCCACATTGTTCGAGCGGTTTATCTAATCTCCGAGCTGCATTCTTGAGCTTATCGCTTTCTTTTAAAGTAATAGTTTCCACTGCCTTCAACGATGCTTCAAAACCTAGCAAGAAAGCAAATCGTTCATTGTAGCTCATTTCTTCTGACTGCCCATAATTGATATCTTTTTGGAACTGTTTCAACGCTCTGTCATACATCGACATGTCCTTGTACTTGCAATGAGCCACAATCAAGTAATGCACATCGTCTTTTAACTTCTCAAATTCATCTTTACCCAACTGCCTTCACCGCCTTTTCTAGATTCCCTAAGTTCTCTACAATACGATCTCGAATATGAGCTGCAACTGAGTACGGGTCTTTCATAAATTTAATCAACGTATTCGCATTCACCTTTAACGCTTTGGAAGCAGCTAACATCTTTTCGTTTGAATTTCCAATCATCCCATAGATGTAAGTGATCGCTTCACCGTAATTCTCACCCATGTACTTAAATGCCGTTTTGCTAATTCGTTCTTGATACGGGTCCTTAACGATAGTCCCTTCGATAGAATGTTCTTTAATAAATTCCAAGACTTCATTCGTCGTTCCAAAGTGCATCGCTTGTTTAATATCAGTTGTAAATTTATGCGTATATCGTGGATGGTTCTTTGCAAGATATCCCATCATGCTTGAGTAATCTTCGATATGTTGGAAGTACCATTGAGGACTCTTCGCGTCTCTAATGACATACATTTTTATACTATTCATGAGCATCGCTCCTTTGCTATTTTTTCTTCTAATTCATGACCTGTGACACGTGTGACATGTGTGACACGTTTTTTTGAAAAATATAAAATATAAATATAAGAATGTTGATTTAATAGGCTTTTATACTTACTTTTTACTTTTTTACTAAAAAACATGTCACAGGTGTCACATATATATAAAAAAGTATCTATAAACGTTGATGTAACAACATTTTGAAGTGTGACACCATTTTAAAAAAACGTGTCACATTGCCGGCACAACGAGTCACAAGTGTGACACGTTTTTAGTTTTGTGACACCAGTACGTGTCACAAATTAGGTAATAATTCTTTGATAACCTCTTATTAATTTTCCGTTGACTCTGAATCGTTCTTTCTTCCAATCTAGTAAATTATCCATAATAAAACTTATCTTTCGAGATAGTTTTTGGTCGTTCGATTCTTTATGGAATAGATTGAACATAATCTCCCGAGTAGCCACTCGATTCATCGTTTGTCCACCTGAAGTCCAGTCAGGACTGTTTGCAAAATATTTAGTCGTGTAAATATACTGATCAGTTGTTGTTCTTGTTTCCCAATCCTTAGGAACGGGCATTTCCAAGTACTGAAGAATTTGAAGTTCAATCTCATCTCTGAACATGAATTGCTCACGATATTCAACTAATTCAGCTTCCGTTTCTTCATCAAACATCAAATCCACACCGCTTTTATAAAGGGTGACGGCTTCACCCCAAATTTG
>NZ_JVNU01000032.1 GCF_001071995.1 Streptococcus sp. 263_SSPC
ATGAGCTACAATGAACGATTTGCTTTCTTGCTAGGTTTTGAAGCATCGTTGAAGGCAGTGGAAACTATTACTTTAAAAGAAAGCGATAAGCTCAAGAATGCAGCTCGGAGATTAGATAAACCGCTCGAACAATGTGGACTAATGAGTGCGACTTAAGAGGGTGAATAGTAATGGAAACAATAGAAACACTTAAAAATAAACAAGAGAAACTGAATATGAAGATTGAACTTCTAGAATATGCAGAGAGCACGTTTCAGGAAGGCGAAGTATTTTGGTTCGTCGATGCCTATGGAAACAATCAACAAGCTCGTTGGGACAAAAGCGCATGGATTGATTCTTGTTTTTATCAAGGACATATTTTTCATACTGAGCAAGAAGCAATTTTAGAAGCTAAAAAAAGAAGATTGATGCATCTTTTTAGAATATTCAGAGATAAATGTAATGATAGATGGAAACCTGATTGGAAAGATTTTAAACAAGATAAATATTATTTATTTTGTTCAATTGTAGAAAACCGCATTAAAGTAGATTGCGTAACTTTGGGTGATTATTTCTATAATTTCGGATACTTCAAAAATGAAGAAGATGCCGAACGTGCAATCGAATTGTTTGGTGACGAAATCAAAGAATTGTTTGTTGATTATGAGGGATAGGTAAATGATAACAATTAACGAAATAAAAGACGATGATTTAGTTTTTAACGAACAAACCCATTCTCAAATATACGCATGCGATTTAAAACGTGAATGGAACTCGTTAAATGAGGATGAGAGAAGTGGTTGGAAAACTTTAAAAGAAAGAACAATCAAATTATCCGTTGGAACTGTATTGGATAGAATATATGAAGATATGGAATGTTCAGATGGCTATGAAGAAATGTTTGTTCATTTATGGAATGACACGTCTGAAGAATTTAAACAACGAATGCAAGGGCTGCTTGATGAAATTTCTAATTTCCCAAGTGCGAAAGTTTATGACTTTGATGAAGATATCAATCCATTTGTTGATTTGGAGGAGGATTAAATGGATTTAACATACAGTAACAAATTCAAAGATTACATCGAAGTGCAAAACAATTTAGGATATCCACAAACAATTTACAAGTTTCCTAACGGATATGGTGCAAGTGTAATTAAATTCAATTACGTGTACATTGGAATAGAAATTGCAGTATTGAAATTTGATAAAAATGGTAATTGGAATATCGATTACAGCACTCCAATTACAAATGATGTTATCGGTGGTTTAAGTGAAAAAACCAGAGATGAAGTATTACAGCAGATTTTTGATTTAAAGGAGAAATAACAATGGAACTAACTATACATTTAGAAAACGGGAAAGCACTAAGCTTTGAAAATGTAACTATATTGAGAGCGGACGTGGATTTTACAATTTTTACTTACGTTAGTGTGGAAACAGGTAAAAAGAAAAGAGCAAAATTCAACACACAAAAAATCTGGGGGTGGGTTACTTCGATTGAGGATGATAGTAAATGATTACAAAAATTAAACAGTTTTTATGCGGTGTATTATACCATCATAAATTAAAGCTCGGATTTGATGTATTTGTTGTAGATTCAGAAGGGGAGCTTTGGTTCGTCAGTAGATGTGAGCGGTGTGGAAAGAAAATATCAATAAAATTCAAGGAGGATAGTAAATGATAACAGTTTATTCAAAGCCTAAATGTATGCAATGCGAGATGACGAAGATGTGGTTGAAACAAAACAAGATTGAGTTTGAGAATGTGGACATCGAAGTGAATCCAGGTGCGTTGGAACTACTCAAACACTACGGATACAGCTCACTGCCTGTAGTAGTGATTGACGATGAATTGAGCGACGAATCAAAAACATGGTCAGGATTTCAAATTGAAAAATTAGAAGCTTTATTGTGAGGTGGATAATGGAAGATAAATGGTATTACAGATTACGTGCTGGAATCATAGAAAGAGCGGTTGATGATTACAAGATAGCGTTAAGACGATTGCTTTCAAAACGTGTAGTGGATTCAAATTGGAATTTGAGAGAAACACATTTCAAGAAAATATATCATCAAAAAGCATGGAATATGAAAATGGACTGCGAGCGGTTCTTTTTCAGTCAATATTTTGATTATTTGTCAGATACCGAAGACTTCGGACCAACGCTAGTCAAAAGGATTAGAGAGGATGTGAAGAATGGGCATTAAACATCAATTAAAACAAATTCGTTTAATCGATTTGGAAGTAAAATCAAAAATGGAAGAGTTAGACCGCTTGAATAATTCTTTCTTGAAATCTCCGTCTCTAAAAGAAATAAACGTTCAAGAATCAAAAGTAAGTCTCAAAGACGATGCATACGTTAAAATCATCAATTTGAATGATTACATTAATGACCAAGTAGACAAATTGATTGATTTAAAATATCAACTTATCCAAGCGATTGA
The DNA here is from genome assembly GCF_001071995.1 of Streptococcus sp. 263_SSPC. Classification (GTDB taxonomy): domain Bacteria; phylum Bacillota; class Bacilli; order Lactobacillales; family Aerococcaceae; genus Granulicatella. The sequence goes on from NZ_JVNU01000032.1 coordinate 2,424, forward strand.
ACAATTAGATAATTCTAGAGAACGAACAATCATTTGGATGAAATATATTTCTTCTAAAGGCTGGGATGAAATCGCTGAAGAATTGAAAATATCTAAAACAACACTATTTATTCTTCATGATGAAGCTATTAAAAAAATAGATTTAATCTGTACTAAAAAAGGTGTTTCTGTACCAAGCGATACCAAAGATTCTATGATATAGTTATCATGTGGAAAGATGTAAAAAAGACATTCTTTTTTCTCGTGGTTTAAACTCCTTTATTATTTTTTCCCTTCGGGCCATCCAGCTCGAAGGGTTTTTGTATGCAATGAAAGAGGTGATGGAAAATGAACGATAAAAGAACATTCGATGATGAGTACATCATCAATTGTTTTCAATCGAAGAACTTAGGAGATGGGCAAAGTGGCAAAGTACACAGAATGGCTTACTGAAGAAGGTTTGATACAGATTGAAGGATGGGCAAGAGATGGCTTGATAGATGAGCAAATAGCTCAAAACATGGGTATTTCTTACTCAACATTTAGAGAATGGAAAAAGAAATTTTCGGCGATTTCGGCAGTCCTAAAGAGAGGTAAAGAAGTAGTAGACAGACAAGTCGAGAACGCTCTTTTAAAAACAGCTATTGGATATGTTTACGAAGAAGAAACAGTGACTAACGCAGGAGATGTTGTCGCAGTAAGAAAATACAGTAAGCCTAACACAACGGCTCAAATTTTTTGGCTGAAGAATCGTAAACGAGGTCAATGGACAGACAAATCAGAAGTCGATGTTACGGGCACGGTGGTGTTTATGAATGAAGACGACATCCAAGATTAACCTGCCTGCTGTAATCGGCAAAGGTTACGGGACTTTTTGGCGTTCTAGGAATTTTTATCGTGTAGTAAAAGGTTCGCGTGGATCTAAGAAATCTAAAACGACAGCATTGAATTTTGTGACACGTATTTTAAAATATCCATGGGCAAACATTCTAGTAGTCAGACGGTACTCTAATACCAATAAGCAATCAACGTACACAGATTTTAAATGGGCAGCTAACAAATTGAAAGTTGCTCATTTATTTAAGTTTAACGAGTCGTTGCCGGAAATAACCGTAAAAGCAACAGGGCAAAAGATACTGTTTCGAGGTTTAGATGATGAGTTGAAAATAACATCTATCACAGTAGATGTAGGTATTCTTTGTTGGGCATGGTTTGAAGAAGCTTATCAGATAGAGAATGAAGAAAAATTTAGTACGGTTGTTGAGTCAATCCGTGGAACGTTAGATGCTCCAGACTTTTTTAAACAGATAACCGTAACATTTAACCCGTGGAATGAAAGGCACTGGTTGAAACGTGTATTCTTCGATGAAAAAACACAAAGAGCGGATACGTTAGCGCTCACGACTACGTTTAGATGCAACGAGTGGTTAGATGATGTCGATATACAACGGTATGAGGACTTGTATAAAACAAATCCAAGGCGTGCTCGTATCGTTTGCGATGGTGAGTGGGGCGTTGCTGAAGGATTGATATACGAGAATGTCCAGGTCAAGAACTTTGATAAAGACGAACTGTTGAAAGATAAAGCATATCAGTTAGCGATTGGACTCGACTTTGGTTTCACGCATGACCCTACCGCTTTGTGTGCGAGTTTGATTAACGAACAAAAGAAAGAAATATATATATTCGATGAAGCTTACCAAGTTGGATTGATAACAAAAGACGTTGCGAGTATGATTTATGAAAAGGGATATGCTAAGGCTCAAATAATCGCAGATAGTGCAGAACCGAGGTTGATTAAGGAGTTGCAAACGGAATATGACATCTTACGACTTAAAGAAAGCCGTAAAGGAAAAGATAGCATTATGGCAGGAGTATCCAAGTTACAAGGATACTCTATTTTTGTGCATCCATCTTGTACGCACATCATGGATGAATTTTACAGTTATTGTTATCAACAAGACAAAGAAGGAAACTGGTTAAATAAACCAGAGGATAAGAATAATCACTTGATGGATGCGCTCAGATACAGCTTGCAATGTATCGACGGCAATCAATCTAAAATCAAAATGTTCAAAGGAGGTTTTTAAATTTGGCAAAAGTTTTTGTTAACAAGCGAAAAGTAATAACAACAACAAGCGATGTAGTGACTGAAGAAATCGTAACTGAAGCAATTAGGCTTCACATGAGTAAGTTAGTAAAGAATTATGTTGAAAGCGAGGATATGTATCTCTCTCAGCACGAAGTTTTGAAAATGGCAAAAAAAGATAGCTGGAAGCCTGATAATCGTTTGGTGTTTAACTACGCTAAGTACATTGTCGATACGTTCACAGGTTATCAGATTGGTGTGCCAGTTAAGATTAAACATGAGGACGAGAACGTGAATGAGTTTGTCTCAAGTTTCCGTAAAATCAATGACATGGAAGACTCAGAGTTCGAGCTTGCAAAAATGTCAAGCGTGTTTGGGCATGCTTTTGTTTATGTGTATCAAGACGAGTATAAACGAACTAGAGCGACATACAATAGTCCGATTAATATGTTTATCGTCCATGATAACAGTATTGAAGAACGCCCTATATTCGCTGTAAGATATACGTTTAATGAAAACAATCAAACAGGAGTCGGACAGGTTATCACAAACGACGAATTGATTGATGCTACATTTACAACTGGCGGTGCAGTAAGGTTCGGTGAACGCACTCAACACATTTACAACTCAATCCCAGTAGTTGAGTTGATTGAAAATGAAGAGCGACAATGTATTTTCGAGAGTGTGAAAACATTGATTAATGCTTTAAATAAAGCAGCAAGCGAAAAAGCGAACGATGTAGACTACTTTGCGGACGCTTATTTGAAAGTTCTAGGAGTAGAGCTACAGGAAGAAGACGCTAGTCAGATTAGAGAGAATAGAATTTTCAATCTATGGAAGAATGGCGACGGTGCTTTGCCAGAAGTTGCTTTCCTTGAGAAACCAAGTTCAGATACAACGCAAGAGAATTTGATTAGTTTATTGAAAGAGTCTATTTTCGCTATCTCAATGGTAGCCAATATGTCTGAGTCTGAGTTCGGTAACTCGTCTGGTACGGCTTTAGCTTTCAAATTACAGGCTATGGACAATCTTGCTCGGATGAAAGACAGAAAATTACAATCTGCATTTAACCGATTATATCAAATCGTGTTCAGTGTTCCGTTAACGACTGTTTATGAGGATGCATGGACAGGATTGACTTACACGTTTACTAGAAACGTACCTAGAAACATTCTGGAAGAAGCACAGATTGTTGGTCAATTATCTGGTCAAGTGTCAGAGGAAACTAAGCTATCTGTTCTATCTATCATTGATGATCCGCAGAAAGAAATTCAAAGAATGGAAAAAGAGGAAGAGGCGATGGGCGACCTTGAGACACGATTAGAAAAACAAAAAATCTACTCGGATGCTGAGATTGACGAAAGCAAGAAGGTTATAGCCGATGTTGAATAACGAATACTGGGAAGGTAGATACCGAGCCGAGGAAAAAGCAAGGGGGTTGGCGGATAAGAGAGTCGCTTTCCAATTGCAGGGAGTCTATCAACAACACGCTAACAACATTCAAAAAGAAATCGATAGTTTCTGGCAAAAGTATGCTGATAGCGAAGGCATCACAAAATTACAAGCTAAGCAACGAGCGGACAAGCTTGACATGGTAAATGTTGAGTTTAAAGCTAGACAGTTAGTCGAGCGCGCTAATCGTTTGAGAAAACGTGGTAAGAAAGTAACAAGTGATGATTTTACAAGAACAGAAAACGACTTGATGAGATTGTATAACTTAAAAATGAAAACAAGTCGTTTAGAAGTGTTGCAAGCGAATATCAAACTTCATCAGTATGATTTAGCTTTAAGTGAGTTTGAAATCATTGACAGGCACTTGGTGGAATCAATCAGACGTGAAAATATATTCAGCGCTGGTGTCTTGAATATGACACTTGGAAGTTATGAAAGTTCAAAAATATCTGCTGACTCTATCGTGTATGCCAATTTCAACAATGCAACGTGGTCGTCTAGAGTTTGGGAAAGACAGAACGAATTAAGAAACATTGTTAAAAAAGGAGTTGCTGATACTGTTTTAAGAGGTAAAGGCACAAACGTTCTGATTAACAGTCTTAAAAAAGAGTTTGATGTTTCCTATGGTTACGCTAGACGGTTAGCAGTAACGGAATCAGCAAGGGTATACTCAGAGGCACAGAGTGCCAACTATGAGGCTAACGGTGTTGAATGGTATCAAGTCATGACCGAATTAAAAGCGTGTCCGATTTGCCAACCTTTCAACGGAAGAATATTCAAAGTATCAGAGATGGTTCCAGCATTGAACGCTCCACCATTTCATCCTAACTGTAGATGTACGACGGTTCCGCATTTTATGATAGATCCAAAGCGCTTAGGGAAAGATACTGAAAAAGAAATAAACCTGAACGGAGATACTATTAGCGAATTCAATGAACGTAAAACTATTGATAAAGCTATAAAAAGTGGTAAAATAGTAAGTGTATCAGGGACTACAATTGGACACACACCGCCTGGCAAAAGAGGTTTGCCTAATAGTGTAGTTCAGCATAATGCTACAAACGGAGATGTACTGGGTAGAACTTACTATGGTGCTAGAGGTTTCAAAACAAAAGATATTCATTTTACAAACCATAAACAACCAGCACGTCATCCTTATGGAAAAATCGGAGAACATGCTCATGATTTTGTATTTGACGATGAAGGTAAGTTTGTTAGTAGAAATACTAGGGAATTAACAGACGACGAAAGAAAGGAGAATCAAGATATATTATGGCGATATTAGATGATTTACAAGCGTTATATGATAATGGATGGGACGCTTCTTTTAATTATAATGGTCAAGTATGTGGCATTTTTCCTAATTCTGTTTATGATATTGTTGTTGTTATTGCGGACAAAGAATATAGAGCATCTTCTTTTGATGATTTGATTTCTTTGCAGATTGAAGGAAAAACTTTACCGGAAATCATGAACGAGGTTGAAGTACAATATGGCTAAAGCACCTAGAGAGATCTAAGTGCTTTTTTTGTGCTCAGAAATGAGTGAGAAATGAAATATCAAAAAATAATTTAACCGTATGGAATCCCGTACGGTTTTTTTATTGTCCAAGCATTGAAGACTTTAAAAGCTATGGAAAATACAGTCGGGGACGACTTTAAAAATAGGAGGTTCGAAATGAACGAAGAAACACAAACAGTCGAAACGGTTGAAGAACAAAAGGTACCTGCAGAACCTGAAAAACAACCGCAAGACGAAAAGAAGTACACGGACGCAGATGTCGATGCTATCATCGATAAGAAATTTGCTAAGTGGAAATCAGAGCAGGAAGCTAAGGAGAACGAAGCGAAAAAACTACGTGAGATGAACGAAAATCAGAAAGCTGAGTATGAGCGTAAGAAACAAGCTGATTACATTGCTGAACTGGAAGCTAAAATCAATCGTAGTGGACTAGAGCGAGAAGCCTCAAAAATGCTTTCTGAAGGCGGTATCGTGGCGGATGATAAAATCCTAGGCATTGTCGTTAAAGATACCGCAGAGAGCACGCAGGAGGCTGTAGAAGGCTTTGTAGCTTTAATAAATGAACTAGCTGACAAGAAAGTCGGCGAAAAATTAAAAGGTAAAACGCCTAAGAAGATGGAAGATACTACCGCAGGCGAGATTACCAAAGAACAATTCAACAAAATGGGGTATCAAAGTAGAAATGAATTACTGCGAAATAACCCCGAACTATACCATAAATTGAAAGGATAATAGATAAATGACACAAACTAAAATTGCACAAATGGTAAATCCAGAAGTTATGGCTGATATGGTTTCAGCTAAATTACCAAAAATGATTAAATTTACACCTTTAGCTTACGTTGAGCGTGAGTTAGTAGGACAACCTGGAAACACAGTAACAGTAGCTAAATGGGTATATTCTGGAGATGCTAAAGACATCACTGAGGGTGAAGCAATCGTCCCAGACCAATTAACTACTGACAAGTCTACAATGACAATCAAGAAAGCTGGTAAAGGTGTCGAAGTAACAGACGAGGCTTTATTATCTGGTTACGGAGACCCATTAGGTCAAGCAGCACACCAAATCGCTTTAGCTATTGCAAACAAAGTGGACAACGACTTAGCTACAGAGGCTGCAAAAGCTACTCAATATGTCGATGATGCACCTACAACAGGAGATGCACTTGATAAAGCCTTAGCAGTATTCTCAGACGAAGAAGATGCACATTATGTTGCAGTTATCAATCCAGAAGATGCAATCGCATTACGCAGTAACACAGTAAAAGAGTGGTTACGTGGTTCAGAAATCGGTGCAAATACCGTTGTTTCTGGAACTTTTGGTGAAACGCACGGTGTTCAAATCGTACGCTCTAAGAAAGTTACTAAAGGAAAAGGTTTCCTTGTTAAAGTTTCTCCAGTTGAAACAGATACAGACGATGTTGCTAAATATGGTGCGTTCGTTATTAACTTAAAACGTGACGTGGTTGTCGAAACAGACCGTGACATTTTAAAGAAAACAACTGTTATCACTGGTGATGAGCACTATGGCGTATACTTATACGATCCTACAAAAGTTGTAAAATTCGGAGGTGCTTAATGGGAATGTTGTTAAGACGACATTACCCACAAAAGCCTGTTGAAACGGAAGTTGTTAATGAAACGGAAGTTGTTAATTATAACGACTTAACGGTTAAAGAGTTAAGAGATATCGCAAAAGAGCGCGAAATCGAAGGTTATTCAACATTAAGCAAAGAGGAACTTATCGCAGTATTGGAGGGATAGCATGGAAAATATCACTCAAGCGAAGATACTGCTAGGGATTGAGGACAATCTCCAAGATAAGTTACTAACAACAATAGCGACGTTAACAACCGCTAACTTTTTAGCTTACGCAGGCGTGGATGATGTCCCAGAAGGCCTTGAGTATATTATTACCGAGGTCATTATTAAACGGTTTAACAGAATTGGTGCTGAGGGAATGAGTAGTCAATCCCTCGAAGGCACCTCTATGAGGTTTGATTCCGATGATTTCAAAGAATACGATAGTGTGATTAAACGAGTTTGCTCGAAAACATTCAATGCGGGGTTTAAGATGCTATGAGATACAATGATAGAGTGGAGATTATCACTAAGAAACAAGAAGAGTATGATCCTGAAACAGGCGAATATACTTCTAGTGAAGATGAAGGGATTATTGTTCCAGTTCATGTAATGGATTTGGGCATCGATAAACAAGTCGCAGTTTTTGGAGAGTATAAACGAGGTTCAAAAGTGGTCTATTTCCAAAACGCACCTAAAATCTCATTCACTTATCTCAACTATCGAAAAGAACGCTATAAATGTAGAGCAGATAAGCAGTCTGGAAGAGTATTCTATTTAGAAAAGGATAATTCAGTTGGGTAGCTTACAATTCGAATTAAAAGGCCTTGAAAAACTTCAAGCTAAACTTCAAAAAGTCGCTAAAATGGAAGAGGTTGAGCGCATTGTTGAGAAACACGGTTCAGAAATGCAAAAAAAAGCAGTTATCAATGCTTCTAAGTTTAGAGGGCACTACGAAGGTAGAGGCAAAAATAAGCGATTTGTCAAGCCAACAGGGGCAACTAAACGCTCTATCTCTGTTAACAGTAGCAAGATAGATAGATTCAAGTATAGAGTGGCGCCAGGTACTGCTTATGCTGCTTACGTTGAGTTAGGGACTCGCAAAATGAGCGCACAACCGTTTATCAAACCAGCTTTTGATGACCAGAAAAAACTATTTAAAGACGATTTGGAAAGGTTGGTTAAATGAAATCAAGAGAGCAAGCAGTTTTTGACAGCGTGTTTAAACGTTGTCTTTTGTTAGGGTACAAAACGTATGACTATAAACCAGACGATGATGCACCTTATCCGTTCGTTGAGTTGGAGGATACAACTTCTATACTCGTTCCAAATAAAACGGACGTGAAAGGTACAGTTGAGTTAGTCTTATCGGTATGGAGTACCCGTAAAAAACGTAAACAAGTATCGGATATGTGTTCGAGTATCCTAGCAGAATCGATGAAGATTAGCGAGGCAGACGGTTATCATGTAGCCTTGAATATCTCGCAATCTACAATATCGATTTTTGACGATAACACGACAGTCGAACCACTCAAGCGTGGTCGTGTTCGTCTAGTATTTACAATTTTATAAAAGAAAGAGGTTAAAATATGCCAATTGCAAAAAAAGGGATTGATAGTATCCTATTATTTCGCTTGTTAAGTGAAGCAAGCAAAGCAGACGGTGCTAAACTAGCATTCCAAACTGAACACTCAACAGAGAAAAGCCGTGACACTAACTCAGTCAAAACTAAAGACGGAGTTTTACAATCTGTCGGTGGTATTGAGGTTTCAATTACCGCAACTACAATCATGGCGGAAGACGATGAACTTGTCGCTAAGCTAGAAACAGCTATGGACAAAGGCGAACTCGTTGAAGTTTGGGAAATTGAAAAGAACGCTAAGAAAAAAGGCGATAAATTCGAGTCAGTGTATTATCAAGGTTACTTGACTTCATTCAAGAAAACTAAAAACGCTGAAGACTTAATTGAGTTAGAACTTGAATTCGCAGTAAACGGTACAGGGGTTAAAGGATATGCAACACTTAACACTAGCCAAGCGGAAGTGGTTCAGTATGAGTTTGCTGATACAACAAAAGGAACAGCTAGTCCAGCAAGCCCAGTTGCTGGTTCACCAGTTGTCGGTGGTTAGAAATTAAGAGAGGTTCACGCCTCTCTTTTTTATTGTATTTTTTAGAAAAAGGAGAAATAACAATGCAATTAAAAATCAATGATAAAACTTACAACATTAAATTCGGAGTGAAATTCGTTCGTGCGCTTGATAAAGCTTATCCAATCGAACAACAAGGTTTGAAATTCGGAATGGCTCTATCTGCTAAAATCCCTGAATTATACGCTAAGAATATCGCTTCATTAGCTGATATTATCTACTACGGAACAGTTACAGAAAGCCCACGCCCTTCATTATCGGAAGTTGAAACATACGTTGAAGAGTGTGAAGATTTAGAACAATTGTTTGATGATGTACTTCAAGAATTGAGTGAGTCTAATGCTGGTAAGTCTTTGCTGTCGGAGATGAATCAAGGCCTCAAGAAGAAATAATTGAGAAATCTTCTATTGAAACGTTTGAGGAAATCATTATTAATTGTGTCCGATTTTTAAACATTACAGACATGAACGAGATAGGTCGTATGACAATGTACGAGTATGACTTGTTGATGACTGGAGTGTTGTTAAGAAAGCAAGATGAAGATGAACTCTTACATCGTTCTGCTTGGTTAACTAGACAGGTAGAAGCTACTAAGTCGGACGGAAAAACTCCTTTATACAAGAAATACAGTGATTTTTACAAGAAAAAAGATACGAAACAAAAGTATCAACTCTCAGACAAAGAGAAAGAACTTTTACTGAGAGCAAATACTTAAGGAAAGGAGGAATATAATGGCAGAGACTTATTCAGTCGAAGCGGTATTGACTGCTGTCGATAAAGGGATGAGTTCTACTTTGAACGGTTTGCAGAAAGCAATCAACGGACTTCAAAAGTCATCAAACGCATTCGATACTATTTCAAATAAGAGCAGTTCGATGTTTAAATCGATGCTTGGAGCTAATCTTGTTGGGTCAGCGATTACATCCGCTTTTGGAAGTATCAAAAGTACAATGAGCGAAATGGTCGGAGAGTTGAACAGCTCGAAAAAAGCATGGGATACGTTCGATGGAAACCTCAGTAAGTTAGGTTGGGGGAAAGACCAGATTAACCAAGCTAAAGAGGCTATGCAGGACTATGCTACAAAGACTATCTACTCAGCTTCAGATATGGCTAGTACGTTCTCTCAAATGGCGGCAATCGGTCGTAATGATAGCAACGAGCTTGTAAAGGCTATGGGTGGTCTAGCAGCATCCGCAGAGAATCCTAAACAAGCCATGACGTCCCTTTCTCAACAAATGGTACAGGCTTTAGCTAAACCGAAGCTTACGTGGCAGGACTTCCGTATCATGATGGAACAAGCTCCAGCAGGTATGAGTGCAGTCGCTAAAGAAATGGGAATGTCATTAAATGACTTGATTATCAAGATTCAAAATGGAGAAGTCAAAACCGATGATTTCGCTGAGGCGTTTAAACGTGCAGGGGCGACCATGCAAGATATGGCTACTAGCTATAAAACGATTGACCAAGCGATGGACGGTCTGAAAGAAACACTTTCAAACAAACTAAAACCAGCTTTCGATACATTATCTAAAGCAGGAATCAAGGCGCTTGAAGCGATTATGAATCAGCTTGATAAGGTTGATTTCAATAAATTAGCAACAAGCCTCGAAGGTTTGTTAAGCAAGATTGACTTTGACGCAATGATTGAAAAAATCAAATCATTCGTAAGTTCAGCTGGAGCTAAAGTCAAGGAATTTTGGCAAGGCTTCTCAAACACAAGCGCAATCTCAGATTTTAAACAGGCATTGAGCGAAGTTAAAGAAGCTATCAAGAAAGTATTTTCATCGCTTGCTGGTGGTGATACAACTTCTTTCGGAGAAAAGATTGGGAAAGCTTTAAGTGCGGTATCACAGGCATTACAGGCATTTGCTAAAATAGTTCAAAGTCTAAGTCCAGAACAGATAAGAGCTATTGCCACAGCTTTTATTGGCTTCAAAGTGGCACAAAGGTCAACAAAATTATTGGCAAATGCTTTAATCGGATTGAGCAAAGGAGTAGGCGCAATCAAGGCTGTTTTTGGCGGTTTAGCAAGCTTTGCAAGAGTTGCAAAGATTTTAAGTGGTATCGCTAAAGGTTCTCAAGCTGCTAGTTCGGCATTAACATTCTTGTCTGGAAGTTCAAAACTTGCTAAGGGTGCAATGATTGGATTGAATATCTTTAGTAAGGTAGGCGGTTGGATTGGTTCTGCGGTTTCTGCAATCGTTGCTTTCCTCGGTCCAGTTGGATTGATTATTGCTGCAGTTGTAGCAATCGGTGTAGCTTTCGTTGTTCTATGGAATAAATGCGAAGGTTTCAGAAACTTCTTTATCGGCTTATGGAATGGAATTGTCAACGTTGCCTCAAATGCTTGGAAAGGTATTCAAGGCGCTTGGGACGGTATGGTAGAGTGGTTCACTAATTTGTGGAACGGTGTGAAAGAAACCGCCTCAAATGCTTGGAATGGTTTCCTAGAGAAAGCAAAACCAGTAATTGACGCTATTAAAACCGCATGGGATAGCATTAAAGAGTTCTTTTCTGGACTTTGGAATGGCATTACACAATTCGCCTCGAATGTTTGGAATAGCTTCTTGGAAGGCGCACAGCCTATTGTGGAAGCGTTGATGAATGTCTGGAACGCCTTAGCAGATTTCTTCACAGCACTATGGAATGGGATTGTTTCAATAGCTAAAACAGTTTGGGACGGTATCGTTGCGGTTGTAACTCCGATTGTTGAAACGATTAAGTCTGTTTGGGACGGTCTAGTGTCATTCTTTACTAATCTTTGGAAAGGTATCACAGAGGCGTCTACGATCGCGTGGAATGGTTTTACTGAGTTTATCACTTCTATCATTGAAACAATCAAAGGTTTGTGGACTGGATTTACTGAGTTCATGTCTGGCATTTGGAATGGTATTGTATCAGTTGCTACTACAGCATGGAACACAATCCAACCTATTGTCGAAGGGGTTTGGACTGCAATTCAGACATACATTTCAACGGCTATTCAAACAATTCAAACTGTCATTACAACAGGAATGCAAGTTGTCCAAGAAGTATGGAATGCGGTTTGGACGGTATTTACAACAATAGTTCAAACAGTATGGACATACATTTCAACGGTCATTTCAACTATCTTGAATGTGATTGCTGGAATTATCAACACAGTAACGGCTGTAATCAAAGGAGATTGGAGCGGTGCTTGGGAGTCTATTAAAGGGATTGCAAATACTGTTTGGGAAGGCATTAAGACAATCATTTCAACAGTAATCAATGCGATTAGTACTATTATTAGTACTGTACTAGGTGCAATAAAAAATACCGTTTCAGCGATTTGGGAAGCTATCAAGAGCATCATTACAACAACAATCAATGCGATTAAAGAGACTGTAATTAACGTTGGGAACGCCTTGAAAGAAGGTTTCTTGGGTGCTTTAGATGCACTTAAAGGTGGAGTTTCGAGTGCTATCGATGCAGTTGCTGGTTTCTTTGACAAATTGTGGCACATTGATTTAAGCGGTGCAGGTCGTGCGATTATGGATGGCTTCCTCGGTGGGTTGAAAGCAGCATGGAATGCGGTTACTGATTTTATCGGTGGCGTTGCTAACTGGATTGCAACACACAAAGGACCTATCTCGTATGACAGACGATTGCTTATCCCTGCAGGTCAAGCCATTATGGGCGGTTTCAATAGAGCTTTAATGAGCGGATTTGAAGTTGTCAAAGGCAATGTATCTGGAATGGCAGGCGGTATCCGTTCAATGTTCGATGATGCAGGTTCTAGAGTTTCAGCGATGTCAAACGCATTGCAAGGCGATTTCTCTAATAACGTATCAGGCACATTATCAGCTACTTATGAAGTCAACCAGACGAAAGAGCCAGCTGTTATTAACCTTGCTCTAGGTTCAAATGACTTCAGAGCCTTTGTTTCAGATATTTCTAACATTCAAAGTAAAGAAGAAAGGATAAGATTGAAGGCTTCAAGCCTTTAATGGTGGTTTAAATGTATACTTTTAATGACACAACAAAAGGCACACCGACATTTAACTCTGGTTTAGAAGTTCAATTCGGTGGAGTAAGTCTCAATCAAGAAATGAATAACGAGGACGGAACGTTTTTTGTGGCGAATACCACGGGACGGGACGTCCTTGATTTTCACCATGAAACAGCGAATATAAAAGGTCGAGACGGTCAATATCTCTATGGTGCGACTTATAAAGAGCGTGAGATTGAGATACAGGTTAGACTAACAGGCTATACAGATTTGGGAATGAGAAAGCAGTACGAGCGTTTAAATCGCTTGTTGTTTTCTCGTCAAGCTAAAAAATTAGTGTTTGGTGATGACTCAGGAAGATATTATAAAGCTATCTTTTCAAAAGTTAAGAAACCTGAACTGGAAGACGCAAACGATACGGTTATCAAACTACATTTCGTTTGTTACGACCCGTTCAAGTATACCGAACCTAAAACTGTAACAACTAACAAGATAACCTACAACGGAGACTTTCCAACAGAGCCTATCTTAAGGCTTACAACGCAAGAAAGTTATGAAATTCGTATCTTACATCTTGAATCGCAAAAATATATTCGATTAATATCTACTTACATTCAAGGTTCAAATCTACTTGTTAACTGCGAGACTAGAGAAATCACGTTAAACGATAGAAACGAGTTGATAAACTTCGATATGGTTAACAGTCGATATTTTAAACTTCAAAAAGGCGTTAACACATTTCAAGTTGAAGGTGCTCTATTGAATAGCATTGAGTACAAAGAGGTGTTCGCATGATCTATTTATTTAATCAACTAGAGGAACTAATCGATGTAATCGATGAAGCGAGCCTTGCAGATTTCACACACACGATTGAATTGAATCAGTTTGATAGAGCAAGTTTTGAAATCCCTGTAGATTACAAGCCTGAAATTATCAAAAAAGCCCAGTTTTTCGGATTTCAATCACGAGACAGGGCTTTTTGTTTGTTCAGAATCGCGGAAAAATCATACGACATCGGTTTAACTATCCAAGGGATAGATAGAGCAGAAAGTGACCTGCATTCATTCATCATCGAGAATAAGCGCCCTAGAGGAACTGCTGACCAAGTATTGAGTGGAATTTTAGAAGGAACAGGCTACCAATTAGGGAATGTAGACGGCTTGACTAGAACAGGAAAATTGAGTTTCTACTATATTTCAGTTCGTCAAGCGCTCGTTAAAATAATTGAATCGTACGCTTGCGAGTTCAAGGTTAGATATACCTTTGTAGAAAACAAAATCATCGGAAGATACATTGACCTAAGCCAAAGTTTCGGTCATTTTACAGGTCATCAATTCGAGTATGGCTCTAACATTCTAGATGTTACCTACGAAGAATCGTCGGATGATGTTGTAACGGCACTTATAGGTCGTGGTAAGGGTGAACAAAGCACGGATGAAAATGGAGAAGCAACGGGCGGTTATGGTCGTAGAATCCAGTTTAAAGATGTTGTTTGGTCTACTGCTAAAGGCGACCCTGTAGACAAACCTGCAGGGCAGAATTATGTAACAAATGAGACGGCTAGAAATATCTACGGTTTACACCAGAATGGCGTTATTAAGCATCGTTTCGGCGTCTATACCAACGAGGATATTGAAGACCCGGTTGAGTTGCTAAAAGCGACTTACAAAGAGTTACAACGCTTATCAGTTCCAATCGTTACGTTCAAAGCTAATCTTTTGGATTTAGCAAATGCGATTGAGCAAGATGTTTGGATTGGTGACAGCGTCGGAATCGTAAGAGACCAAATCGGAATCGCTTTTGAAGCTAGAATCCATAAGCTAACAATCGACAAATTGGATAATAACCGTTCAGTCGCTGAATTAGGCGATTATCAAACTCTTCAAGCTAAAGACCGTGCGACACGTCAACAAGCTATCAAAGATGTAGTGAGCGGTTTTAGCGAATCGCTAATTGATAAAGCTGTTGCGAACGAAGTTGAAAGACGAAATAAAGAATTCGATGAGAAGGTGCGAATCAACAAGCTTGAATTTGATAATGCTATCGCAGAATACAAAAACAAAGCGGAAGAGACCAAGCGTAAACTTTCAGACGAAATCAATCAAAGGTTCCAAGAATTCAGCCCAACTGGACTAGATGAAATTAAAACAAAAGCAGAGGAAGCCTTAAAAAAAGCTGGTGCGAGTGCTAATTTAGCGGAAGAAGCGAAACGAATTTCAGACGAAAATAAAGCAGACTTTCAAAGAGTCAAAGAGACTAACCAATTATACGAGCGTATGTTGGGTAGTACTGATTCAAACGTTGCTTCAAACATCGCCCGCATGGCATTAACCTCTGAATTGTTTGAGGTTGAAGTAGGAAAGAGATTTAGTAACCATACGAATCTATTTTATGCTCCTACAAAAATCCCTAAATACATTTCATCGGTCGCAACAGATAAGCATTTAGAACGTGTTAGTTATGGTGACCATGACGGTATCAGAATTAACTACACTGAATCTATGACAGGCTGGTTAGGGGTTCGATTCCCTCTTACTAAGAAGTTTGTGAAACAAGGTGAGAGTCTTGGGTATCGCATTGAAATCGAAGTTGATAAAGTACCTAAAGATGGTAGGGTTTTAATCCAATTATTGGATAACACTGCAAAAATGGGAATGTATTATAACTCTCAAATTACACTTACTAAAACTGGAAATCAGGTATTCACAGGTTACTTGGACATCCCTAGAACAGGCGAGCTAAACGAGTATAGCCTTAGATTTACTCTTACAAGTCCTGGCGATATCGTTATTCATAAGCCTATGGTTATTGATAAACGCATAATTCCTGATGAGTTCGTAGACAGCACGGACTACAATAGCGAGTATAGCCGAGTGACTATGTCATTGTTACAAGATAGTTTTGCTATCAAGGCATTGAATAGCGCTGGAGATATTATTGCTGGTATCAACGTTGGTGCAAACGGGAATAACCGTATCATCGGGAAGGCTACACATATTACTGGTGACACACTGATTGATAATGCGGTTATCAAGTCGGCTATGATTGATAAACTCAAGACTGCTAATTTTGAAGCTGGTTCAGTAACTACAAACATTTTAGAAGCGGAAGCAGTTACGGCAGAAAAGGTTAAATTTGATACTGCATTTATTCAAAAACTAGTTTCACAACAAGCGTTTATCGATGAGTTGTTCGCAAAGCAAGCGACGATTACAAAGATACAGAATGTTGATTTCACAGGGAATCACATTAAAGGTGGTCGAATTTCATCTCTAAACGGAAATACTACATTTGACTTACAAACAGGCCAGATTAATATGAATGGTTCTGGTGTTGGTATTAGAAACCAGTTCCCTAACAGACCGCTACAATATTTAGCATTTGGGAGTGGTACCATTAACGGTGTTGATGGATCATACACGGCCTTGCTAAGTAACCGAAACGGAATACCACAGATGGACAGCACATCAGCTGGACTTCAAATCTGGAATGGACGAACGGGAGATAGAGTTGAAAGTGCTATAAATATGTACGGACGAAAAATAACATTTAATCAGAGTGCACAAGATGGCTTGAAAGAATTAACTATTCATACGGACACGAACGCCATTACAGGTGTTGATGAAATTATTATCAAGGGTGTCCAATTATCGAAAATTTTAGATAATATCTATGATAATTTCAGAAATCTTGGAGCAAAAGCTGGCAATTATACCCGAGGCTATTACAATAATTGGAGATAAGGAAGGTCAAAATGAACACACAAGACAAAGTTATTAACGACTTAGCAATTCAATTAGCAAATAAGACGATTGAATGTGCCAATTACAAAGCTTTATATGAAGAAGCGCTAGAAAAAATCCAACAACTACAATCAGATAAAGAAAAGGAAGAATAATATATGACATTTAAAGTTATCAACAAATATTTACAAGAAAACAACCGTACATTCGTGGCAATTCGCCAAGAAAATCCATACACAGCTTTTGACCGTGTACTAATCGGTAACCGTGTGAACGAATCAGACGAGGAATTAATTAAGGAAGTCATTGGACAAGTGACTACTGAGTTCAATCCAGCCGACGGAGTGAAGAAACTACAAGAAGACTTGCATACACAAGCACAAGAATATGAAGTAAAACTTGAGCAGAAAGATGCAAAAATCGCAGAGGTCAAAGCCGTTGCTGATTGGGCAGTATTAGCTCGTGTAACAGACACAGAGAATCTACTCAATCCTGTTTTATACAAGCGTGGTCTTGAATTGGTAGAACTCGGTCAATCTGGTAAGACTTACCAACCTCAAGAAATTTTCACACTTGAAGATGTAAATCATGTTGAAAAATATCAAGAAGGGCGCCGTGTCATGGTTCAAGTGAACGAACCATTCACATATCAAGGTGAAACACTTGAGCAACTTGAAGCACTTGAACAAAACGGTAAGTTAGGAATCTGGAAGTGGACTGAACCAAAACGAGAAAATCCATCAAGCGATTTAGACACTCAGCCAGTACAATAGACCACTGCTTTATGAAAGGGTGGTGGTTTAATATGGATTTTTAACTTTAATTGATAAACTCACGCCCGTTTTAATTGTGATAATTCCAAGTTACTTTTCTTTCAAAAGCACGAAGAACACAAAAGAAACTGAAAAACAGATAAATGTGCTTTCAGATAAAATCGGAGGGCTTGAAAAATCAGTTGGTGAAATAAACGAAATCGGGCGAGAAAATCGTGATAATCTTTCTCTAATTGGGAAAGGTTTGCAACGGTTACAGCGTTTTCGATTGCAAGAAAACTTAAAAAAAGCAATTAGGCGCGGGCGAACAAATCAACATGAAATCGAGGAACTTTCAAAGCTTTATGAAAGCTATGTTGAATTAGGCGGAAATGGCGCTATAAAAATATTGTTTGAGAAATTTCTCAAACTAAAAATTTCGGAGGAAAAATGATGAACAAAATTAACTGGAAAGTACGAATTTTAAATAAAACATTCTGGCTAACGTTAGTGCCAGCTTTAGCACTGTTGCTACAAACGTTTCTAGCTGTATTTAACGTTCGTTTAGAGTTAGGCGAAACAATCGATAAATTATTAGTTTTTATCAACGCTTTGTTTGCTGTTTTGATGATTGTTGGTATTGTCAACGACCCGACAACAGCTGGATTATCTGACAGCTCGAGAGCGCTTGATTATCACGAACCATTCGAAGATTAAAACTAAAAGAGGAGACCTTTAAGGTTTCCTCTTTATTTTGCGCGAAAGGGGGATAATCTTTGAAAAAAATTATTAAACGACAAGCAGGCGTTTGTGTCGATGTCCGAGATAAAGTTTACAAAGTAAAAGAAGAATTTTACTCGCATGATAAGAATAACGCATTCATCGAGTTGCAACTGAATGGAGTCAACGCTGAAAAAATCATAGTGTTATTCCATTTTAAAACGACAAATCGCTTCTTGGAAGTGGTCGGGAATGTGACAGGAAATGTAGCGGTAGTACCATTCGATACTAGCTTAATTACAACCGATGAAATCGTGTATGGGTTTGTTTACGCTGAGAAAATAGAACAATCAGCGGACATTTTAAAATTCTCGTTTGGCGTTCGTTTGTCAGAAATCGATAAACATAGCGAATTGCCAGTAATCGAGAAAGATACAAAACGCATCGTAGCACTGACTGAGATTGTAACCAAAACGGAATTGCAAGAAGCGATCAGAAAAATTCGTGTCGCAGGTGGACAATATGACGATTCAGAAATCTTGCGACGTTTACAAGCACTTGAAACGAAATCAGAAATTGATACAAGCGCTTTTGCTACGAAACAAGAACTAGAAAACAAAGTTGAGCGTGCTGAAATAAGCCATATTTCAACAGAAATAGAAGCCTTAAAGACAAAGACGAATAAAGATACCGTCTATGATGATAGTGGTTTAAAACAGCGTATATTAGCCTTAGAAAATAAACATAACATTGATACTAGCAATCTAGTAACAAGACAGGAACTTGAAGGCAAGGGTTATCTTACACAACATCAGAGTCTAGAGGGTTACGCTAAAAAATCAGAAATTTCTCAAGCATATAACGATACTGAAGTTAAGCAAAGACTTTCTACTATTGAACAAAAAGGGGAAAGCTACGCAACTAAAGAACAACTTGCATCTATTCCTAAAACTCCTCAAAAATTAACCTTATCAGGAAATACCTTAATTCTTTCGGACGGTGGCGGAAGTGTTAATTTACCGACAAACGCCACTCCTACACCTAGCAGAACAGGTCAATCAAACGAGTATGAAATCCACGGGACAGGAATGCCGAACGGAAAAGTCACAGCACCAGTTGGAACTACTTACATTGATACGAATGTTACGAACGGGGCTTTAAAGTGGATAAAACGCAAAGGAGATAACAATCAAGGTTGGGAGGTCATGTACGGAGACACCGGTTGGAAACGATTAAGTATATCGTCCGGATATCAACAATCCACTTTACGCGTGCGTAGAATTAATAATGTGGTAACTTATAAACTTGATGGATTGAACAAAGACTTATTTGGAATTGTTCGTCGTGGCGGTCCTGGTTATCTCTCACACGCATCGGACATCGAACGTAACGTTTACCTTTTATATAACAATAGAATACCGGTTGGATACCGTTCGGCAATGTCATTATCTGGTCAAATATTTGATGGTACGGGCAATCCGTACGGATCATGGTTTTTTGGTGGAATAAATAACGGAAATTATTTTATGTTCCATTTTACAAATCCTGTACCAACCGACAATAATATTACCGATATTGTTGTATCTAATATATCTTACATTACTGATGACCCATGGCCGACAGTGTAACAAGTGAGCTGTGGCCTGAGAGATTGCCATAAAAAAGGAGGAAATATAAATGGTTAACATTATTAATAAAACAATTTTTAATGGAATTGCGGGTGCGCGCCCAACTGAAAGACCTAAATACTATATTATGCATAACGATGCAGGAAGTATGAGTGCTGAAAGCTATGTAGACTGGCTTCAATCTCGTTACGATAACGGTCAATCTGAACTGGGATTCGCTCACTATTACATTACAAGAAATACAATTGCACGAGTAGAGGATACCTATAATGGTACGTGGTCTGCTGCTAACTATGATGCAAACATGAATTCATTAAGCTATGAAGTTTGTCAACAATTTGGAACGTCTGACAACGAGTTCATCGAAAATGAAAATATGGTCTTAATGCAAATGGCAGAGGATATGACTTATTATGGAGACACTCCGAACTATGACAATATCAAGTTCCATAACGAGTTTTCAAGCACATCATGTCCAGCACGTTCACTTGAGCTACACGGTGGAGATAACGACAGTCTAAGAGATTACGTTATTGGTAAGATTAAATACTATCAATCTCTAGGAAGTACAGTAACAGATATGTTGAACGCTGGTGCTTCAAACGTGGAAGGATGGCAGAAAAATTCGACTGGATGGTGGTATCAAAATGCAGACGGAAGCTATCCAGCTAATAAATGGCAGAAAATTGATAATGTATGGTACTACTTTGATGAACGTGGATACATGAAATCTAACACATGGTACAAGCATTCAGACGGAAACTGGTACTACTTGCTTCCGAATGGCGCTATGGCGATTGGTTGGGTAAAAGTAGGGACTGAATGGTTTTACATGAACACATCTGGAGCTATGTTGACTGGATGGGTGAAATACAATAATAAGTGGTATTATATGTCGAATGACAGAGGAAATATGGCTTCTAATGCATTCGTGAAATCAGGCGATGGATGGTACTACTTGAAATCAGACGGAACGCTTGCTGACAAACCTGAGTTCACAATCGAACCTGACGGATTGATTACAACTAAATAGAACACAAAAGCCTACCTTAATTGGTAGGCTTTATTTTTTTGCATTTTTCTCAAATTATTTTAAAAAAAGTGTTGACAATATATGCCAAATAGGGTATAATATAATTGTAAGGAGGTGAGGGAATGGAAGAAAAAATCACAACTCTAGTAGCAATCGTTGGGATTGCGGTTGCAATATCAAAAGAGGCTAGAGAGTGGTACAAAGCCACAAAAAAAGAAAAACGACAAAACCCGATACGTAAAAGAAGGAAATGACGTTTTTCAAGAGGGGAAGGATAACTTCCCTCCCCTCAATTATATATAAGTAGAAAGAGGAAATCAAGATGAAACATATTATTATTATTTTAGTAGTAGCTTTAATCGTGTGGTATGCAGGGGAAAATAAAAAGGATAGCTAAATAGATTATTATTAAATATTATAAAAATAGGAGGATAATATGTTAAGAGCGGATGAAGAAAAAATACTATGGTTATTTGAGAATTATTCAGGATATCGAATCGCTAAAGAGAGCGGGGTTGCACAATCTGTAGTTGCACGGTTAATAATCGGGGATAGAGAATTGAAAAACGTTTCTTTTGAAACAGCAAGCAAACTGACTGAATGCGCAGAGAGGGTTATAAGAGATGACTTTAAACGATAAAAGCGGGCTATCACTAGCCCGCTTTTTTGTTCCGTATTTGTTCCGTAAATTCAGAAAACGTAAGAATCAACAAGAAGCGGAAACGTTGATATTATAATAAAAGTTAACGTTATGAAACGTCATGAAACATTAATCTTAGTTTGTAGGGGGCATTTTTTATACGCAAAAAGCCTTGGTTTTCTAAGGCTTTTTGTGTAGTCTTAGCACTAAAAAATGAGAGAAAAAAGGTTTTGACAATTCGTGCCACATGAAGTTATTTAAGAATCTCCTTCTCTTTCATTGCCATTTTCTGTTATAATTAATTTTACTTCTAGAATAGAAAGGACTTAAAATGACAACTCTTATTAAACATAAACGTGTAGAATTTTCAGAACTTTTTTATGACCTAGTTTTTGTTTTTGCAATTTCAAAAGCAACTACTTTAATTGACCATCTTCATAACGGTATTTTGACTTGGAATTCTTTCCTTGATTTTTTCATAGCTGTCTTGGTTCTCACCGATTCCTGGATGATTCAAACCGTTTATACCAATCGCTATGGAAAGAACTCTTTATTTAACATGGTAATCATGTTTATCAAAATGGGACTTTTACTCTTTATAGCCGATATGATGGGACCTGCTTGGCAACAATATTTTCATTATCTCTGTTGGGCTATTGGTACATTAACCTTTACCTTATTTTTACAATATTTGGTTGAATTTTTTAGAAAATCAACCGATAATGCTAATCGGGAAAGTATCAAAGGTTTTCTATGGATAACAGGTCTAGGAAGTTTAGGAGTCTATCTAGCAGCTCTTCTTCCTATTTACGTTGGGGTCTCTATCTTATTTGCTAGTATTCTGCTAACATTTATTATGCCAATTATCTTGCTTAGTAAAGATAAGCATTACCAGGTAAATCTCCCCCATTTAATCGAGCGCATCTCCCTTCTTGTCATTATTACGTTTGGAGAGATGATTATGGGGCTAGCTAACTTCTTTACAATCGAGAATTTCTCGATTTATTCGGTTCTTTATTTCATTATTATGATTTCTCTGTTCTTGTTTTATTTTGGTCAATTCGACCATGCTATTGATGAAAAATCTAATCAAAAGGGACTATTTCTAATTTACAGTCACTATCCTATTTTCATTGGACTTATTATGATGACTGTATCGATGAGTTTTCTTCTGAATCCTGAAGTTAATCGTCTCTTTGCAACCAGCTTCTCTTATATCGGATTTGGCCTCTTTCAAGCTGCTGTCCTAGTAAATGGGCCCTATAACAAACACTATCTTCGCTATTCGAAAAGTTACTACTGTGTCCAAGCGACACTCTATCTGGCTGCCTTGATTCTCTCTTTAATCTTTGCTTCTAATCCTATAATAGTAGTGAGTATAACAACCATTTTAGCTCTAGCTATAGCCACTCATTTTATTTATTTTTATATGACACAGAATAAAAAATATTCCAAATCTAACTGGGGATTATTTTAATGAGTTTATAACATAAAAAAGCTTTGGGAACCAAGGCTTTATATGATATCAATCACCGACCACGAAAATGTTTAGCTTACAGAACTGCTAGTGAAGCTCTAGAGGATGAGTTCGAGTAAATGTTGCACTTATTCTTGCAATTTATCATTTACTTGATGCACGAACTCGATATTTTTTTCGTTAATTTGTTTTTGCCCCACTTTTGCCCCATTTTTAAATCCTGACATTGAAAATACCTAAAAGTATTTCCCTAAAATCAGCTATATTTCAACATTTTTGTTTATTTTCAATATGAAAAGTTCTTACAAATTCATGCAGGGGGCATATATTATACGCAAAAAGCCTTGGTTTTCCAAGGCTTTTTTGCTTGTCTATAACTAATTTGCCCCACAGTTTTTTATGAGCAATCTTTCCAGACATCTCTAATTTGATTAAATTCTTCAAAAATTTTCTCTTCTAAGATGTGTCCATACACTTCTACTAGTATTGAAATATCTCTATGACCTAAAATCTTTGCAATAACTCCAAGGTCAAATTCTTTGTGCCATTTGAAGCCAATAGGATGTAAAGTCTTAAAGAAATGCTGTTATCTTTAAGAAGAAGCAGAAAAAGAAGTAAGGAACTTTTCATAATAATGGCCGTAGCAAATCTTTGCATTTTTGCCTTATCTTTTTTAACATAGTACTATTAAAAAAGAAGAGGTGAAAATCATGGAAACATATACACTTGCAAATGGGGTTGCTATTCCTAAAATTGGTTTTGGAACTTGGCAAATTGCTGAAGGTGAAGAGGCCTATAACAGCGTTAGCTTCGCACTTAAGGCGGGTTACACACATATTGATACCGCACAAATTTACGGTAACGAGGTTTCTGTAGGTAAGGCGATTGCTGATAGTAATGTGGCACGTGAGGATATTTTCCTAACTACCAAACTTTGGAATGATAAACACGATTACGAGTTGGCTAAGACTTCAATCGATGAGTCTCTTGAAAGACTCGGTGTGGATTATTTGGATCTTTTGCTTATCCATTGGCCTAATCCAAAGGCGCTTCGTGAGAATGATGCTTGGAAGGCTGGCAATGCGGGTGCATGGAAGGCGATGGAAGAAGCTTACAAAGAAGGTAAGGTACGTGCTATCGGTGTGTCTAACTTTATGCAACATCACCTAGAAGCTCTTATGGAAACAGCTGAAATTGTTCCACATGTCAATCAAATCCTCTTGGCTCCAGGTTGTGACCAAGAAGACTTAGTTGCCTATTGCCAAGAGCGCGATATCCTTCTTGAAGCCTATAGTCCACTAGGTACAGGTGGCATTTTTGGAAATGAAGATGTTGCAGCAGTGGCTGAACGTAACTGTAAATCTGTGGCACAAGTTGCTCTTCGTTGGAGCCTTCAAAAAGGTTTCTTGCCACTACCTAAGTCTGTGACACCTAAAAATATAAAAGCTAACTTGGATATCTTCGACTTCGACTTATCAGAGGAAGATATGGCAGTCTTGGATAAGATTCAAGGCATCAAAACTCAGGATAATCCTGACACAGTTAATTTTTAGTAGGATTTTAAGCAACTCGTCAGGGTTGCTTTTTAGCATGTGGTTTAAAGACCATCGTAAGAATGCTTACTGGCGGGCTCATGGTCTACTTCCTCTTTGTATTTACACAAAGTTATTGACACTATCCTCTTCAAAAATATAAACATTTTATTCTATTTTGTACAGATAATAATAACAAATGACCATATTCCTTGCCTGTTAACAATCATTTTGATACTCTACAACCGGAGGTAAATATGACAAAATAATTGGAGGTGAATATTATAAAACAAAAAATTAATCGAATTGTAGGTTCCATTGGTGCCTTTATTGGAATTGTAGTATTTATTGCCTACATTCCTCAAATTATCGCCAATTTACAAGGAAATAAAGCTCAACCATTTCAACCTTTAGTAGCTGCTGTATCTTGCTTAATCTGGGTTATTTATGGATGGACAAAAGAACCTAAAAAGGATTGGGTACTAATCATTCCAAATTCAGCTGGTGTTATTTTAGGTGGAATCACTTTTTTGACTTCACTTTAACAAATCTAATAGTATGTATAAAAAGCTGAGATGAGTTTGGTACTGCACTCATAAAATGAGACACAAGAAAACACTCCTGTTGAATTCTGGTGGCTCTTTGTCAAATAGTGTTGATGAAGAATTTTAGGAAGTGATTAAGTAACTAATTGTTGCTTAATTCCTTTTTGTTTTGGGTTTAGGCGCTTTTAATATAATGGATGTTGGCCTTTTTGTATACACTAAAATAGGGTTGGTGGAAAATTTCCATCAACCCTAAAAATTATAGAACCAAATAAAGTTTATTCTCACATTTGTTTTTCTCTAATCATACCCACTCGATTTTCGTCAATATAGCAAAAATGATGCTTACGATAGAGCTTATCTGCAGGAACTTTAGCTAGTAAAGTGATAAAACTACTCTCATGTGTGTTTTCATCAAACCACTGATCAATCATTTCCATTATTTTATTTGCAATACCGCGTCTTTGGAACTTTTTATCTACCATAATATCGGATACGACAAAAGTGACACCACCATCGCCAACAATTCTTCCTAGACCAATGAGTTCATCATCTTCATAAACAGAAACTAAGAAAAGAGTTCCTTCAAGTGCCTTTTTCACTTCAGAATGAGGTTTAGTGCTATTCATTCCAGCGTTTACTCTTAATTGATTATAGGCTTCAACGCTGGGAATTTTATGAGTAAATTCCATAAAAAGATTCCTCCAATAACTTTTTATTCTTTATTTGTGCAATCACAACTCTTCATAATCGGGATGGTCTTTGATATAGATTGCTGCGTAAATGGCATCTACCAATACGGCTGGGAAAGCGAAGGCCATTAATGCGCCAGAGAAAAAGCCGAAAATTATTTGTATGTAGTCTGTAATCACGGCGATGACCAATAGAATAAAGCCCAGGACTTTAGCAATATTGAAAAGAAGTTCTTTCTTCTTACTATTCTCCTCATACGTTTCCCATCGATTGATCTTCCAAATTTTCCCTTGATTTTGAGGAAGGTAATACCATGCGTAAATGATGGTCATTACTATAAATAGAAGTACTATTGGAATGACATAAAATAGCGTCAACTTGGACTCGTAGAGCTTTAACGCGCTGAAGGGTGTTTTATCATCGGTAACCATCAGTAGGAAGATAAAGGTAAAGGTGAGTGTGACGGTCCAAACGACTAAAGCCACTAGAATATAAGTTAGAGACTTAAAGCGATTGATTAAAGGCGTAAAAAGTCCAAAGAGAAGGCTAGCGATATTAATAATTGTCGCACTTAAGAATAGGACCTTAATAATTCCTATAGGATCATCGTGCCCAGCAACAAAATATAGAAACGCAGTAAATGGAAGCATAAGCCAAGGGAAGAATTTAATGTAACCTAGGCTCACCTCATTCGTGATTAATGGACCATGGTACCGGTCGACAGCTTGATTGCTTCTTTGTTTTTTTGATTTCTTTTGTTTTCCAGAACCAGGAGCTGGCTCTGGAGATTCTTTCTTTTTCAGTAAAAACTTTAGCATTCTTTTTCCTTTCAATAGCTTGGATAAATGTATTTCTACTATACCACAAAGCGGGGGACGCGGTATCTAACAAACTCTCCTTATATAAATAATGTCATATTCAGGTCATATAAGACGCGTATACTGGAAACTACCATTTGAAAAAGGAGCAAAAAGATGAAAATTGCATGGAATGAAATTAAATACCAACCTAAAAAATTTATATTAATTGAAGTCCTGATTGTGATTATGATGTTCATGGTCATTTTCCTATCGGGCCTAACAAACGGATTAGGGCGCATTATTATGGCGCAAATTGATACGTTTGGGGACGTTCATTATATTCTTTCAAAAGATTCAGAAGGAGTGATTCCTTACTCAACCCTTACTAGTTCAGAACTAACGGAGATTGAAGACCTTCATTTAGAAAACGAAACGGGACTAGTGATTCAACGTTCTACGTTTATGAAAGAGGACGAGGAAGGTTCGCAAGATGTGACCTTCTTTGCGATGGACACGTACAAGAATTTGACGATTAAGACAGAAGATGGGTATACGGCTGCGGACTTAGCCGACAACGAAGTGATTTTAGATGAATCGTATAAGGCAAAAGGCCTTCACGTTGGCGACACGATTAAAGACAAATCTTCGGAAGTAATGCTTAAAGTAGTGGCCTTTGCCAAAGATGCAAAATACGGGCATAGCTCAGTGGCCTTCATCAGCTCGAAAACACTCGAAGAAATGCGTCAAAAGAAAAATCCAAATTACACTTGGCAACCACAAGCCATCATCACAAGCCAAGCGGTAACAGCCGACGACTTATCCGAACAGCTGATGGTCTCAAACAAACAACAAATCATTAATAAAATCCCAGGATACACTGCGACGAATATGATTTTAAAAACAATGACTTGGGTATTACTAATCGCCTCAGCCGCAATTCTAGGAGTATTCTTCTACATTTTAGCCTTGCAAAAACTAAAACAATTCGGTGTGTTAAAAGCCATCGGAATGTCTATGGGACAAATTACAAGAATCCAATTATCGCAAGTCGGAATTCTTTCCGTCATCGGGATTGGTATCGGACTAGGGCTTGCTTTAGCGTTGACGCCATTCTTACCGGTAAGCATGCCGTTTTATATGCGAGCAGAAGATAATGTCGTGATTTCTGCAAGCTTTATCGTCATCTCGATTATTTGTGGCGCGTTATCTCTATTAAAAATTAAGAAAGTGGATCCAATCGAAGTGATTGGTGGAAATGGTGAATAAGATGTCAGTGATTGAATTACAACAGATTAAAAAATCATACGCAGACGGCAATCAAATGCACGATGTGATTAAAAACTTAAGTTTAACTGTTGAACCGCAAGAATTTGTGGCTATTTTAGGGCCTTCAGGTTCAGGGAAATCAACGCTTCTTTCTATTGCAGGATTACTCTTATCGGCTGATAGTGGTGAGATTATTATCGGCGGACAAAACTTAACGAATGTAAAACAAAGTGAATGGACGAAGAAAAGATTGGAGTTGCTTGGGTTTATTTTCCAAGACCATCAATTACTTCCATATATGAAAATTGGGGACCAATTAGAAGTGGTCGCGAAACTAAAAGGGGAAAAAGACGCTGCGAAACGTAAAGCAGAAGTCAAAGGTTTATTAGCAGAACTAGGCATTGAAGACTGCTACGGGCAATACCCAAATCAAATGTCTGGTGGACAAAAACAACGTGCTGCGATTGCGCGTGCTTTTCTCGGAAACCCACAACTCATTTTAGCGGATGAGCCGACTGCCAGCTTAGACCCAGAACGTGGTCAAGAGATTGCGCAATTGATTCAACGCGAAGTGAAATCGAAACATAAGAGTGCCATTATGGTGACGCATGACCGCTCTGTCCTTGAATATGTAGACACCGTTTATGAGATGAAGAAAGGGAAGTTAGTTCGTCTGTAGGCAGTTGTGCTATAATGTTCCAGAAAGAAGGTGGAGCTATGTTTAGAATATTAGTTGCTGAAGACGATCATGCGATTCGCACCTTAATTACAACCAAGTTAAAACAAGAAAATTATACAATTTACACAGCCGAAAATGGGGAAGATGCCCTGTCTGTCATGGAGAAGCATCAGGTGGATTTATTAATATCCGACATTATGATGCCAGTGATGGACGGGTATTCCCTAGTAAAGGCGCTTCGAGAAACGAAACATACCTTGCCGATTTTAATGATTACGGCAAAGTCTCAGCTGGAGTCTTTGGAAGAGGCTTTTACACTCGGAGTCGATGATTATATGGTAAAACCTATTCGACTAGAAGAGTTGGCTTTACGTGTTCGAGCGCTGCTGAGAAGAGCGCAGTTGGAAACCGAGAAAGTCTTGCGTTTTCCACATACGAAACTCGACTACAATGCGTTAACCTTAACAGATTTAGAGACGGACACGATTTATCAAATTCCGAAAAAAGAGTTTTACGTGCTTTATAAATTGCTCAGCAATCCGGAGAAGATTTTCACGCGTCTGGACTTGCTAGATGATATTTGGGGCATGGAAGAAGACCTCGATGAGCGATTGGTGGATGCGTGCATTAAACGGGTTCGCCAAAAATTTAAAGACAATCCGGACTTTGATATTGTGACGATTAGAGGATTAGGGTATAAGGGGACGGTTAAAAATGGATAAACAAAAAGAATTACAGTTCCCGCTAAGAAACTACTTTGTATTTATGTTTTGTAGTGTGTTAGTTACTACGAGTATCATTGCCCTCATGACCATGTTCGTGTTGAAACATTGGCTTCATGTAGAAGTGAGTTTTCAATCGTGGCTACTCATTTTTAGTTTTGTCATTATCGTTGTAGGAAGCCTTGCGATGTGGTACGGTTCGGTACATTTAACACGGCCAATTTCGGAGTTAAATGAATCGGTAAAGGCGATTTCTAGAGGAGATTTTAACCGTAAGATTCCGCGTAAACCTTATCCTAACGATACTGCAAAATATCATAACGAGTTGGATCAGCTTTCTCAGCATGTGAATCAGATGGCGGAGGACTTGAAGCGGACGGATGAACACCGCTCGGCATTTATCGCCAATCTGTCGCATGAATTGAAGACGCCGATTGCTTCCCTTGTTGGGGTAAGTGATTTGTTGGCCGATGAGAAATTAGATGAAACGACTCGTAAAGAATTGACGACTATCTTGCAGTCGGAGAGTTTACGATTAAGTCGCCTGTGCGATGGGATTGTGACACTCACGAAGATGGAGCGCGATTTTGAACCAAAGAAAAAATCGGTTCATCTGGATGAACAAATTCGACATGCCGTGATTTTGATTACGGAGAAGTGGAAGCAAAAAGAGATCGACTTGACGTTTACGAGTCAGCCCGTTCATTGTGTGACGGATCCAGATCTAAGCATGCAAGTGTGGACGAATCTGCTTGATAATGCGGTGAAGTACTCTGGAGATAGCGTGCATTTGACGATTGATATTCAAGAAGTTGATGATGCGATTAGAGTCACGATTGCAGATAATGGAATCGGAATGAGCGAGGAAGACCAACGACATATTTTTGAGCAATTTTACCAAGTGGAACATTCTCATGTGCAAGAAGGAAACGGTTTAGGCCTTGCGATTGTTAAAACAATCGTAGAACGCCTTGGCGGAACCATCACAGTAGAAAGTGAACTCGAAAAAGGCAGTGTGTTCCAAGTGCTGCTACCAAAGTAAAAATGAATATAATAAATAACCACCGGCCTTAGCTGGTGGTTATTTATTTGGAAACTATTGTTATACAAAAAAAGAAGACCCATTGGATTTTCTTCGTATTGAAAGATAGTTTTATTGTTGAGAGCTGGAGAATTTACACTAGCTTTCTTAAATGATCGATGCGCTCGTGGATTGTTTCTACATTTAAATTTCCTTGTTGGTATTCGCAAAGACATCCATTTTCATAAAACATTTGGTCTGTAAGCTGTCTTTTAGGCGCGTCTGGGCATTGAATGAGAACAACGCTGAAAACACCGCCTGGTTTTGATGGATCGCTGTCTTGGCCGATAAAATGATAAGTGAAAGCATGGAATGGAGTATTCTTATATTTTCCTGAAATGACATAGGCTACTTTTCTTTCAGTTCCATGTCCAAAAGGATACTGTGTGAAATTGGCATATTTTTCTACAAACGGACTTTGAGAAAGGGTTAAAGTCTTTTCATTGCGAGTAACATTCGTAGAGTAGTCTCTATAGTTATCGTTTCCTTGTGCTTTGTCAAATTCATAGCCATGAACGGAAGCAAAGTTTTTGTACTCCGCATTATTTTTTTGCGCATGCTTAATAGCCCAGAAAACAACCCAGCCCACACCCGCAAAAATAACAATCATTAAGATAATAAATAAAGTTGCAAAATTCATAAGGAACTCCTTTGTTCATCAGTATAAAAGTACTTAGAAAATAATCTAATTTCCTCAAAATATAAATCTTTTACTAGTGCTTGTCAAGAACTCAATTTGATTACATGAGGAGGTACCTGAGATGACGAAGTTACTGAACGTCCAATGAAAAACAGAACAAGGCAACTCCCATTGAGTTGCCTTGTTCTATTTTTATTTGTTTACGATTTAACCTAAATGGAAATTTTCTCGGAATTCAGGATTGTCTTCCCATTCTTCTTTAGAAAAGTCACCGGTTAAAGTATGTTCTTCTGAAAATACGAGAACACGCTGGATAACTTCTTGGATTTGTTCGTAATGATGAGAGGAAATAATCATCGTTTTTCCTGCTGTTTTTAACTCTTGTAGTAATTCCGCGATGAGGCGTTGGTATTTCGGTGAGAGGCCGTTAAATGGCTCATCAAATAGTAAAACGCTTGGATTCATCGTGAGCACGCTGGCAATCGCCACAAGCTTCTTTTCACCTCCAGAAAGGTGATAGGGAATGCGGTCCCTTAGGTGTTCGATTTCTAAAAGCGCCAGCGTATCATTCACTCGCTGTTCGATTTCTTCTTCGGACAATCCGAGTTGACGTGGACCGAAGGCAAGCTCTTCAGCAACCGTCGTATTGAATAATTGGATATCGCTGTTTTGGAAAATCAAACCGACTTGTTGGTATAAGTGACCGGCATTACTTGGATCTTTTAAGAAGTCTGCGTCCACCGTCCAATCGTTAAATTGATATTGTCCAGAAGAGAGCGGAAGTAATCCAACCAAGATTTTAAAGAGCGTGGATTTCCCGGCTCCATTTGGTCCCATCAAGGCCACTGTTTCGCCTTTCTCGATATGAAGGTTGATGTCGTGGATTCCAATGTCTTCACTGTAGTGATAATTTCCATCGTGAATTGTAATCATAAGCGTTCCTTTCTAGCGTAGCATGGTCGTTGCGGCAACCAGCACGATTAATTCGAGTAATAATAACACGTCCTCTTTCTTCCAGCAGAAAGGGGTTTTGGTTTTTACGTCCATTCCGTAGCCTCGAAGCGTCATGGCCTCGTAGACTTCTTTTGTGTGGTTTTTCGATGATAAATACAAGAGTCCAAGAATTGAACCAAATAACCCTAGATTTACCTTTTGGCCAATGGTTCGTAGTTGAACACATTCGATTTGTTGCTGTAGGTGTTTTCCAAGGATATACGTGTATTTCATCGCGAGTTCAATCGTTTGAATCATCGTTTTTGGAAAATGCAACTGGCGAAGCGCCTCAACGAGTTGAACGCTTGTCGTTGTTGCTAAAAAGAGCGACAAGTTTAAGACCAAAATTCCTGTACGCCCGAGGAAGATGCCGCTGTTTTGGAAGCCTCTTAGAAGAATACTTGGTAAGAGGACAATCGCTGTAAAAATGAGTACTCGCGTGAGAACCTTCCACAGACGAAGGAGCGCTTCTCCTGGAAGAAAGGCGATATGGGCTAATAGGAAAATCGCCAAAATCCAAAGTTGGATAGTAGAGTGGCTGAGTGTGATCAGAATGGCTAAGCACACAAAGTAAACGAGCCGCATCCAAGACGAAGATTTCGCCTTAAATGCGGGTGTCGTTTGTTTCATTTTGCCGAGTAGACGGCGCAATGAGTTGATATTCATTTGTAAATATTGATGGCTTTTTGAAGAGGCAGCGAGTGCTTCTTCTCTTTGTAGCCAGTCAGGTAGTTTACGCATGAGATGCTTTTGCTCCATTCATTGTTCGAATCATTTTTCCTAAAATATAGAAGATTAATAGTGCAGTGATGGCTGATAAAATATAACCAACTGCGATATTTGTTCCTGGGATAGTGTAGTCACTGAAGAGTGCTTCGAATGAAAATCCATTTTCGATTCCTGCTGGAACATTGTTCATCATTTCAGCAAGTTCATCAGCTGACCATTCTCCAAAGGCTGTTCCTTCTGCTAGTAATCCTAGTGGACTTAATACGACTAAGGCGATTAAGACATAGCGGATTTTCTTCACGAAAGAAGTCGTATTCACAGAAGTTGATGTGTAGAGTTCTTGTGGTGCCACTTGTTTCACGAAACGATAAATGACATAAGTGAAGAAGACTTCAACGGCACCGGCAATCGTTAAGTGAGTCACCATCATGGCTGGAATCGTAACCGCTAATCCATAAGGGTTATAGAGAGGTTCGCCTCCTTGAGTGGCAATGATTGGTTGAATTCCAAGTTCAATGGCTGTTAAGAAAGCAGCCACATTGATCCCTACGTAAGAACCAACGAGAACTCCGGCTGTTTCGTGGTTTTGCTTACGGAAGAAATTATAAACAGCGTATCCAACAAATGGCATTGCGACTGCCATGTTGAAGATATTTGCGCCTAAAGCAAGAATTCCTCCATCTCCAAATAGAAGAGCTTGTAAGAGGAGGGCGACGGTCAGTGCCAGACTCGCGGCATATGGTCCAATTAAGATTGAAAGTAACACGCCACCGACAGCGTGAGCAGTAGTACCACCAGGGATTGGCACATTAAACATCATTAATAAGAAAGAAAGAGAAGCTGCAATCCCAAGCATCGGTGCTAATTCTTTATTTTCCTTTAATTGTGCTTTGACTTTCGTGATCGATAGCCCAACAACAGGCGCTGCCGCAACCGCTAAAACAGCACAAGATGCGGGACTTAAGTAATTATCTGGTATATGCATAGCAAATTCTCCGTTCCTATTTTTTAAGCTGTTAACAGAATATCACAATCAAAAAAATGAGGTCGTTATAAAATAAGTTTAACAAATGTTACTATTCTTTGCTAAGTCACTTTCTTAGAATTCCTATGGTGAGAGTCGTATACTATAGATAGAATTGTAAAGGAGGATTTGCAAATGGAATTTATTAAAGAAGAAAAAGCATTTAGACATTATAATGCAACTGGAGAAATGGATGCAGAAATTACGTATATCCCAAAAGGAGAAGGAGTGATTGATGCCAACCATACATTTGTGGATCCAAGCCTACGCGGACAAGGAGTTGCACGTCAATTAGTGGACAAATTAGCAGACTTTGCAAGAGATGAAAACTTAAAGATTCATGCAACATGTCCTTATATCGTTTCTTTATTCGAAAAAAGTACTGAATACGACGATGTGAAAATATAAAAAAAGTATTAATTCACACAAATATTTTTTAAAATTCACAACTTTTTCACAAATGACCAATATAATTTAACCATACCCAATAAAACACCTAAGGTTTACTTCTCCCAAGTAAAAAAATGAACTCCCAACATTTTTTTATTAGTAAACCCTCCTAACCTTTTCCCGCTGTTCCCAAACAGCGGGTTTTTTTGTTTTGGAAAAAGGGATATTTATGATAGTATGGAAAAAGACCAATAGAAAAGGAGCGCTCATGAATCAAAATCACTATTATACAAATCAACCGAATAGTAAGAGCCAAGAAAAACATTTTAGCTATGTTTTAAAGGGATTCACATTCCAGTTTGCTAGTGATAATGGAGTGTTTTCGAAAAACACAATTGACTTTGGAAGCCAATTGCTGATTGAATCTTATGAGGTTCCAACCCATCTTGCACAAGGAAAACTTCTAGATGTCGGGTGCGGTTATGGTCCAATGGGATTGTCATTTGCCAAAGCTTATCCTGAGATGTCTGTGGAAATGGTCGATGTGAATGAACGTGCGATGGATTTAGCGAAGCGTAATGCTGAGGTCAATGGAATTCAGAACGTGACGATTCATGAAAGCAATACGTATGACAATGTCCACGCGAAGGATTATTCAGTGATTATTAGTAATCCACCGATTCGTGCCGGAAAAGAAGTCGTGCATCGCATTTTAGCAGAGGCTTACGACCACTTAGTAGAAGGCGGGCAACTCGTCATAGTGATTCAGAAAAAACAAGGAGCTCCGAGTGCGCAAAAGAAAATGCAGGAAGTTTTTGGGAATGTCGAACGCATTGCACTCGATAAAGGGTATTGGATTCTTGTGAGCACAAAGGAAAAAGGGGAATAGAAAATGGAAAAGATTGAAGAAAGAACAAATCAAAAAAAACCGAAGAAGCCGAAGAAAAAATTTAACTGGCGCATCTTCCTAGCAACGATTTTATTTATTATTGCAGGGGTATTATTTGCGGCTGGTCCGATTCGTACTTATATGTTATCACGTCTGCAAAACGAACAAATTCAAGCAGCTTCAAAAATTACTATAGCTGAAGTAAAAGCCAATGAAGTACAGGATGCTGAATTTGACTTCTCGAAAGTAGAAGCTATTGATTTAAATCAAGTTTTAAAGGCAAATTTTGATAAAGGCAAATTTTTAACACTGGGACAAATTGCCGTACCAAGCGTAAATTTGAATTTACCAATTTATAAAGGTTTAGCAAATGAAGTACTGCTTTCTGGGGCAGGAACAATGAAACCAGACCAGAAGATGGGAAAAGGGAATTATGCTTTAGCGAGCCATAACTATTTTGGTGACATGACAATGTTATTCTCTCCATTAGTAAATCTACAAATTGGTGATAAAATTTATATTACTGATTTAGAGTATGTATATGAATATGAAACGACGTCTATTGATATTGTTCAACCTACTCAAGTCGAAGTGATTAATGATGTTCCTGGAAAGACAGAAATTACATTAATTACATGTGACGATATTTATTCTTCACACCGCTATTCATTTAAAGGGAAATTTGTTTCCAAAACAAAAGTCAATGATGTGAAAGAAGACGTAAAAAAGGCATTCCAACTTGATTTTAATACGATTAAATGACAGAAAATCCCAATCACTAAAAACAGTGATTGGGATTTTTAGTTAGAATTGATAAGGTTCTACGTGGATATCGATAAAGGAAATAGCAAACTCATCATAGAGTTCTATTTCTATAAATTCAGTAATTTGGTGACTCTTATACACTGATAGGTCTTTATCCATACAAACGGTTAAGTCGATATAGACATTTGATCCGTATCGACGCGCTTTTATTTCACAAATATCTTTCACTTCAGGATGTCGCAAGATAACAGGAATGTATTTATCCAATTCCGTTTGGTCGAAACCATCTGTCAGTTGAAACGCACTTTCGTTAAATACTTCGACTGCTGTACGAACGATTAGGAGGCCGACCACGAAGGCCATGATATTATCGAGCCAGTGTAGCCCGAGGGATGCGAATAATACCGCTAAAGCCGTCAAGAAACTGGTCATCGCATCGCTTAAGTTATCTTTGGCCGTTGCCTTAAGCCCCAGTGATTGAATGCGTGCGGCTAAGTTCTTATTGTAGAAATAGACGCCAATCATAATCACCCCTGAGAAGAATCCAACGATGGAAGAAATAAGAGATGGAGCTTCCGTTACGGGATTAAGAAATGCTTGGAAGGCATTCCTGATGACTTCAATCCCGATAAAAAACATGATAAATGAAGTCGCAAGGCTGGCGATGGTTTCAAATTTCCAGTGACCGTAGGGGTGGTTTTCATCACTTGGCTTTTGCGATATGCGTAATCCTACAAGTACAAGAACCGATGAAATCACGTCTGTGAAGTTATTCCAACCATCGGCGAAGAGTGCTTCTGAGTTGAAGAGTTTTCCGACAATCAGTTTTATTGCAGATAAAAAGATATAGGTGCCGATACTTAAGATAGCGCCACGTTCGGCTTGTTTAAGGCGCTCCGTTGCAGATAATGGCAAAGGTGTCATCTCCTAAAAATAAATTCGTTTATTATAGTAATGCTTTTGAAAAGGGGGTGCAATAGATAAAGTATACCTAAAAAACTCGGTGGATATGGTGGCTAATTCAATTCTTGGGAATCCTTACGGATTATTTTTATCATTACCATAATAGGATACCGATTCGAGCCTTCGTGAAATGGAGAGGTGCAGAGAGTTCATGTGTGCTCCTCACCTTTTATATAGGTTATATCTTTGAGAGAAAAGGGTGCAGGGAGGAAGGGAAGTTTGGTGTAGACTCTCCTATATTTTTTGTCAGAAACAATAGACGGCGTTTGGTGGATTTGTTATAATCTTCTTATTGAATGAGAAAGAGAGTGGTATTATGGCAACAGCATTGATCGTATATGCTAGTTTAACAGGAAATACAGAAGAGATTGCAGATATTTTAGCAGAAGCATTAGAAGAGCGTGGCGTGGAAGTGGACATGAAAGAATGTACTTCAGCGCAAGCAAGCGAATTCCATAATTATGATATTAATGTTGTCGCAACTTATACTTACGGAACAGATGGCGACTTACCTGATGAAATCGTCGACTTCTATGAAGAATTAGAGGAAGAGGATTTAACAGGAAAAGTATACGGAGCGCTTGGTTCAGGAGATACTTTCTATGATAAGTTCTGCCAATCAGTATTAGATTTTGATGCGCAATTTGCAAAAACAGGTGCCAAAAAAGGTGCTGAAAATGTCTTAGTAGACTTAAACGCTGAAGCAGAAGATATCGAACATATTCAAGCTTTCGCGCAAAGTCTTGTTGACGCTTTAGCATAATGATAAATGTTAGCTACCTTAGACAATTCGTTTAGGGTAGCTTTTTTATTGGAGGAAAAGAATGTATTATACCGTACAACAAACTGCAGAGAATCTGGAAATCGACTTAGGATATCTCATGCATTTAATCCAAACAAAACAAGTGAAGACGGTGGAAGTGGATGGCGAGTTATTGTTAAACAGTGCGCAGTTCGACTTCTTCTTAAAACAACGCGAACGTCTTTTGGAAGAATATCAAAAGTACTTGGATGAACCAATCCCTGAAGATATCGATATTAAGGATGAGGACTAGGGTGCATAGCGAGAGCTCAAAGGACATCAAAACTAAAAAATACTGCTTACGATTTCTCAGTTTTGTGGAGATTATGATATTCACTTAGTGATAATGAAGCGAATTCCCTTCCGCTCACGAAAAGAGTAGGGACAAAAGAAATTGTAAATTTAAGTATTCTATGAAAATGAAAATACACACTGAAAAAACAATTTTTTTTGAAAAAAAGTAGTTGACAATGAAGACAAATGAGTTCATAATGAACACATCACTAGAAAAGGAGTTAAGAACATGGCACACTTAAGTATCGTATTAGAATTAAATACGCGTTGGCAAAGCCACTAGATACAGGTTGTTCTTAACGTACTTTTGTACATATAGATACAACCTTCATTGACGTGAACTTGTATCTATGTGGATTTCAATTATAAAGCAAACTCGACCACGTAGATCTATAGACTAGAGCTGACGTGGTCTTTCTATTTGTATGAGAGACTCGTAGTAACATACGTAGTCTCTTTTTTAATTGAGTTTGCGACAACTTATTTAATTTTTGGAGGAATTTATCATGAAAAAGAACAAAAGCATTTATTTATTCGGAGCATTATTAGTATTAGTAGTCATTGGAGCATTATTCTTCAATCAATCAGGAGATAAAAATAAAGAAACAAACGCAAATAACACAGCATCAACGCAAACAGGAACTGTTAAAATTGGGGTATTACAATTACTTAGCCACCCAGCTTTAGATGCCATTTATAAAGGATTACAAGACGAATTGAAAAACGAAGGATATGAA
The DNA here is from genome assembly GCF_001071995.1 of Streptococcus sp. 263_SSPC. Classification (GTDB taxonomy): domain Bacteria; phylum Bacillota; class Bacilli; order Lactobacillales; family Aerococcaceae; genus Granulicatella. The sequence goes on from NZ_JVNU01000032.1 coordinate 40,700, forward strand.
GTTGGTAAAAACTTAGAAATCGACCTTCAAAACGCGCAAGGCGACCAAAGTAACTTAGCAAGCATGTCTGAAAAATTAGTTTCAGGTGGAAACAACATTTTAGTAGGGATTACAACTCCTGCAACATTAGCGTTAGCGAACAATACAAAAGAAACACCAATTATCATGGGTGGGATTACTTATCCCGTTGAAGCTGGTTTAATCGCAAGTGAATCAAAACCAGGAAACAACATCACAGGTGTTAGTGACCGTACACCAATCAAACAACAATTAGAAATCATGAAACAAGTTCTTCCTAACATGAAGAAAGTCGGTATTCTTTACACTTCAAGCGAAGACAACTCAGTAAAACAAGCCGAAGAAGCTGAAAAATATGCGAAAGAATTAGGTTTAGAAGTTAAAGTTTCTACAATTGCAAACACAAACGACATTCAACAAGTAACTGAAAGCTTAGCAAGCCAAGTAGATGCCATCTTCGTTCCAATCGATAACACAATTGCAAGTGCAATGGCAACAGTGGTTCAAGTAACAGATGCAGTTAAAGTGCCAGTATTCCCTTCAGCTGATACAATGGTTGCTGACGGTGGAGTGTTAGGTGTAGGTGTTGACCAATACCAAATCGGTGTAGAAACAGCTAAAGTAGTTGTAAAAGTTCTAAAAGGTGCAAACCCAGCCGATACACCAATCACATTAGCAAACAAAGGTGTTGTTTATGTCAATGAAGAAAAAGCGAAAAAATTAGGCATTACAATTCCAGAAAGTATCTTAAAAGATGCACAAAAAGTAACACCAACAAATAAATAAGATAGTTTAGAAACGTTGATATGATAACAACTCTAAGAGGGGATGGTTCATACACAATATGACTTAAACGTCATATTGATCGTTTCAGAGGAGGATTTTTTTCGAAATGGATTTAGTAATTTCTTCGATTTCTCAAGGGATATTATGGGGCGTATTATCTCTCGGGTTATTCATTAGTTTTCGAATTTTAAACATTGCAGATATGACGACTGAGGGGAGCTTTCCTCTTGGGGCTGCAACTTGTGTGATTTTGATTCAACAAGGGGTGAACCCATTTTTAGCAACGCTTGTAGCGATGATTGCCGGAGCGCTTGCTGGGGGAGTCACAGCGTTTCTTATGACCGTTTGTAAAATCCCAAGTTTATTAGCAGGGATTTTAACAATGACGTCTCTTTTATCCATCAACCTACGTGTGATGGGGAAAGCGAATATCACACTCCTTGGACAAGATACGATTTTTAGTGTCTTTTCAAAACTAGGCTTACCAAAGTATTTTGACATTATCATTATGGGGCTTGTCGTGATTGGGATTTTAATTTTCCTCATGTATTGCTTCTTCAAAACAGAATTTGGACAAGCACTGATTGCGACAGGGGACAACGAAAAGATGGCACGCGCGCTTGGAATTAACACGCGTAAAATGACGGTATTTGGCTTGATGCTCTCTAACGCACTCATCGCCTTAGCCGGTGCAATTCTAGCGCAAAACAATGGATACGCAGACGTAAACTCAGGTCTTGGAACGATTGTAATTGCGCTTGCTGCGATTATTATCGGTGAAGTGATTTTCGCCGACGAATCATTCGTTGGACGTCTTGTCTGCATCCTTTACGGATCAATTATTTATCGTTTATTATTGATGCTTGTGTTGTTACTCAATGTCTTCCAAGCAAACGACTTCAAACTCATCTCAGCAGCACTGATTGCATTCTGTTTAACAGTGCCACAAATAAAGAGCTGGATTCAGCAAAAAAGCACACGTCATAGAAAGGGGGAAAACTAAATGAGTATTGAAATTCAACACTTATCAAAAACATTTTTCCCTGGAACTTCACGTGAGCATAAGGCACTAAAAAACGTCAGCTTATCGATTCAAGAAGGAGACTTCATTACGATTGTCGGCGGAAATGGTGCAGGGAAATCGACTTTCCTAAACGCGATTGCTGGTAACTTTGCTTTAGATGGAGGAACAATCTCGTTTGGTGGTCATCAAATCGAACAGACGGCGGATTTTGAACGTGCGGCCTACATTAGCCGTGTTTTCCAAGACCCAATGCAAGGGACGGCTCCTCGTATGACAGTGGCTGAAAACTTAGCCTTGGCAAATCGTCGTGGTCAAAAACGTAGCCTGTTTAAAACGTCTTCTAAAGAAGAATTGCAACAATTCGAGGCCTTACTAGCCCCCCTAGGACTTGGCTTAGAAGACCGTCTTCATACAGAAATCGGACTATTATCAGGAGGACAACGTCAAGCCATTTCACTCCTCATGGCAACGATGAACGCTCCTCAGCTATTACTTTTAGACGAACATACAGCAGCGCTTGACCCGAAAACACAGCGCAAGATTATGCAGAAAACACAAGAAACCATCGAAGAAAAGAACTTAACCGCGCTTATGATTACACACAATCTATCTGACGCGATTCATTTTGGAAACCGACTTATTGTCATGCATCGTGGTGAAATCGTCCGCGATTTTGCAAAAGAGGAAAAAGCAGCATTAACAGAGGAAGAACTATTCCGATTAATGAATGCCCTTGACGAAGCAGACTTACAAGGTGAATAAAATAATGGAAGAAGTGAAAGAATTTTCATTTCTTCCTTTTTTTATGGACAGACTTTGTTATAATGAAAGAGAATAAATCGTAAAGGATGAGTGCAAGTGGAATTTTGGAGTCAGTTGAACCCTAGAAGATATCGCAAATCAGGGTATATTGCTATTGGCGCTTTGATTGGTGTCCTGGCGGGAAGTGCGGTTAGTTTATTTAGATATATGATTGGTTTTATTTTAGAACAAGTAGTGACCGTCTATTCGTTTTTAAGAGAACAACCGCAATGGATTCCGGCATGGATTCTCTTTAGCCTTGTAATGGGGGTTATTTTAGGACAAATTGTGAAAAGCGACCCCGATATTAAAGGAAGTGGGATTCCGCAAGTAGAATTGCAACTTCAAGGGAAAATGGATATGAATTGGTGGTCTGTCTGCTGGAAGAAATTCGTCGGTGGAGCGATTTCTATTGGTTCAGGGCTATTGCTTGGACGAGAAGGCCCATCCATCCAGTTGGGAGCTTCGGTAGGTCAAGGTGTGGCAGAAACATTTAAGGCCAATCGCGTTCAGAAAAATGTGTTTATTTCCAGTGGTGCAGGTGCCGGACTAGCAGCTGCGTTTAATGCACCGATTGCAGGGCTTATGTTCGTACTAGAAGAAGTTCATCATACATTTAGTCCGCTTGTTGCCGTGACGACTCTAACAGCAGCGATTGTGGCCAACTTCATTTCATTAAATGTATTTGGAGTTCATCCTTCGCTGAATCTCGGTAACGACCAACGCTTCCCGATGGAATATTATGGGTACGTTGTTTTACTCGGTATCATCCTTGCGATTTTCGGGTTAGCGTATCATCGCCTTACATTAGCCTTGCCAAAGATTTACAAGACACTTTTCCCAAAAGTAGCACCATATAATTACTGTATCATTGCCTTTATGCTCATTATTCCTCTTGGCATGTGGAATCCGCATGTGTTAGGTGGTGGTGGCGAGTTAGTATTAGCACTCGTTAAGGAAAATCACACTGTTCAATTTTTAGTGGGACTTTTCGTCATTCGTTTTGTTTATTCGATGATTTCATACGGAACAGGACTACCTGGCGGAATCTTCTTGCCGATTCTTTCTCTAGGTGCGCTTCTTGGATTAGCCTATGCAGAATTCTTAATTGATTTCTTAGGAGTGGACCCAAGCGTACGCGTGAGCTTCGTGTTCTTCGCGATGGCAGGATACTTTGCAGCGATTGGGAAAGCCCCTCTAACAGCCTTACTACTTGTAACGGAAATGGTAGGTGGCTTGAACCAATTAATGCCGCTTGGAATTTGTACATTAGTGGCTTATATCGTAGCTGACTTCTTGAAGATGGATCCAATCTATGAAGTATTAGCAGAGCGTTTAGATAAAGAACATTCAACGGATACAAAAGGAGAGCGCACAACCTTCGAAGTACCTGTGATGGTGGATAGTCCACTAGTTGAAAAAGCCATTCGCGATATTCAGTGGCCGCAAGAAATTATCATTGCGACCATTCGACGTGGCGCAAAAGAAATTATTGCTCGAGGGGATACGGTTATCCGTAGTGGCGACATTCTAATTGTGGTCTGTGATGAAGGAATAGTCGGCAAGATGACAGAAGAGATGACGCATCTTGTGACAGCTCCCTAGAGTTATTTTGCAATAAATGGTATACTGTGAAAATAAGAGGTGATACAGATGAGCGAACAAGGAAATGAATTACAAAGAAGTTTTAATCGATACTTAAGAAGAAACCAAGCATGGGTGTTTATCATCCTTACTGGTATCATTCTATTTGTGTCCGTATTCGTTTATCGTAGTTTCTCGAAATCGACGAAGACACCACTAGAAAATTACAAAGATCAGATTACACAAATGCAAGAACAAATCGATGCGCAAGAAACACGCATCCAGCAATTGGAAGAGCAAATCAAAAAAATGCAAGAAGAATCAAATAACTAATAAAGAAAACCACCTTGAACGGATAAATCGTTCAAGGTGATTTTTTGTAAAGAATGAAATGTATCATTTTTGATACGTATCAAAAATGATACATTTTTATTTTTTGAAAAATCGTTTGGAATTTGGTTTGTAAAGTAGTAGCTCGTTCTGGATGAAGCGAGTGACCTTCTAAATAAAGTGAATACGGTACTTCGATTTGAACGGCTTCAATTCTTGCTTGTTTTCCAAAGGTCGCAATAATATTGCCCCCAGAAAATGGAGTATCTACTTGAGTGGTTAATCCTTCATCATGAAAGAGAAGTTGGAGTTGTTTCAAGGTATCTTGACTTAAAGTCTGTTTCTTGCGCGTTCCTAAAATAATGTCGCTTGTCCCAAAAAGCTTGTCATCATAACTATGTAAATCGACCAACAACACTCTTTCATGCTGTTCTAACTTTTCGTTCAATAGATTTTCTAAATGAAGGTAGTAGGGCGTGTAATACCGCTCCAACCAATCGGCTTGTTTTTGCTTCGAAGGATAGTTGTTAAGTAACTGATTGCCTACTTCATCAATTCTGGGAATGATGGGTTGTATTGCTTTCCCTGTACGTGGTTTAAAACGATTCACGTCTACAATATAGCGAGAAACGGTAGCCGCTAGAGTCGTTTCGGAAAGTGGAGTCACAAGTTCCTGAAGTGACCAGTCCGTATGTTCACGCTTGGCTGCTAGATTACAAAGCGGAGCAATGTCTTGTGGGATAGCTGTTCCACTATGCGGAATCGAAATCACAAGAGGAGAATTCGTTCTTTCGTAAATGACTTTCACTAGGGCACCTTCTTTCGTTTTTCAATATTCCTAGTATAGCAAACGAACCAGAGATTGTGTATAATGGATACTATCGAAAAGGAGTGAGTTTTATGGCTGAAATTAAATTAGTACCAAGAAGTGAAGTAGATCCTTCTATTACATGGGATATGACTTTACTTTATCCAAGCGACGAAGCATTTTATGCAGAGTTGGACAAATTAAAGAAAGAAATGAAAGCTTTCAAAGAAAAATACGAAAACCAATTAGGCGATTTAGAAGTATTGGATGAAGCGATTCGCAAGTATGAAGAGATTGAATTAGCAGTATACCGCGCTTCTCATTATGCAGAATTACCAATGACAGTTGATCGCTTGAATCCAAAAGTGGTGGAAAATGCGACAGCGTTTGAAGCAGTCAGCGTATCATATGCGGAAAACATGAGCTTTGTAATGACGGAATTGATTTCATTAGACGAAGCCTTCTTAAACCAATTCGTGGCAGAGAAGAGACCAGACTTAGCATACTTTGTTGAAAAAGTGATTCGTCAAAAGAAACATACGCTCTCAAAAGATGCAGAACAAGTGCTATCAAACTTAAGCAGCTTACCAAGTTTCTATCAATTATATGAAGTAACAAAACACGAAGATATGCAATTTGAGTCATTTGAAGCAAACGGCAAGACGCTTGAAAACAGCTTCGTATTATACGAAAACTTACATGAAATGGATCCTGACAAAGAAGTTCGTCGCGCTGCGGCTAAGAGCTTCTATAAAACATTAAACGCATATAAAAATACAGTTGCTAATGAATACATTTCTCAATTGAAGAAAGAAAAAATGATGGCAACAATGCGCGGATATGACAGCGTGATTGACTACTTATTAGATGAACAAGATGGGGACCGTGAATTATACGACCGTCAAATTCGTATGCTCATGACAGACTTAGCTCCTCACATGCAACGCTATATTAAATTATTAGCGAAAGAGCATGGCATTTCTGATATGCAATTCATGGATGCGAAAATCAACTTAGATCCAGAATTCGAAGTGGATATGACGATTGAAGAATCTCGTGAGTACTTGAAGAAAGCTTTAGGTATTCTTGGTGAAGACTACAAAGCGATGATTGATGAAAGTTATGACAAACGCTGGACAGACTTCCCACAAAACATTGGTAAGAGCACTGGTGGATTCTGTGCAACTGTTCCTAACGTTGCTGGATTTATCCTATTATCATGGACAGGTAAAATGAACGAAGTGTTCGTGTTAGCGCACGAATTAGGGCATGCATACCACTTCATGTCAACTGGTAAACATCAATCGATTTTAAACAATGAATGTTCATTATACTTCGTTGAAGCTCCTTCAACATGTAATGAAGTCATCGTTTCAAACTACTTACTTAAAACAAGTACAGACGCTCGTTTCAAACGTTGGGTTATCAGTAATATGATTAGCCGTACGTATTTCCACAACATGGTAACGCACTACATGGAAGCTGTGTACCAAGATCGTATTTACAAGATGATTGATAACAATGAAATGTTAAACGCAGATGTATTATCAACCGTGAAAAAAGAAGTGATGCAAGAATTCTTCGGTGACAGCTTAGTTGTGAACGAAGGGGCAGAGTTAACTTGGATGCGTCAACCTCACTATTACATGGGATTATATCCATATACGTATTCAGCTGGTCTGACAATCGGTACTGCGATTGCGAACCAAATCGAAGAAAATCCTGAACACGCTAAAGTGTGGTTAGATACTTTATCTAAAGGTGGAAGCATGTCTGCTAAAGACTTAGCAATTCATGCAGGTTGCGATGTTTCAACAGATGAACCATTGAAACAAGCGATTGCTTACGTTGGACATTTAGTAGACCAATTAGAAAGCTTAACAGCAGAATTAAAAGCATAAAATATAATAAAACTCGCTACGATTTTCAAAAGTTTGTTGTAGCGAGTTTTATAGTATATACATAAGGAAAACATTGTGATAAAATTAATTTGAATAAAATGAGTAAAAATAGGGGCGCTGAGAAATATGGAAAGGAGAATGTGTGGTTTTGCTCATTAAATATAAAAAGTTAGGAGAGAAAAATTATGTCAACATTTTATGTACCAGCAATTAACTTAATCGGAAGAGGAGTCGTTAAAGAAATTGGACCTTACGTAAAAGATCTAGGATATCATAAAGCTCTTTTAGTAACGGATAAATTTATCGAATCAAGTGATATTCTTCCTAAAGTCACAGAACCTTTAAAAGAAGCAGGTGTAGACTTCGTTATTTACTCTGATGTAGAACCAAACCCAACTTGTAAAAATGTTAACGATGGGGTTGCTGCATTAAAAGAAAACAACTGTGACTTCATTATCAGCTTAGGTGGTGGATCACCTCAAGACTGTGCAAGCTGTATTTCAGTAATTGCAACAAACGGTGGAAAACCACAAGACTACGAAGGATTACACAAATCTGCTAAAAAAGGTTTACCAGTTGTTGCTATCAACACAACTGCTGGTACTTCAGCTGAAATTACAATCAACTACGTAATTACAGACGAAGAAAGAAAAGTTAAAATGGTAATGGTTGATAAAAACAGCCTAGCTTTAATCTCTGTAAACGACCCTGAATTAATGGTATCTAAACCAGCAGCATTAACTGCAGCAACAGGTATGGATGCTTTAACTCACGCGGTTGAAGCTTTAGTAACTCCAGGTGCTTACGGCGTTACTAAGAAATTATCAATTGGTGCAATCGAACTCATTAAAGAATACTTACCACGTGCTGTTAAAGACGGCCATGATATCGAAGCTCGTGAAGGTATGGTGAACGCAATCTTCTTAGGCGGTATGTCATTCAACAACGCTGGACTAGGATATGTTCACTCAATGGCTCACCAATTAGGTGCTGTTTACAAACTTCCACACGGTGTATGCTGTGCTATGTTATTACCAGTAATCGAACGCGAAAATGCAAAACGTGTTCCAGCTGCATTCCGTGATGTTGCAAAAGCTTTAGGTTTACAAACTGAAGGTAAATCTGATGAAGAATGTGCAGCATACGCAATCAAAGAAATCGAAACTCTTTCTGAAACAGTAGGTATTCCTAAGAAATTAACTGAATTAGGAATTGAAGAAAAAGACTTCGACTTCGAATATCTATCTAAGAATGCGTTAATCGATGCTTGTGCACCAGGTAACCCATTCATGCCAACATTAGAAGAAACAATTGCTTTCTACAAAGAATTGTTCTAATCGGTAAAACAAAAATATTCGTATAGCTTTTAAACGTGGAGTATTGTCACCCCCAGTGAAACGTCAATGCTCCACGTTTTATTTTCACGGAAATTTATGAAAACGCATTAATTTGTGCTTGCTATTTAATGAAACCTGGTCTAGTATTAAGATATTAAGTATTTAGGAGGAAATGGAATGATAGGGTTAATTCTTACTGGGCATGGACAATTTGCTGTTGGAGTGGGACAAGCGTTAGAGATGATCGCTGGAAAACAAGCGGCATATCGCGTGGTTCCATTTTTAGAAAGTGATCCAATGGATGCTCTTGAAAATAATTTAAGAAATGCAATGGCTGAATTGCAAGAAGAAACAGAAGGGATCGTTGTATTTGCGGACCTTTTAGGAGGAAGTCCATTCAAGGCTGCTATGTTAGCTTCTGTTGATTTTGAAAATGTGGAAGTTGTTGTGGGAACAAACTTACCAATGCTGATTGAAATTGCAATGTTACGTGAATTTGCTGCAAGTGCGCAAGACGTGGTAACACAAAGCCTATTAGCTGGTAAAGAAGCCATCCAACAAGTAAGCTTACCAACGATTCAACATAATGACATTGATGAATTTGATGACGAGGATGGGATTTAATGACTGCCAATATTATTTTAGTGAGTTCCCTTACGTTCATCGTATTCGTTGTTGTAATTTTAGGGATTTATTATATCTTTTCAAGAAAAAACATGAAACGTCAACAGCAATATTTTGAGAAATTACATGAAGCATTACAAGCTGGAAAACGTGTTGTCTGTGCGAATGGATTATATGGTACTGTAAAGAAAGTTGACGAAGAAAAAGTGGATGTTGAGATTGCAAAAGGCGTCGTGATTACGGTATCTCGTTTTGCAATTTCTGAAGTCTTATAAGCGGTGACTGTATGCAATCGATTTTTGGAGAGTTTTATACAGGAGCTGACGGTAAGGATTATTTCTATCTGCCATTCTTAAAGACGGTTTATCATATTCCGACAGATGACTTAGTGACTTTTAATGCCTTTAGACATCGCTTTGTGATTGCATTTGCGCTAGGAGCTATTTTCTATAGTTTCTTTCCAGCAGACGTGTTGCTGTGCGTATTTGTAGGAGCGTTATTCTACGCGCTTGCGACAGTGGCATATGTGAAGAGTATTTTGCCAAAGTACGTGGTGGAAAAGGGAGTTCAAGAAGGAGACTTGAACCGAGCAAAGCAAAATGAACAGCAAGGATTCCTTGCTAAAACATTACTCGTTAGTTTAGCAGGAGTTCTGATTATCGCTGGAAGTTTCTTTGTCTCAGGTGAGTTGGTGAACCGAATGATTATTATCGCATTCGGCGTGATTGTCACTATCAGTGGGACTAGTTCTATTATCGGAAAATCAAAATAAAATGAAATGGAAGCTTAAATTCTAAGCTTCTTTTTTTATGGAAAAAATTTAGAGGGGGGCTTTGTTAATTGTGAAGAAATTCAAATTTATTTGTAGAGATTAGTGAGAGTTGTCTGACATCAAAATGGTTGAAAAAGCATTTATATATAATGTTTTACAAATTAGCAATACAAAAATGTGATAAAAACTCAAAAATGAAGAATTTATTAAAAAAGTTTTACTAAAACGCTTCCAAAAGATCGAGGGATTATGTATAATGAATTTAGCTTTTTATGAAAGGAGAGCTAGTAATGCCAAATATTTTATTAACACGAATTGACAATCGTATGATTCACGGTCAAGTTGCAACTCAATGGTCATCTTACTTAGGGGCCAACCTACTGCTTGTTGCTAACGACAAAGTAGCTGCGGATTCGATGCGTCAAGGGTTAATGGATATGGCTGCTCCAACTGGTGCGCAAACGCGTTATTTCACTATTGAAAAAACGATTAATGTCATTGGTAAAGCAGCAGAACGTCAGTTGATTTTCATTATCTGTGAAAATCCTCAAGACGTAGTGAAATTAGTAGAGGGAGGAGTGCCAATCAAGAAGGTTAACATTGGGAACATGCACATGGCGGAAGGAAAACGTCAAGTTGCAGGTGTTGTTGCGGTTGATGATGCAGATGTTGCTGCATTTAGAAGACTGCAGGAGTTAGGTGTCGAACTTGAAATTCAGAAAGTACCAACTGAAGGAAAAGAAGACGTTTCGAAATTATTCCAATAATTTTTATTTATAAAAGGGGTCAATGAATATGCAAGCAAGTTTTATTCAAATCTTATTAGTATTCCTTGTAACTTTTGTTGCTGCGATTGACCAATTCAGCTTTTTAGAATCACTATACCAACCTATCGTAATGGGTCCAGTGATCGGAGCTATTTTGGGCGACGTACAAACAGGGTTAGTTGTTGGGGGTACTTACCAATTAATGACAATCGGTAACATGCCAGTCGGTGGGGCACAACCACCTAATGCCGTAATCGGAGGAATTATGGCGACAGTATTAGCTATCAGCCTTAAATTAGAACCAGCTGCTGCAGTAGGTGCTGCTGTTCCATTTGCGCTTTTAGGTCAATATGGCGTTACTTTAATCTTTGCTTTAATGTCACCAATGATGGCTGTGGCTGATAAGTATGCACAAGATGCAAATCCAAAAGGAATTGCTCGTTTGAACTACTTAGCAATGGCTGCTTTAGGAGCTATCTTTGGTCTTGTAGTTGTATTATTCTTCATCGGTGGACAAGCTATCGGGGATACTTTAACAAAATCTATTCCTGAATGGTTCATGGGAGGATTAGGTGCTGCCGGTGGTATGATGCGCTTCGTAGGGTTCGCAATCTTACTAAAAGTAATGGTTTCTAAAGAACTATGGGGCTTCTACTTCTTAGGTTTTGCTTTAGCAAACATTGTTTCTGCAAGTGAAAGCTTAGCTGGATCTGCATTAGTATTATTAGCGTTCATTGGTTTTGCAATTGCATACTGGGATTTCCAAATCCAAACAAAATTCAAAACAGCGGGTGCTAGCATTGTGAACGATGGAGGTGAAGAAGATGGCATATAATATTCCAGATTCTTATAAAAACCAAACGCCTGCTCCACGCTTAGATAAAGCAACGTTAAACAAAATGGCATGGCGTTCAATTTTCTTACAATCTTCTTTCAACTATGAACGTATGCAAGCAGGTGGCTGGTTATACGGTATTTTACCAGGGTTGGAAAAAATCCATACAGACAAAGATGACTTAGCTGCATCTATGTCTCATAACTTAGAGTTCTTCAATACTCACCCATTCTTAGTAACATTCGTAATGGGGATTGTATTATCTCTTGAACAAAACAAAGCAGATATTCCAACAATCCGTGCGGTACGTGTTGCTGCAATGGGACCATTGGGGGGTATCGGTGACGCTTTATTCTGGTTTACATTAGTTCCAATCGTAGCCGGTATTTCTTCAGACTTTGCGTTAAAAGGAAGCATCGCTGGACCATTACTATTCTTAGCGGTATTTAATATCTTCCAATTTGCAATTCGTTACTGGTTAATGCACTGGTCTTACAACTTAGGGACAGATGCAATCGGTATCTTTACTGCAAATGCCAAAGAATTCACTCGTGCTGCTTCAATCCTAGGGGTATTCGTTGTTGGGGCTTTAACTAGCCTTTACGGTGGCACTAAATTAGGAATTCAAATCGCAAATGGTGAAAAACCAATTGTTATCCAAGCAATCTTAGATGGTGTATTACCAAAATTAATTCCATTAGGAATTACTTTAGGACTTTACTACTTATTAGCGCGTAAAAAATGGACGCCATTACGTTGTATCGTTCTTCTATTAGTTGCCGGAATCGGTCTTGCATTCTTAGGAAACTTACTAGGAGTTAAATTCTGGGGTTAGTCCCTGAACAATAAAAATAAGCTAGGCATCATGCCTAGCTTATTTTTTGTTGTTTCTTAAAAGTGTTTTTTCGTAATAGCTTTAATACGATCTGCAAGGAATACCGCAACGACTAATTTTCCTAAGTCAGGAAGAATGAATGGATATAAACCGAAACCAAGAATTTGTTGAAGGCTTAGTTCTTGCATCTTAATGCTTAAGAGTACGAAAGTCATATATGGAATTCCGATGAGGTAGAAGATGACTTCACCCACAAGAGCAGCAATCACCCAACCGAAGATATTGTTGATGCGGTTTCCGATAAATGAAATCACAGGTGCTGCAACCATAAATCCAATAACAAAACCAAATGATGGAGAAATAAATAATGCAGTTCCTCCCCCTAATAAGAAAAGTAATAGGAAGTGAATAAATTGAGCAGCAAAAGCGCCAACTGGTGGCAATAGTAATGATGCCAAAATAACTGTGGCTGTTTGTGCTGAGAATGGTACTGGACCAATCGGAATTTTTAAGTAGCTAGATACATAGCAGAGTGCTCCTAAAAGTGCTGCGAGCACAATGGTTTTAATCGATAATTTTTTCATGAGGTTAACTCCTAATCTTTTAGTTTTCTGGACGAATACTTACTTCGCCGTATGATAATGAATGAATGGTTCCGTCATCCGTTTGGACGATGAGGTGACCGTTATTGTCTACGCTTTTGGCAGTGGCAGGATATGTTTTCATACCGCTAATGACATTGATTTTCTTGCCGACAATGATGGAATGATCTTTGTATTCTTGCATGAAGTCTCGCTTACCGGCATTGATGTCTTCGTAACATTGATTCCATTCTTTTAGGAAACGGGCAACGAATTCATTGCGGCTAAAACCATCTGGAATCTCTTGTGGAGAAAAGAGGGAACCGATAATCGGTTTTAAATCCTCTGGAATAATAGCGCCATCGATATGCAAGTTAATTCCCATTCCGACAATCAGTGCATCGACTTTTTGGGCTTCAATATTCGTCACGGCTTCTGTTAAGATGCCGGCAATTTTTTTGTCGTGATAGTAGAGGTCGTTCACCCATTTAATCCCAATTTTTTCATGGATAAAGGATTCCACCGCTCGTGTTGCGGCAACTGCAGTAGCACAAGTGATTAGCGAAATGCTGTCCAAATCACCTTCTGGGAAAATGCAGATACTCATATAAAGTCCAGATTTTGGTGGAGAGAGGAATGTTCTTCCTAGTCGACCACGACCTGCCGTTTGCTCTTCTGCAATAAAGAAGGTTGGGACTCTCGAGCCTGATGCCCCATATGTTTTAGCCAAATCATTGGTTGAAGTAGTTGTTTCAAAAACTTGAATATCCCAATCTTGAAGAGCCTCTCCCAAATGAGTGCGAATGCCTTCAAGGGTTAACAAATCCGTCTGTCTGGATAATTGATACCCAACTTTTGTACTTGAGGTGATTTCGTATCCATCTTTTTTTAATTGCTGGATGGCTTTCCACACAGCAGTACGAGAAAGATTCAGTTGTTCTGCGATATCTTGTCCTGAAAGAGGTTTGTCCACGGTACTATATAAAAGACGTAAAACGTCCTGTTTAGTGCTCATAATATCCTCCTTTCATCAGTATTCATGTTTTTAAGTGTAACAGATTCGAAACGATTGTCAACTGTAAATATTGTTAAGGTTAACAATAAGTGCAAACGATTAAAAGATAGCGGATTCTTGTGTGAACATGGTATAATAATTGAGAACATTTAGTGAAAGGAATTTCAGTATGAAAAAATTAGTCATTAACGGCGGTAAACCACTTAAAGGCGAAGTAACCATTAGTGGAGCTAAAAACAGTACAGTAGCTTTAATTCCGGCTGCTATTATCGCAAATGAACCAGTTGTATTAGAAGGTGTCCCTGAGATTCAGGACGTAGATGCTTTAATTGAAATTTTAAATGATTTTAACGTAAAAACAGAATTCGTTGATGGAACGTTAACCATCGACCCAAGAGAGATGAAATCAATCCCGATGCCAAAAGGGAAAATTCAAAGCATGCGTGCTTCGTATTACTTTATGGGAGCAACTCTTGCTAAATTCGGTGAAGGGGTTGTTGGACTTCCAGGTGGCTGCTTCTTAGGCCCTCGTCCAATTGACCAACATTTAAAAGGTTTCAAAGCGCTTGGTGCTGATGTGAAAGATCATGATGGTGCTATCTACTTATCTACGGACGAAGAAGGCTTAGTTGGTACGAAAATTTATATGGACGTTGTGTCTGTAGGTGCGACAATCAATGTATTACTAGCATCTGTTCGTGCAAAAGGAAAAACGATTATCGAAAATGCTGCGCGTGAACCAGAAATTATTGATGTAGTGACTTTATTAAATAAAATGGGAGCTAATATTAAAGGTGCTGGAACAAGCGTAATCCGTGTGGAAGGTGTTGACCAATTACATGGATGTACGCATACGATTATTCCGGACCGTATTGAAGCAGGAACGTATTTATCAATTGCAGCAGCGGTTGGTGAAGGTATTCGTGTGAAAAACGTGATCTTCGAACACTTAGAAAGTCTCATTGCGAAGATGAACGAAATGGGCGTAAAGATGGAAGTTGGCGAAGACGATATTTATGTTTTCCCGACAAATGAGTTAAAAGCTGTGAACATCAAAACAATGCCTTATCCAGGTTTTGCAACAGACTTGCAACAAACCATTACACCGCTCTTTAGTAAAGCAACAGGAACAGCCATGGTTGTCGATACAATTTATCCAAAACGTGTTGGTCACGTAGCAGAATTGAATCGTATGGGCGCTCGTGGAAAAGTCATTGAAGACATCATTACATTTGAAGGGCCGACACTATTAGTCGGTGCCGAAGTTGCAGCCAGCGATCTACGTGCGGGGGCTGGACTTGTGGTAGCTGGTTTAATGGCTGAAGGAACAACGAAGATTTCAAATATCGGACATATCCTACGTGGTTATTCAAATATCGTTGAAAAACTACAAGCATTAGGTGCCGATATTACGATGATTGAAGAGTAAGAAGGGGCATTATGTCAGAACAAGTGGAAACTGTAACGCTACAAAGCTTACAAGAAAAAACTTTAAAAGAGATGTACGGCTTTGCCAAACATTATAAGATTCCTTATTACGGTCAAATGAATAAAAAGGAATTGGCGCTTGCGATTCTTCGTGCTCAAGAAGAAGCGACTGGATTTTTCCAAGTGGAAGGTGTCTTAGACATTAACCGCGCAGAAGGGTTCGGATTCCTTAGACCGATTAACTATTCAAGCAGTCAGGAAGATATTTATATTTCTTCTTCGCAAATTCGCCGTTTCGATCTTCGAAATGGAGACCTTGTGAGTGGGACAGCACGTCCTCCACGTCCAGGTGAGAAGTTTAATGGATTGATGCAAGTTGGAGTTGTGAATGGCAAGGATCCTGAAGAAGCTAAAGAACGGGACCATTTTCCAGGACTTACACCATTGTATCCTGAAAAGCAAATGGTGCTAGAAACCACACGTGGTCGTATCGCTTCTCGTATGTTGGATTTAATTTGTCCGATTGGTTTTGGGCAGCGTGGACTTATTGTAGCTCCGCCAAAAGCAGGAAAGACAAGCTTGCTAAAAGAAATCGCTAATGGAATTACAACGAATTATCCAGAAGCCGAATTGATTATTTTACTCATTGATGAACGACCTGAAGAGGTAACGGACATCGAGAGAACGGTAGATGCGGAAGTGGTGTATTCAACTTTCGATCAGCTTCCAGAAAACCACATTAAGATTAGTGAATTAGTGCTGGAACGTGCGCTACGTCTTGTAGAAGATGGACGTGACGTGATTATCTTGATGGATAGTCTCACGCGTCTTGCCCGTGCGTATAACTTAACGATTCCACCTTCAGGAAGAACATTGAGTGGTGGGATTGACCCTGCTGCCTTGTATCGTCCAAAGAAATTTTTTGGGTCTGCCAGAAATATTGAAGAGGGCGGAAGCTTAACGATTCTTGCCACAGCGTTAGTGGAAACAGGTAGCCGCATGGATGATGTGATTTATGAAGAGTTCAAAGGAACGGGAAATTCAGAAATCCATCTTTCAAGAGAACTTGCTGAAAGACGAGTATTTCCTGCGATTGATGTAAAACGTTCAGGTACTCGTAAAGAGGACATGCTCCTTTCACAAGAAACGCTGGAAGCCATTTGGAAAGTGCGTCATGCTATTAAAGGAGACGGGCTTGAAACGAGTGAGCAACTTGTGAAGCAATTAAGAGAAACGAAATCGAATGCTGATTTCATTCGTCGACTTAGTTTATTAGATTAGAACTTAAATCCCTAAGAGTTTTCTTAGGGATTTTTACTTTTTGCAAAAGGTTGTAGGGAAGATGAAAGGAGATTTCAAATAGATTGCTCCTTGTGGTAAAATGGAAAAAGGAGTGATTTTACGTGAAAAAGAAAAAAGTAATCAAAACAAATGCAGTTCGAATGGTCGAACAGGCGAAAATTCCATATGCCATTCATGAATATGATGTAGATACAGCACACCTTGATGCAATTCATGCAGCGCAGGGGATGGGGATTCCCGTTGAGGAAGTCTACAAAACCATCGTATTAACAGGCGATAAGACTGGACATTTAGTCGCTTGTATTGCGGCTCACCGAGAATTAGATTTAAAGACGATTGCGAAAGTTTCAGGAAATAAACGCGTAGAATTATTATCACTAGATAAACTGGAACCATTAACAGGATATGTACGCGGAGGATGTTCTCCGATTGGAATGAAGAAGAAATTCCCAACCTTCATCGAGCATCATGCGATGGAGCAAAAAACAATTCGTATCTCTGCGGGAAAACGTGGACTACAATTAGAAATTGCACCACAGGATTTACAACAGTTAACACAAGCAACAGTATTCGAAAATCATCCGGATGAGGTGGAAGCATGAGTGAAGTAACGATTCTTCACATCAATGATATGCACTCGAATTTTCATTCCATAAAGACACAAACGCGCTTTATGAAGGAGCGCAGAGCCCAGCTTGAAAAAGAAGGGCAGAAGGTATTTGGGATTGATCTCGGAGACCTCATTGACCGTGTTCATCCATTGGTTGAAGCAGAAGATGGAAAGATTGCTGCAAGAGTGTTGAACGAGCAGCAAATCGATTTTGCGACCCTTGGAAATAACGAAGGAACGGCGTATACACCGCTTGAATTAGAGGCGGCGTATGAAGGTCGCCAGTTCGAAGTCATCATTTCGAATGTCAAATGGGCAACAACTGGAGAAGTGCCTCCGTTTGCAAAGGAAGTTCACTTCGAAACAGTGGACGACTGCAGTATCGCCTTCATTGGACTAACGGCATCGTATCCAGAAAGCTATGGGCCAAATGGCTATTTGATTGAAGAGCCGATGGATGCGTTGAAGCGCCTTGTACCGACGCTTGCTTCAGGTGGTCATCAGATTATCTTGCTGTCTCATTTGGGAATTGAAATGGATCATCTGATTGCTGAAACTTATCCAGAAATCCAAGTGATTCTTGGGGCACATACGCATCATCTCTTTGAAGAAGGAAAATGGGTAAATCAGACGCTGTTAACAGGTGGATTTAAGTATGGGGCTTTTATTGGTGAGCTTCATTTGAAGACAGAAGGGAGTCGCTTGATTCCTCTTTCGGACAAAATGATTGCAGTAGAGGATTTAAAAGAGGATTCGACTATTGATGAAGGAGAAGCCCTTCGCCAAGAAGGAGTCGCTCTCTTGAAAGAAGAAGTAGTACTCCCACATATTCCTGCATATTCTGTGAAGGAACTAGCTCTTCTCTCGCTAGAAGCGATGACGAGACAAACTGGAGTTTCGGTAGCATTTACTTATACTGGACTTTTCGTAGTACCGTTTAAAGAAGGTCCACTTACAAAGTTTGATTTGCATGAATGTATGCCCCATCCGATTCATTTGAACAAGAGTCGCTTTAAGGTTTCGGATTTCAAACAACTATTGCGCATTTTTGAAGAAGAACAGCCGGAATTACTAGAAAAAGCTATTCGTGGATATGGTTTTCGTGGTAAACTGTTTGGAGAGATCCTTTATACAGGATTCCAGTTCGTTAGTGGCGAAATCGTTGTGGATGGAAGAACGTTGGATGATGATGAGTTCATTACATTTGTTTGCCCTGACCATATGCGATTCGTTCCATTTTTTCCGATGATTGAAGAAAAAGGGGACAACGAAATTATTTATCCAGATTTATTAAGAACGATTATTGAAAAAGAATTAGTATTCAAAGAAAGGAAGAATCATGACTGAACAGAAAGCAGAAACACTTTCACAGGAATTAAGTCAAGTCTTAGAAGAGATTGTGACAACGCCTGAAGAAGAAGTGAAGCGTGCGGTAATGGTTGGCGATACAACCGTGATGATTGACGATGTGCATTATGAAATCGTCGAAGATTACCGTGACGGATTTAATATTGAAGCGTTAAACGAGCGCTATAATGATATTTTTGAGCGCTATGATTATATCGTTGGCGACTGGGGCCATGAAAAATTACGTTTGAAAGGTTTCTTCAAACATTCGCATAAATTGGCGACTCCAGACCGCGATATCGATTATTTACAAGAATATTTATTAGAATATTGCAATTTTGGGTGCCAATATTTCGTATTAGAAAGAGACCCAGAGGCGCAACATAAGCCAGTTGTGGAAGAAGAAAAACTACAACAACGTCCAAGACGTGAACGCAATAATCAACGCAAACGTCAAAACAATCAGCGCAGAGAACATGTATTTAGTCCGGCGGATTTAGATGGTCCAGTCCGTACAAATAACAAGCGTAAATTTAAAGAGAAGTCTCAAAACCGTCAGAAGAAACGCAATAATGAGACAAATCAAAAGACGAAAAAAGATCAATCGTTTAATTTGAAAGAATTTATTCCAAAAGAAACGATGAAAGAAAAAGAATATGAAGGCAATAACTTCAAACCAAAACAAAAGAAATCTTCGCAGCATTTCTCAATGAAAGAAGTGGAGAAACCAACAAGCAGCAAGGTGAAGAAGAGCCCTATGAAATCCACTCAGAAGAAAGGATTCCATATTCGAGAAAACCAACAAAGAGGTAACTAAATGTATAAAGCATATTTTATTGATTTAGATGGAACAATGTATCGCGGAAAAGCCCGTATTCCAACGGCCGAAGCGTTCATCAAGAGATTGCAAGAGGCCAAAATTCCATTCCTATTTGTAACGAACAACGCTACAAAAACACCTGCACAAGTGGCTGAAAACTTACGTGTGAACTATGGTACTGAAGTTTCTGCAGACGAAGTGTATACAAGCGGTGTTGCGGCAGTGGATTACTTGAAGTCTCATTTCAACGTGAACCGTGTCATGGTCATCGGGGAAGAAGCGATTAAAAATCAAGTCGAAGCAGCTGGATACACGCTTGTTTCTGAAGACCCAGAAGTCGTGTTGCAGTCCCTTGACCGTAATGTGACGTATAAAGACTTAGAAACAGCAACGCTTGCGATTCGTAATGGGGCAACTTATATCGTAACCAATATCGACTCGAACTTACCAAGCGAAAAAGGCCCAATTCCAGGGTCAGGTGCTATCACTGGTTTCTTAAAAGTGGCGACACAAGTGGAGCCAATTATTATCGGTAAACCAAGCATCGTGATTATGGAGTCTGCATTGGATTATTTAAACGCTAAATTCCCAGATCGTCATTTTACAAAAGAAGACATCGCAATGGTGGGAGATAATTACCAAACGGATATTCAAGCGGGCATTCAATACGGCATGGATACGCTGATGGTATTAACAGGATTTTCAACTCGCGAAGACTTAGAAAAAGTGGAAGAACAACCAACGCACTTGGTAGAGGATTTGAGTGAATGGACTATTTAACAAGAACTTACCGTGTGCCTAAGTGGATTACTTCCATCGCGCTATTCCTCTTCTTTTTAAGTTTAGGAATTACGTTTGTGATTTTCTTTGAGCCGATGTATCACTGGTCGATTGGTTGGTTTGGAGTGGAAAAGCTCACTGGTTACAGTGCAGATACGCTTAAGATGAACTACCATGAACTTATCGGGTACTTAACGAACCCATTGATTGATACATTGAAGATGACTGATTTTCCAAGTTCGCAGCAAGGATTGTTCCATTTCTTCGAAGTGAAACGTCTTTTCTTCGTAAACTTTGCGGTATTGCTCGCTTCAGGGCTTATCAGTTTCTTTGGCGTGAGATATTTACGACAAAGAAGACAAACATGGCAATTGCGTAGACCAATCAGATGGCTCGTTTTAATTCCAGTTGTCGTTTGCTTTGCGATTGCAGCATTTTTTGATACGCTCTTTGTAAAGTTCCATCAAGTGTTCTTTAACAATGATGCGTGGATGTTCGATCCGAAAAACGACCCGATTATTTTGGCATTGCCAGAGGAATTCTTTATGCTATGCTTTGCCGTAGTATTCACCTTTTTATTGGTGGGGCTTTTAGGGACAAACGTTGCGATTAAGCGATTAAAAGAAATTTAAAACATTAAGAAATAAAGAAATTGTTTTAAAAGTGAATTTTTCTTATAACTGTACTTGAAGTATGCCATATGAGCAGAAATTTATACAAAAAAATGTTATTATATAACAAACTAAACAAATTAAAGGATTGAGGAGTGGAATAATGAAATTATCAATTGTCATCCCGTTCTATAACGAGGAAAATATGATTCAGAAAATGTATGATGCCTTAGTAGCAGAAGTTAATAAAATTACTAAAGCGGAATTTGAAATTATTTTTATTAATGATGGTAGTAAAGACCGTACTTTCGAAAAAATGCTTGCGATCGCAGATGGCGATCCTCGCGTAAAATATATTAGTTTCAGCAGAAACTTTGGGAAAGAAGCTGGAACGATTGCAGGGCTTGAATACGCAACAGGAGAAGCTGTGATTTTAATGGATGGGGACTTACAACATCCACCTGCACTTCTTCCGCAAATGATTGAAGCGTATGAACAAGGATACGACGTCGTGAGTGCTCGTCGTACACGTACAGGTGAAAAACCTCATCGTACATTCTTAGCAAAACATTTTTATCGTCTTGCAAACAAAATGATGGATATCGAATTGATGGATGGGGTGTCTGAATTCCGTCTCTTCAGCCGTAAAGCGGTTCGTGCCATCCTTTCATTACAAGAATACAACCGATTCTCTAAAGGGATTTTCTCTTGGATTGGATTTAAAGAAAAAGTCATCGAATATGAAAACCAAGTCCGTACGGTTGGTGAAACGAAATACTCATTGAAGTTCTCGTTAAACTATGCGGTTCAGGGGATTTTATCATTCAATGATAAGCCACTTCGTATGTGCATTAACTTTGGTTTATTCTGTTTATTAATTTCATTAGCTTACGTTCTTTGGACATTCGTTCAATACTTCGTGGCGCCAGATTCACTCGTGAGTGGATACTTCACAACGATTTTCTCTGTCGTGCTCTTTGGTGGAATTCAATTGATTTCAATTGGGGTATTAGGAGAGTATGTCGGTAAGATTTACTACGAAGTGAAGAAACGTCCACATTACTTAGTAGATGAAACGAATATGACGGTGAAAGGAGAGCAACATGACGACTAAGAAAAAGGTCTATTTAGCAAGTTTCCTTGCGCCGATGGTCATCATGTTTATCGTGTGGGCGATTGATGGCTTCTTCCCGTTTGGTGCAAAATCGCTGATGGCGGTTGACTTTAACGCACAGTACATCGGGCTCTATGCCTATTTCAAACATCTATTTTTAAACTGGGATTGGAATAGCTTCTTCTATTCCTTCTCGAAATCGATTGGTGGGGGAATGCTAGGAATTTGGGGCTTTAACTTACTAAGTCCATTTAACTTCTTATTCCTCTTCTTCTCAGAAGAAAACTTCCAATGGGTTGTGCCTATCGTCATCGCATTACGTTACGGAACGATGGGACTTACGATGACGCATTTCCTTGTGAAGCGTTATGACGGCCTAAAGAAAAAAGCCTACTTACTTCCAATTGTAGCGACGATTTATGCCTTAAACGGATTTAACGTCAGCTACCAAATGAACCCAATTTTTTACGATGGCATGATTATGTTGCCACTTGTACTGATTGGTGTAGAACAAGTGCTCGATAATGAGTCTCCACGAGGCTATATCGGAATGCTTGCGCTAGCGCTATTTGTTCACTTCTATATGGGTTATATGACATGTATTTTCGTAGTCATCTACGCATTGTTCTATGTCATCCGTTCAAAAGAATTTACAAATATCAAAGTGGTTTTTGAACGTATGTTTAGATTGGCCTGTGCTTCGATTGTCGCGGTAGGTATGGTTGCAGCGGTTCTTTTGCCAATCATTATTAGTTTAGTTTCTACAAAAGGAGGTTTGGATAGTACATTGCACTTCCAGTGGAAGTTACAAATCAATCCTTTTGAAATTTTGGCAAAATTATTTTTAGGATCATTCGATAACACTTCATGGCCAGCAGGTCCAAACTTACCAAATATTTATGTGGCGAGTTTCGGAATCTTAGGTACGATTTACTACTTTATCTCTAAGAAAATTACAAAATGGGGTAAGGTCGCTGCAGGATTTGTATTAGTTATTTTCCTAATCTCATGTGCGCATGAATTTACAAGTAAATTATGGCATATGGGACAAAACCCAGCTGGATTCTTCTACCGCTTCTCATGGATTATCGCGTTCTTCTTAGTGTACCTAGCTTACTTAAGCTTACGCGAAGTCGAACGATTTACCGCAAAAGAAGCAAGTATCCTATTTGTGGGAATGGCGATTATTTTTGGAATCGTTCAATTCCAAGAACATTCATTCTTAACAATTTGGCAAAGAATCGCGACTCTTGGTATTTTCATGATTATGCTTCTTGTCTTATTCTGGACAAAGGCGAAGAAGCCGTGGGTAGTGATTGCGGTGTTGACGGCAGTCGAATTGACAGCCAACGCAGCGATTGTGCAATCTCGTGTCGGATATACGGATGCTTATAAGTATCATGATGCGGTGCTTCAATTGAAAGACGCCATCAACCCAATTCGTCCTGATGATACTGATTTCTATCGTATCAATAAGACATTTAACTTAAGTAAAAACGATCCGTTTATGGCCGATTACCCAGGTTTATCAGTATTTAGTTCGAACTTGGAAAATAGTACGCGTGATTTATTTGACCGCTTAGGAAATAACGGGATTAACGCGACAACGTACTATCAAGGAACACCGCTGCAAGACGCGCTCTTCTCAGTGAAATACTTAGTGGCGCCAAAACCGGTGTATACAAAAGAATATCCTGATACTTCGAAAATGTATGTATTCGGAAATATGGTAACGCGTAAAGATATTACGTCGAAAGAACCAGTGTACGAAGCAACAAGAACGAAGACGTATGAAACAGGATTAATCTTACCAATCGCTTATGGTGTGAATGATGCGACAGTGAATGTAAAACTGGAAAATCATCAACCAATTCAAAACCAAAATAAAATTGTACAAGCTATGGGAGCGACAAGTGATAATTATTTAGCGGTATTAGCAGCAAATGAAATGAAACTAGATAATATGGAAGTTGTAGATTCTTCTAAACCAGAAACATATAAGAGAATTGATTCTACTAAGCCAGGAACTATTACGTATCATTTGATTCCTCAATCCGCAGAAGATTATTGGGTATCTATTCCGCAAAAGCTGTCTCATACAAATAAAAATAAGGTTCGAATCTTATTAAATGGTAATAATTATGAGTTCCAAGATAAATTCCAACAAACGCAATTCATTCAAATTGCTCATAACTCTGTTGGGAAATCTATAGAATTAACGATTGAAATCGATACGGATGATGAATATAACTTGTCTGGATTACGATTGGCACGATCAAACAGTACTTTAGTAAACCGAATAATCGAGGAACGTCAACTTCAAGGATTGAAAGTTACACATTGGGATGACAGACATATTCAAGGAACTGTAAGTATTACAGACGATAGTACATGGATGATGACAAGTATACCTTATGAAAAGGGCTGGACAGTTAGAGTTGATGGACAAATCGTTAAAACTATTAAAGTTTGGGATAGCTTACTTGCATTTGCGGTAACACCTGGTGAACATACGGTTGAGATAACATACATTCCAGAAGGATTTATGGCGGGGCTGTTGATTTCAATCTTATCAATATGTATTTATGTTTTAGCTATTTATAAAAAATGGATTTAATTGAATAGGAGTAAGCTATAATGACAATTTCCAAAATGAAATTAAAGTATAGTTCGCTATTTTTTGTTCCGTTCGTGGCGATGTTGGGGGTCTTCCTATTTTTAGGACTGAGCCCTTTATCGCTAAATTCGATTCATAGTGGAGATTTTCTTTCTCAATATTTTCCGCTTTATATCGGATTGCATAAACTATTTTGGAGTGGAGATTTTAGCGGACTATTTTGGTCCTTCGAGAAATCACTTGGAGGAGCCATGCCAAGTGTTTGGGGCTTTAATAGTTTAAGTCCATTTACATTTTTATATGTGATATTTCCAATTTCAAGTTTTCATATACTTAGTTATATAATTCCGCTTTTACGAGCTGGGGTCATGGGAGTCGTCTTTGGTTACTTCTTAGAAAAGAAATTCCAAGGCGTATCGAAACATTACTGGTTATCGTTAGGATTAGCTTCGTCATATGCGCTTAGCGGATTTGTCGTATCGCAACAGTATAATCCGAATTTCTTAGATAATCTGGTCTATATTCCGTTTATTCTCTTGGGGATTGAAGAGGTGGCAAGTGGAAAGCGTTCGGTGAAATTACCGCTGTTTCTTGCCATTAGTTTAATAACGAATTTTTATACAGGGTATATGATGTGCCTCTTTGTGGCGCTCTATACATTTTATGTGGTCTTCTCAAAGGATATTCCTTTGAAAGAAGCAATCTTAAAGTTAGGGAAAGTCGCGTTATTTGCACTGATTGGAGTTGGCCTTGCAGCATTTTGGCTATTACCGGTTTTTAGTGCTTTGTTAGAGAGTAAAGCAAGTGCGGGAAGTACCTTTGCTTGGTCATGGGACCCTGTGAATGATTTAGTAGCCATGCCACAAAAGTTCATCTTAGGATCCTTTGGTGAAAAAGAGTGGGGAGATTCTAAAGCATTACCGCAACTCTTTATTGGTGGTTTAGGGCTCTTCGGATTATGTACCTTCTTTGCCAAAAGAGAGATTACAATTCGTAAGAAATTAGCAGCGACAGTCGTATTGCTTGTCTTACTGCTTTCGTTTTCGATTCAAGGCTTCGATCAAATTTGGCATATGGGACAGCGTCCGGTTGGCTTCTATTTCAGAAATTCGTGGGTTGCCAATACCTTTATGCTGGTGTTAGCGTCAGAAAGCTTAATGAAATGGAAAGATGAGTTCCGCTTGTACGAGTTTCTAGTAGCTATCTTTGGTTTTGGATCTATTCTGATTCTGTCGACCTTAAGAAGTCTGCAATATGTTGAGAACTCACAGAAAATACTTGCATTTATTATTTGGACGATTATTTTATTAGCCTTCTTCTTTAGAAGAGCTGAAAGAGTTCGTAGGCTTCAATTGACGGCCGGAGTTGTAATAGTCGAGGTGATAGTGAATTTATTTGTCGGTTTTAGAAGAACTCCTTATTTTATCAGTAATTCAAGCTTAAAGGAACAGATGGAATACGCGATTGCATTTGACGGAGAAGGTTATAGTGATAAGAATGCATTTACGCGAATCGAAATGCATAAGGGATTGTCGCACGCGAACTTCCCGCTTGCATTTGGCTATAATGGAGCTTCGCACTTTACATCAAGTTTAGAGCATGCTCTGATTGAAGAGATGAGCCATCTTGGCTTGCCATCTTCGCAATCTGTAGTAAACTATACCGACCGTAATGTGATTTTGGATTCTCTCTTCGGCGTATCACGTTTTATGATGGACGGCGATGAAAAACGCGTCTACGCCGATGTGAGAGGTATGTATGCCAAAGAAGGAACGATGAAGAATTTTACAGTTTATCGCAATCCATATGCGTTTTCTCTTGGCTATTTAACGAATGAGAATACGGCAACTAATATCGCTTTCGAGAAAAATCAACCAGTAGCCAATCTCAACCAGCTCTTGCAAGTGATTGGACTCTCTGGAACGAATGCGTTGACTGAAGTGGGCGTGGGAGAACCTGTAACGACGAATTTAACGAAGGGGCAGGATAAATACACGCTTACCAATGAGGCAGATCCAGCAAAAATTGAATGGAAGTTCAATCTACAACCAAACAAACTGTATTTTGTCCAAATTCCAGAACGACAAGCAGGTTCCGTCAACAAATCAAAAGTGTTGCTAAATAGCATGAGCTATCCATATGAAAACCGTTTCAAAGAAAACCAATTATGGATGATTGGAAATGGAAACTTAGACCAGATGATTTCCTTTGCGATTGAGAATGCAAAAGTCAAAGAGTGGGATCTACGAGACTTTAAGTTCTATTCGATTGATATCACCACACTCACAAACGCATTAACGCAGTATAAAAAAGCCAATGATATTACGATTGATGCTTATTCCAATGCGATGGTGAAGGCGCATGTTACTGTTACAAATAGCGAGCAGTCTTTTGCGACCTTTACGATTCCATACCATTCGGGTTGGAGTGTGACAGTGGACGGTAAGAAACAAGAAGTGAAAAAAGCGCTCGGCTTCTTTATGGGCGTTTCGCTGACAGAAGGAGAACATGAGATTGTTTGGAGTTATACACCTCCAGGATTACATCTTGGAATGCTCATTTCTATTTCGTCTCTGCTTTTACTAGTTTTCCTATGGAAAAAGCATAAAGATTAAGTAGTAAAAACAGAGTGATACCGTATACGGTATCACTCTATAAATTTAGAAAAGGATGAAGCGTTTTGCTTCATCCTTTTTGCGTGATTAGTCTAATTCTTCTTTTGCTGGAATGCTGTGTGCTAGACGGCTTGCGGCAGCGGCTGCGATAGCACCTACTAAGTCGTCTAAGAAGATGTTTACTTTACCAGTTGATTTGTCATCTAATGTTTTTAGAATTCCTGGTTTTACTTTATCGATATAACCGTAGTTTGTAAATCCGATAGAACCATATACGTTCACAATCGATAATGCTAAGATTTCATCGACACCATATAAAGGTTCGTCTTCAGATAAGATATCGTTTAATAATGGATGTAATTTCTTTTCTTCTGCTAATTTATCCATTTCGATACCAGTGATAACGGCGTTTTGAACTTCGCGTTTCTTCAATACGCTATTAACGTTTAATAAGCATTCTTCTTTCGTTAATCCTGGTACATATCTTTCCTGTAAGAAATAAACTAATTCAGCAATTTGTTCTAATTCTACATCGCGTTCAGATAATAATTCTAAACAGCGTTCGTGTAATTCTTTTGGGCTTTTCATCTGAAAAATCCTCCTTTTAACAAATTATGAAACCCTTTTAAAAAGAGTAGCTTTTTATTTTAACACAAAATACAAAGAACGCCCAAATGAATTGAGCGTTCTTTTTGAAATTTTGTAAACGGTTAGAACATTGATGAGCTATGAATCGTGCTCGGACGGCTATTTGGATTCACGTAAGTCATTGCAGCATTAATTGCGACAGGCGCTTCACCAAATCCAGTAGCAATGATTTTTACTTTACCATCGTATGTTGCGATATCTCCAACGGCAAAGACGCCAGGTAGAGTCGTTTCCATTTGGCTATTTGTCACGATGGTGTTGCGAGCCACTTCGAATCCCCAGTTCTTCATTCCTCCAATTGAAGAAGAGAAACCATAGTTCACGATAAAGTCGTCAACCGGAAGTTCGATTTGATCTTCGCCTTTCGCATGTTTTAATACAACAGATTGAATAGTTTCACCATCTCCGATAATTTGGTCTGGAAGATAAGGCGTTAAAATTTCAACGCTTGATTCTTCTAGTTGTTTCACGCTATGTTCTTGTGCACGGAACTGTGGGCGGCGGTGAACAATAGTGACTTTCTTTGCGATTGGTTCTAAGGCCAGTGCCCAGTCTACCGCAGAGTCGCCACCACCGCAGATAGCTACAGTACGATCGCGGAATCGCTCTAAGTTTGTAACGAAGTAGTGCAGGTTGCTATTTTCATAAGCTTCTGCATTTTCGACATCGAGTTTACGTGGACGGAATGCGCCGTTTCCACAAGCGATAATCACTGTTTTCGCGTAGTGCGTTTGTTTAGAAGTCACAAGCTCATATCCGAAGTCTGTCTTGTTTAATTCGAGGGCTTCTTCTTCTAAGCAAAACTGAGTTTCAGGGAAACGTTCGAGCTGTTTTTTTAAGTTCTCGATTAAATCCCCAGCCGTAATTTCAGGAAAGGCAGGGATATCATAAACCATTTTTTCAGGATAAAGCATCCCTGGTTGCCCACCTAATTGGGGCAAAGTTTCAATAATTTTAACAGACGCTTGACGTAAGCCCGCGTAAAAGGCGGTGAAAAGCCCAACAGGCCCACCGCCGATAATAATAATATCAACAATTTCTTGAGTCACTTTTTACCTCCGAATTAATAGAACATTCTTAAAATAAAGGCCATTGCGATACCAGTCAATACACCGGCAAATACCTCAACGGGTTTGTGACCTAAATATTTCTTGATAATTAATTTTTTATTTTCTTCGGTATCGAAGAGATTGATTGGATCATCTTCTGATTCAATTTCAACATGCTTTAATGCGCTGGATTCTTCGCGTACTTGTTCTTCGTATAATTTTTGTAGGAGAATTCCTTGTTCACCACTTTGACGACGAACGGCCATGGCATCGAACATGACGATTAAACCGAACGTTGTTGCGATTGCAACGAGTGGAGAAGCAAATCCGTATTCAATAATAAGCGCTGTAATCAGCGAGCTAACCGCAGCAGAGTGAGAACTTGGCATTCCACCTGTACTAGTTACTAACGAAACGTGTGCGCCATCTTTCTTTGAGAAGAGCGCAATCGGGAATTTAACAAATTGTGCAAATAGAATCGAGCAAATTGAAGCGATTAATGGATAATTTTGAAATATTGTCATTAAACTTTCACTCTTTCTTTTTTCTATACTCAAATACTATACCACGAAACCGTGAAAATCACTAAGGAAAATTTATAGATATTCTTTATTTTTTTATTAAGGTGGATAAGAACGCTAAATTGCACCTGTTTAGCTTTTGTGGTTTAATAGAAGAGGTTAGATGAGCAATCATCAGTAAGAATTAAAAGGAGATGGAAAAATGAGTCAATTTCCACAATTGAATGAAGTGAATGAAAAGAATCCACTCGTGACTGTGCATACGAACTTGGGCGATTTCACATTGGAATTATTCCCTGAAGTAGCACCTAAAACTGTGGAGAATTTCGTAACACATGCGAAAAATGGATACTACAACGGAGTTATCTTCCACCGTGTGATTGAAGACTTCATGATTCAAGGTGGCGACCCAACTGGAACTGGTATGGGTGGCGAGTCTATTTACGGACGCACTTTCGAAGATGAGTTTTCAAGAGAAGCATTCAACTTGTACGGTACATTATCAATGGCGAATGCAGGTCCAAACACAAACGGATCGCAATTCTTCATCGTTACAGCAAAACAGGTACCAGCACAAATGTTGAAACAATTAAAAGATGGCGGCTGGCCTGAAGAAATCGTTGAAGAATACGCTAAAGTGGGTGGAACACCTTGGTTAGACCACCGTCATACAGTATTCGGACGCGTCGTAGAAGGTATGGACGTTGTTCTTAAGATTGAAGGCGTAGAACGTAATGCGCAAGACCGTCCGCTAGAAGATGTTGTCATTGAATCGATGGACGTAAAAGCGTAGGAGGTTCTATGAGCAAAACTTTTAGAATTGGCGACATCGTTACGGCTAAAGTAACAGGTGTACAAAATTACGGAGTTTTCTTGGAGCTAGATGAAGATACACAAGGTTTGATTCATATTTCTGAATGTAAACATGGATATATGGATAATGTGCATGATTTTGTAAAAGTGGGGCAGGAAGTGACGGCCAAAGTGATTGACGTCGATGAATTTTCCAATAAGATTAGTTTATCGATTCGAGCACTGGAAAAACTCGATGTGCCAGATGTTCCGCAACGCATTAAGAAAAATCGCAAGCGCTATGTTCCTTCCATTGGTTTTTCAAGCTTAGCGAAGAAATTACCAGAATGGATCGAAGAAGCACAAGAAAAATTTGTAAAAGATAAAAACAAAAATTAATCAAACATCGGTATTGAATACGAAGGAGGCATTCAAATGGGACATATTTCATTTGATTATTCAAAAGCATTAGATTTCTTCAGTCAAGAAGAAATTGACAATTTACAATCAACAGTAACAGCGTTAGATAAAGACTTACGCGAAGGATTAGGAGCAGGGAACGACTTCACAGGTTGGATTAACTTACCACGCGACTATGACAAAGAAGAATTCGCTCGTATTAAAGCAGCAGCTAAAAAGATTCAAGAAGAATCTGAAGTATTAGTGGTTATCGGTATCGGAGGTTCTTATTTAGGAGCTCGTGCAGCGATTGATTTCTTAAACCACGCTTTCTATAACTACTTACCAAGCGACAAACGTAAAACTCCACAAGTATTATTTGCAGGAAACAGCATTAGCTCAACTTACTTACAAGGGTTAATCGACTTAATCGGAGATCGTGATTTCTCTGTAAACGTAATTTCTAAATCTGGTACAACAACAGAACCAGCGATTGCTTTCCGTGTATTCAAAGATTTATTAATTAAAAAATATGGTAAAGAAGAAGCTGTAAATCGTATTTACGCTACAACTGACCGCACTCGTGGAGCATTAAAATCAGAAGCAGATGTGGAAGGATACCAAACATTTGTAATTCCAGATGATGTTGGTGGACGTTTCACAGTATTAACAGCTGTAGGATTACTTCCAATTGCAGTAACTGGTGCAGATGTAGATGCATTAATGCAAGGGGCTGAAGATGCACGTGTGGCATACAGCTCATCAAACTTAAAAGAAAACGAAGCTTACCAATACGCTGTAGCACGTAATGTGTTATACCGTAAAGGAAAAGTGACAGAGTTATTAATTAACTACGAACCAACATTACAATACTTCTCTGAATGGTGGAAACAATTATTTGGTGAATCAGAAGGAAAAGACTTCAAAGGAATTTATCCTTCAAGTGCAAACTTCTCAACTGACTTACACTCACTAGGACAATACATCCAAGAAGGTCGTCGTAACATCTTCGAAACAGTTATCAAAGTGGGTAAACCAAATGAAGAAGTAACAATTCCTGAAACAGAAGAAGATTTAGATGGATTAGGATACTTACAAGGTAAAACAATGGACTTTGTAAATACAAAAGCTTTCCAAGGAACATTACTTGCTCATACAGATGGTCAAGTTCCAAACTTTGTAGTGAACATTCCTGATATGTCAGCTTACACATTAGGACACTTAATCTACTTCTTCGAAATCGCAGTAGGCCTTTCTGGTTACTTAAATGGCGTTAACCCATTTGACCAACCAGGGGTAGAAGCATACAAGAAAAACATGTTTGCTTTACTTGAGAAACCAGGATTCGAAGACTTAGCAAAAGAATTAAACGAACGTATATAATGGACATGCCGCATTCTCAATAAGAGGGTGCGGTATTTTTGTGTCAATATGGGCTCGAATCGGGAAAAGAACTTGCGACAAAGGGCATTTTGAACTAACATAGGTCTTACAAGAAGTGTTGGAGGAAAAAGATGAGAGTCATTGGATTAACAGGCGGTATCGCCAGCGGGAAATCAACCGTTTCGAATTTATTTAAAATCTCTGGAGTACCGGTAATCGACGCCGACCTTGTAGCTAGACAAGTCGTCGAAAAAGGGACAGATGGATTAACAGCGCTCGTGAATCGCTTTGGAGAGGCTATTTTGAATACAGATGGAACGTTAAATCGAACTGAACTTGGGCGGAAAATGTTCAGTGATGATGGGGGTCGAAAGGAAGTAAATGACATTCTTCAACCACTCATTCGTCAAGAGATTACAGGAAAGATGACAGACTACCAAGAGCAAGGAAAACCGCTTATCGTCTTAGATATTCCACTCTTATTTGAAATGAACTATGAGAGCTTATGTGATGACATAATCGTGGTGGCAGTTTCTGTGGAGACGCAAATTGCTCGTATGGAAAAGCGGAACGGATATACTAGACAAGAAGCGTTAGAGCGAATCCAATCACAGATGCCTTTAGAAGAAAAAGTAAAGAGAGCAACGATCGTCTGGTCAAACGAAGGAACCCTTCAAGACTTAGAGCAAAAAGTCCATCAGTGGCTACTCGAAAATTTCCTTAAAAAATGATATAATAAATCGAATAAGCACAAAAAAGGAGAGGTGTTTGCAATGCAATGTCCAAAATGTAAAAACAATGGTTCTCGCGTAGTTGATAGTCGTCCAGCCGATGATGGTCGTTCTATTCGTAGAAGAAGAGAATGCGAAGAATGTGGCTACCGTTTTACAACATTCGAGCGCTTAGAAAAGGCGCCATTGCTTGTCATCAAACGTAACGGGAATCGTGAAGAATTTAGCCGTGAAAAATTATTAAACGGACTAGTTCGTTCAGCAGAAAAACGTCCAGTATCACTCGGACAACTAGAAAATATCGTGAATGAAATCGAACGTTCCATCAACCAAGAGGGAGAAAATGAAGTGTCAAGCACTCTTATTGGGGAAATGGTGATGGATCACTTAGCTAAAATTGATGATATCGCGTATATCCGTTTTGCAAGTGTGTATCGTCAATTTACAGACCGCAAAATGTTCTTAAAAGAATTAGAAAGAATGTCTATGATTATGGATAGCCAAGAAAAATAGGAAGGAATTACAAGAATGCACTCAAAAGAGTTTCCGTGGGCACAGTATAAGCCTAAAGACGGTATCCTCGTGGTACAACCTGTGTGGATTACCGAAAGAGAAATCCAATTTTTAATGCAATTATACGCTCCGTTCATTGGGAAAGAAGCGACTCTTTTGTATGCGACTTTGTACGGTGAGTTATCTCCATCGGAATACGAAAGCGAAGTCTTCTCTATTTCTGAATTGTTGTCGATGACGAATTTAGGAATGCCGGACTTTTACTTAGCAAAAACACGTTTGGAAGGGATTGGGTTACTCAAAACGTATCGTAAGGAGCCAACTGCTTCACGCCCTCAAACGTACACGATGGAATTACAAGCGCCAACGTCTCCGCGTCTCTTTTTCAAAGATGCCTTGCTTTCGACGTTACTGTTAAACCAAATTGGGAATCATCGTTTTGAAAAATTAAAACAACGATTCTTATTGTCAAAACCAGGCGACTTAGGAGAGAACGACAGTGCGCAGTTTGAAGAAGCGTATCGACTTCCTTATAACATGGAATCTTATACAAGAAACCATGCGCAAGAAAACCGCATGGTCTTAGATAGCAAGCAACAACCTGAATTCGAGTTTGCATCGGATGTGGATTGGGATTTAATCGAAGGGCTGTTAAAAACAGAATTCGTCGATTTAAATTCCATCACTAAGGGAGTTCGCAAAATCGTCGATGCCTTATACCGCGCGTATGGTTTTACAGAACAAGAAATCGCACAATTCTTAGTGATTGCGTCTGATTTAACAACGAAAGTCATTGATGAAGAGTTCTTGTTGAAATTAGGGCAAGAGGCTGCTCAAGATAAAGTGACACAACTTCGAAGCGAAGAAGTGGTTGAAGCACCTGTGACCGAACCGACTGAAGTGCAAGTGGTGGAAGGTGCCTCTGAAGAAGAGTTAGCCATCCAGCAATTGATTCAAGCTGCTAAAGCAATGGCGCCAATTGACTTTGTTTCAAGCATCAAGACGCAAAAGAAAGGCTATGTCTCAAAAGCAGAACGTCAATTGATTTTTGATTTAGTATCTGTTAGCGGTTTACCAAACGAAGTGTTAAATATTTTATTCCACTATGCTTTGGTACAGCTCGATAACGCGACACTGGCTCGAAACTTTATTGATGCCATTGCCAACGACTGGGCTACAAAAGAAATCAAGACCGCTCAAGAGGCAATGGAAGCTGTACGTAATCGCGACTTGCAACGCGAAGTGAAACGAAAACAACAACTGCATAATGCAGGTAAGAATAACTACAGAAGACAGGGTGGCTATCAAGAGCAATTGCCAGATTGGGCGAAAGATTCTCAGGCAAAGGAAAAACAAACGCCTGCACCTACTGAAAGCCAATCCACACAAGTTTCAAGTGATTTAGCAGAACAAATCGCAAAATTAAAAACAAGTAATCAAAGAGAACAACAATAACGGAGGTGAACGAATTGGAAGGATTAAAAGGATTTTTAGATCAAAGAGGAGCAACACAAGGCATGTCGAACATGCAAAACATCGAAAAAGAAATCTTTGAAGATAAAGATGTAAAAGCTTTTCTTGAACAACATAAAGAAGAATTGACTCCGGAAGCTATTCGTAAAGGAATGTCTGCGTTATTGGAGTTTCGAATGGAAAGAGATGCTAGAAAGAACAACAAGGAAGTGAAAGCTCCAGGTCTCGAACCATGTTTAGAAGTGCATAACGGATTTATTTTAGTGAATTACAAACGTACCGAAGAAGCGATTCGCCAGGAAAGAGAACGTAAACGTAAACGCCTGATTCATTCCATCAATATGCCAAAAAATATCGCGGAGGCTCGTTTCTCAGATACGGCTCTTACGCCAGAGCGACAAGATGTCATTGGAGAATTATTGAAATTCATCAATAGTTACAAACCAAATAGTACTGAATACCAAAAAGGATTGTATTTAGCAGGGCCTTTTGGTGTTGGGAAAACATATATGATGGGCGCTTTAGCAAACGAGCTTTCTGAAAACGGCGTTGAAACGACGCTTGTCAATGTTCCAACGTATAGTGCAGAAATTAAGCAAGCCATTGCGACAAATACCGTTGAAGCGAAATTAGTATCGATTAAAAACACACCAATCTTAGTGTTGGATGATATCGGTGCGGAAATGAATAGCGCATGGTTTAGAGACGAAGTGTTGATGGTCATCTTACAACACCGTATGTTGCAAGAATTACCAACGTTCTTCACATCGAACTTCACGATTGATCAGTTAGAAGCGCATTTTGCTCATTCAAATAAAGGAGACCAAGAGCTTCTGAAAGCAAAACGTCTGATTGAACGTATTCGTTTCTTAGCTAAAGAGTATTTTGTCGATGGACAAAATCACAGAAATCCATCCTAGATGAAAATGCTTGAAAATATGAAAGATTAGTGGTTAAATACTAATGAACTAAATATTTTGAAAATGATGAAAAAGACAAGAAACTATCTCTTGGTTACATTTCAGCGAGAAGTGGGTTGGTGCAACACTTCATCCGGAATAGTTTTACCACTTTTGAATCTTTGCTTGAATTCAGTAGAGCAAGGCGCATCGGAGCGTTATTCCGTTGAGGTTCATCTTTTTTGATGAACAAATTTGGGTGGAACCACGTAGAATATGACGTCCCATAGTTTGCAGGAGCAGACTATGGGATTTTTTGTTTATTTCAGAAATTTCAAAAAGAAAGAAGGAAGAAAATGTCAATGATTAAAATTACTTTTCCAGATGGTGCCGTTAAGGAGTTTCCAAAAGGAATTACAGTAAAAGAAGTTGCAGAAAGCATTAGCAAAAGCCTAGCGAAAAAAGCATTAGCAGGTAAAGTGAACGGAGAATTAGTAGACTTCGATCGTCCAATCGAAGAAGATGCTTCTATCGAAATCGTTACACCAGATCACGAAGATGCATTAGGAATCTTACGTCACTCAACAGCACACTTATTAGCACATGCGTTAACTCGTTTATACCCAGGAATTCACTTTGGCGTAGGACCAGCAATCGAAACAGGATTCTACTACGATACTGATATGCCAAATCAATTAACAGAAGATGCACTTCCAGAAGTGGAAGCAGAAATGATGAAAATCGTTAAAGAAAACTACCCAATCGTTCGTCGTGAAGTAAGCCGTAAAGAAGCATTAGAAATCTTCGCAAACGACCCTTATAAAGTAGAATTAATTAATGGTTTACCTGAAGACGAAACAATTACTGTATACCAACAAGAAGACTTCGTAGACTTATGTCGTGGTATCCACGTTCCTTCAACAGGACGTATCCAAGTCTTCAAATTATTATCACTTGCTGGAGCTTACTGGAGAGGTGACTCTAACAATAAGATGATGCAACGTGTTTACGGTACAGCATTCTTCGATAAAGCAGACTTAAAAGAATTCTTGAAGATGCGTGAAGAAGCAAAAGAACGTGATCACCGTAAATTAGGTAAAGAATTAGACTTATTCATGATTAGCCAAGAAGTAGGTTCAGGATTACCATTCTGGTTACCAAAAGGGGCTACAATCCGTCGTACAATCGAACGTTACATCGTAGATAAAGAAATCAGCCTTGGATATCAACACGTGTACACTCCAGTTATGGCTGATGTAGGTCTTTACAAAACTTCAGGTCACTGGGCTCACTATCAAGAAGATATGTTCCCACCAATGGACATGGGCGATGGCGAAATGCTTGTATTACGTCCAATGAACTGTCCTCACCATATGATGGTTTATAAAAACCACATCCACAGCTACCGTGAATTACCAATTCGTATTGCTGAATTAGGAATGATGCACCGTTATGAAAAATCAGGTGCGTTATCTGGTTTACAACGTGTGCGTGAAATGACTCTTAACGATGGACATACATTCGTTCGTCCAGACCAAATTAAAGACGAATTCAAACGTATCTTAGACCTAATCCGTGAAGTATATAGCGACTTCAATGTAAAAGATTATCGTTTCCGTTTAAGCTATCGTGATCCTGAAGATAAACATAAATACTTCGATGACGATGAAATGTGGAACAAAGCAGAATCAATGTTAAAAGAAGCAATGGATGAAATGGGATTAGAATACTTCGAAGCTATCGGTGAAGCAGCATTCTACGGTCCTAAATTAGATATTCAATTCCGTACGGCAATGGGATTAGAAGAAACAATGTCTACAATCCAATTAGACTTCTTATTACCAGAACGTTTCGATTTAACATACGTTGGTGAAGATGGAGATAACACTCACCGTCCAGTGGTTATCCACCGTGGGGTTGTATCTACTGCCGAACGTTTCGTAGCATATTTAATCGAAGAATACAAAGGAGCATTCCCAACTTGGTTAGCTCCAGTTCAAGCAACAATCATTCCTGTAAGTGTGGAACATCATTATGATGCTGCACGTGAGTTGAAAGAAAAAATGGCTCGCTTAGGAATGCGTGTAGAACTTGATGACCGTAATGAAAAAATGGGTTACAAGATTCGTGCATCTCAAACTCAAAAAATCCCTTATCAATTAGTAATTGGGGATAAAGAGGTTGAAGAAGGTACTGTAACTGTTCGTCGTTATGGTTCTAAAGAAACTAAATCAATGACTGTTGAAGCGTACTTAGAATACGTACAACGCGAGATTGCAAACTTCTCTCGTCCGCTTGAAGACTAATTTTTCAAAGGCTCGTAGCAATACGAGTCTTTTTTTGTGCTTTAAATATAAAACCGAAGGTTTTGATTTATGGCTGGGGTGGTTTAAGAAGGATGAGGATGATTCTTATAAAAGGATAAGAGTAAGAGTGCAATTAATGGAGATTTCGTTCTTTCGAATCATTGCGGATGTCTTCATAAAAGCTGTAATGGGATACCGGCTCGAGCCTAGGGTCTCTCACCTTCAAAGCCTCAAAAACGGGAGTAAGGAATAGATTCCTAACTCCCGTTAATTCGTTTTGATATGATTCCCCATTACTGCTTTTATAGAATCCGCATGATTCTCCAGAACGAAGTATTAAAAATCTATTCGTATCTTTTATAAGATGAGCTATCTTTCTTATATCGCCATAAATCAAAATACGGATAAAAAAGACGAGTCTTGCGAGAAATTAGTTATCGCTAAAATTGGAGCGTCCGTGAGTGCTTTTTTTGGAGTGCGCGCTGGTGCTTCTGAAGTTGAAATAGTGGGGAGCGGATGTTTGACAAAATCAGGTTGCAAAGTTAAGATAAATGTATTGGTAGATCTCTCCGCGTGTGGAGGGACTTTTTTTATGCGTATATACATTAATTGAGAAGGAGAGTTTTAATGGTAGTTGAAGAAAAACAAAATCCGTTGGGATACGAAAAAATTAGTACACTGATTCGAAAAATGGCGATTCCTGCCATTGTCGCGAATGTGGTGAACGCTCTTTATAATATCGTTGACCAAATTTTTATTGGGCAAGGGGTAGGTTATTTAGGGAATGCGGCAACGAATATTGCCTTTCCAATTACAACACTCTGCATGGCGATTGGTTTAATGGTTGGAGTGGGTGCTGCATCGAACTTTAACTTGGCGCTAGGTCGAAAAGAAGACAAACATGCGCGTGAGGTTGCTGGAACGGCAGTAGTACTATTGGTAACAGCTGGTTTAATTATCATGAGCGTGGTGCTCTTGTTCTTACAGCCATTGTTGAATTTATTTGGAGCAACAGATCAAATTCTAGGATATGCCAGTGAATATGCTGGGATTACGGCGTTAGGGATTCCGTTCTTTATGATTTCGATTGGTTTCAATCCACTAGTCCGTGCAGATGGTAGAGCAACATATTCGATGATGGCGATTATTGTCGGGGCGTTGCTGAATACCGTGTTAGATCCGTTGTTCATCTTTGGATTCAATATGGGGATTGCAGGGGCTGCTTGGGCCACAGTCATCAGTCAAGTGGTGTCGGCGCTTGTGTTACTCGCGTATATTCCAAAGTTTAGATCGGTTCATTTTGAACGCAGTGACTTCAAATTATCGTTTGAGGATGTGAAAGTCATCGCATCTCTTGGATTGACATCGTTCATTTTCCAAATTTCTGCGACAATCGTGCAAATTACATCGAACAACTTGCTTCGTACATACGGGGCACAATCGGTCTATGGTAGTGATATTCCGATTGCGGTTGGGGGAGTCGTGAGCAAAATCTTCGTTATATTCATTGCAGTTGTGATCGGATTAAACCAAGGTGCGCAGCCGATTTTAGGATTTAACTACGGTGCGAAGAAATATTCACGTGTTCACGAAACGATGAACTTACTCTTAAAAGTAACCTTAATTTTATCAACCATTTTATGGGTTCTATTCGAAGCTTTTCCGTTACAACTCATTCAAATGTTTGGGAGCGGGGAAGAGCTCTACTATGAATTTGGAGTTCGATATGCGCGTGCCTTCTTATTCTTCACCTTCATTAATGGAGCAACCATTATTGTAACAACGTTCTTCCCAGCAATTGGAAAGGCGAAATTAGGAGCGATTCTATCACTAACACGCCAATTATTTGTACTGCTTCCAGTGATGCTTCTTCTTTCAACACTATTTGGAGTGGAGGGACTAATTTTCTCAGGTCCAGTATCAGACTTCATTTCATTCACGATTTGCATCACAGTTTATATGCATCAAATGCGCAAGATTCCAAAGGTGGACGAACTTCTGGTATAATGATTGGAAGCAATGGAAGGGGTATGATTTATGGAATGGTCTAAATTACTATCAACAAAACGTCTTTCTGGTAAAGAAGCAACACATCGCAACGAGTTTGACGATGATTATAAACGAATTGTAACAAGTCCTTCTTTTCGAAGATTACAAGATAAGACACAAGTATTTCCGCTAGAACGCTTGGATTTTATTCATACGCGACTAACACACTCGCTAGAAGTAGCGATGGTGGCTCGTTCTCTGGCAAAAGAGATTGTCATTTTATTGCAAGAGGAAGTACAGAAGAACCCGGACAGCAGTAAACAAGAGATGATTGACCATCAAGAAGATGTATTGAAAATTGTTGAATGTGCGAGTCTCGTGCATGACCTTGGAAACCCTCCATATGGGCATTTTGGGGAAGATATCATTCGCCAATGGTTTAAGAAAAACTTGCCAAGTATCCTAAAAGAAAAAAGCGATGTAGCTGAAGAGTTTTTAGCGAGTCCATATGTGTATGATTTCTATCGGTTTGAAGGGAATGCGCAATCGCTTCGTATTGTATCGAAGTTGCATGACTTCAAAGGTGAATTTGATGGGCTAGATTTAACTGCCGCAACGCTCAATACGATTCTAAAATATACGTACCCATCTTCTCATAAGAAAACAGAAGAGATTACCTCTAAAAAAGTAGGGTATTTTTTTGCCGAAGAAGAAGCCTTTAAAACGGTGACGGAGATTACAGGGGCGGGAACGAGTCGTCACCCGTTAACGTTCATTCTTGAAGCTGCAGACGATATTGCGTATTTAGTGGCGGATATGGAAGATGCGATTGGAAAGGGCGTGATTTCGTTTAGAGATGTGCGAGAGTTCTTACTAGAGAATTTGAGTACGGATGCCTATAGTGCACCGCATTCCGTTCATACACGAGGGGTGTTAACAACCATCGACGAGAAAGTCTTCAGTGTTAACCGTTTCTTTGTGGATTTACGTGATAAATTAATCGATGGTGCACGTCATAATTTTGTGAATCATTACGATGAAATTATGGCAGGGACATTCAACCAAGACTTATTCCAAAATTCTTGGGCGGAAGATCTATATGTCATTCTTCGTAAATTGTCAGAGGAACG
This sequence comes from Streptococcus sp. 263_SSPC, assembly GCF_001071995.1. Classification (GTDB taxonomy): domain Bacteria; phylum Bacillota; class Bacilli; order Lactobacillales; family Aerococcaceae; genus Granulicatella. The sequence continues at coordinate 81,795 of NZ_JVNU01000032.1, forward strand.
CATTTATGACAATAAGGGAATCTTGAGGTTAGAGATTGCAGGGTACACAACGCTCACTTATTTATTAGATAGCTTTGTGCCTTCTCTCGTGTCTTATGATACGAATCGTCAGTTAGACTATGTAGAGTTGAAGAAGATTGGTATTATTTCTGAAAGTCAAAAACGTTCTTATCATTATTTTGCAGAAGGAAAGAGCGAAGTTGAAAAATTATACTTACGCCTTCTATTAGCGACAGACTTCATTTCAGGGATGACGGATAGTTATTCGCACCGACTCTATTTAGATATGGTAGGAATTTAATTCAAAGTAGAAAATTATCATATATGATAATTTTCTACTTTCTTAATTAAAAAGACCGCCAACGAAATTTATTCGTTGGCGGTTTCAATTTATCTATATTAATTGAACGTAGGTCGTTTCTTCTCAACAGGAATACTGATTTCAACAAAGTTATCAGCATGAATAATATCTAGACCTTCTGGTTTCATATGGAATAGGCGATGAACGACGAATTCAATTTCAACATCTTTAATACGTCTTTTTCTGTTTAAGATTACAATATCACGGTGAGTGGCAGCGTCAGCATAGAAAACAGTTGTTTGACCAAGTGAATATACCTTGATGAAGTACGCATCTGTATTTGCTAACTGTTCATTGACAAGTTGCGAGTGAGAATTGGTAATATCGATAAGTTTCATAGACACAGCCTCCTTCTGAAAAAATCCCTTGAAACCATTATACATTTTTTTTGCTTCATTTTCACCTACAAATTTAAGAAAAGTTATTAAATTTTAAAGAATTTTCAGTCGAGAGATTTTTTTATAAGTGTGATAGGGATTGTGATGAAAGTGCTTTTAAAAAATGTATTTAAATAGTTGTTAAATCTCTCAAAAAATGGTAATCTTATTAATTGAAAGGGTTGTATTTTTGAGGCTTACATGCTCTCGAACGTACATTTCTTAACAAAAATTTACTTTCAAAGGAGACTTTCAATATGGAAAAGAAAGAATATCATGTAATCGCAGAAACAGGGATCCACGCTCGCCCAGCAACTTTATTAGTTCAAACAGCAAGCAAATATAGTTCAGATATCCAATTAGAATACAAAGGTAAATCTGTTAACTTAAAATCAATCATGGGCGTTATGTCATTAGGTGTTGGCCAAGGTGCTGACGTAGTGATCACTGCTGAAGGTGCTGACGAAGCAGAAGCATTAGCAGGAATCGACGAAACAATGAAAAAAGAAGGATTAGCTGAATAATATGAAACCAACATTACAAGGGATTGCTGCTAGTGATGGCATCGCAATTGCCAAAGTATATACTTTGACTGAACCTGATTTAACAGTGACAAAAGTGACTGTTGAAGATTCAGAAAAAGAAGTTTCACGCTTGGATGATGCATTAGCAGCGTCAATTAAAGATGTCGAATTAATTAAAGAGACTGCATTAAAAAACTTAGGTGAAGAAGAAGCACAAGTTTTCGATGCTCACTTAATGGTTTTAAGCGATCCAGAATTAATTGGACAAGTAAAAGATAGCATTACATCAAATAAAGTGAATGCGGAATCTGCATTAAAAGAAGTAACAGACATGTTTATTTCTATTTTTGCAGGAATGGAAGATAACCCTTATATGCAAGAACGTGCTGCGGACATTCGTGACGTATCAAAACGTATCTTAGCACACCTATTAGGCGTTAAAATTCCTAGTCCAGCCACTATTAAAGATGAAGTGATTATCGTTGCTGCCGATTTAACACCGAGTGATACAGCTCAATTAAATCGCCAATACGTTAAAGCTTTCGTTACTGATATTGGTGGACGTACTTCTCACTCAGCTATTATGGCGCGTTCTTTAGAAATTCCAGCAATCGTTGGTACTAAAGAAGTGACTTCAATTGCTAAAGACGGAGATATCATTATCGTGGATGGTTTATCAGGGGAAGTATTCCTTAACCCATCTGAAGAAGTGGTTGCTGAATACCGTGCTAAAGCAGAAGCATTTGCAGCTCAACAAGCTGAATGGGAAAAATTAAAAGATTCAAAAACTTACACTAAAGATGGCCATCAAGTTGAATTGGCTGCAAACATTGGTACACCAAAAGATTTAGAAGGTGTTGTAAACAATGGTGCAGAAGGTGTTGGTTTATACCGTACAGAATTCTTATACATGGATTCTCACGAAATGCCAACAGAAGAAGATCAATTTGAAGCTTACAAAGCTGTTTTAGAAGGCATGAATGGAAAACCTGTTGTCGTTCGTACAATGGATATCGGTGGGGATAAAGAGTTACCATACTTACCATTACCACACGAAATGAACCCATTCTTAGGATATCGTGCAATTCGTATTTCATTACACGAACCTGAAATGTTCCGTACACAATTACGTGCGTTATTACGTGCTTCTGTATACGGTAAATTACGTATCATGTTCCCAATGATTGCGACATTAAATGATTTCCGTGGCGCTAAAGCATTATTAGAAGAAGAAAAAGCTAAATTAATCGCAGAAGGTGTTGCAGTCAGCGACGATATCCAAGTAGGTATCATGATTGAAATCCCTGCAGCGGCAGTTTTAGCTCACCAATTCGCTAAAGAAGTGGACTTCTTCAGTATCGGAACAAACGACTTAATCCAATACACAATGGCTGCTGACCGTATGAACGAACGCGTTTCATACTTATACCAACCATACAACCCATCAATCTTAACGTTAATCAAACACGTAATTGATTCAGCACACAAAGAAGGCAAATGGGCTGGAATGTGTGGGGAAATGGCTGGAGACCAAACAGCTGTACCTCTATTAGTAGGTCTTGGATTAGACGAGTTCTCAATGTCTGCATCAAGTGTTCTAAAAACACGTAGCTTAATTTCTAAATTAACATTAAGTGATATGCAAGCATTAGCAGCTAAAGCAATTAACGAATGCGCAACTGTAGAAGAAGTTGAAGCGTTAGTAGCAGAAGCTGTATCTAAAATCTAATTGATAGATAGTCTGAACACTCGAGGGAAACCTTGGGTGTTTTTTGATGCCTAATTTTCTAAAAAAGTATTAAACATTCTAATATTCTTAGATAGAGTATGTTCACATAGGAAGGACTGTGGTATACTCTGATGGTAGATAATTTTGAGAGGTTTAAGTATTGAAAAAGTTAAAAGGATTTTTTATAGGATTAGTATTAGCGATTATAACAGTCGTTATTTTTGTACCCATTCAAGTTCAAAAAATTAATCAATATTATAAGGTGAATGATAATAGCGTTCGTTATAATACAAGTTATAACAAACATAAAAGTAGAGAGATTTTAAAAGCCAACTATGATGAAAACACTCATCTGTTATTAGGTTCTTCTGAACTTACTGTCGCTAATAAAAAAGAATTCCATCCAGCGCAAATGTTTAATTATGATGATTTTCATCTAATGCAAGTAGGGGGAGGCTTCTTCCAAAATGTGATTCAAGCATCAACATTGGCTTCGTTAGAGCCGATTATGACACAGAAGAAAGTTGCTATTGTTGAGAGTTTAAACTGGTTCGATCAAAAAGGTATGCGACAAGATGCTTTCGAAAGTCGGATTTCAAAAGAACATGTATATTACACTTTGGTGAATCCAAAACTTTCAAAAGAGACAAAACTTAAATTTATTAATCGAGTTTTAGAATTGTCAGAGAAAAATGATTCATTAACTAGTACGTTTGAAAGGTATAAACGTGTACTTGTTGAAGGGAAAGGCTCCCAAATTGATCAGTTTATGATTCAAATGGAATTGGCTAAATTTTCCTTGAATGTTGTACAGGATTTTTATGATGAACATTCATTAGAGAATTTCCCATCCAAAGGAAGTACAATGCCTGAATATAACTGGGATGAAGTGTTGGCTAAGAACGAAGAACAAGCTAAAAAAGATACTCAATCGAATGAGTATCATTTTGACGATTGGTACTATAACAAGCACATCGCAGGGAAATTAGAATCGCTAAAAAATTCTGCCTCAACTTTCAAATATACAGATTCTCCAGAGTACGAAGACTTCAAATTGTTTTTACAAATTGCAAAGGAATTAGGGGTGGAGGTTCTGGTAATCACTTTCCCTGTAAATGGACCATGGTATGATTACATTGGAATTGATGCTTCACAACGAAATGCATTTTCAACAAAAATCAATGAAATTGTTAAGGGAGCTGGAGTGAAGCAAGTTGATTTGACATCGCATGATTACGATCCTTATTATATATGGGATGCAACTCATCCTGGATGGAAGGGGTGGCCTTTAGTTGAAAAAGAATTGGTCAAGTTTTTTAAGGAAAATGGATAATGTATTAGTATGGTCACTCGTATTTTATGTACTTATTACTAGTGTTCTACTTTATTGTATATTTACAGATTTCACAAATGCAGCAGAATTTATCTATAATGCATTCTAAAAATCAAGTTTATGAGCTAGGAAGGTTCGTCTTTCCTAGCTTTTTCAGTTTTTTACATTGATTGAAATGACAAAGATTAGTATAATACAGTCATTAAGACTTGAGGTGATGATATGAAAAGACAAAGAACTTTTCAAATGGTATTAAGTGCGATGTTTATCGCGATGATTATTTTACAAAGTTTTGTTCCGTTTTTAGGGAACTTACCATTAGTGATTTTAGATATTACGATTATTCATATTACGGTTATTGTTGGAGGAATTGTGTTAGGCCCACAAGCAGGTTTCCTTCTAGGGTTTACGTGGGGTTTTTGTTCATTTCTACGTGCCTTCACATCGGGTAATGTTCTTAGCTTGATGATTTTTACAAATCCATTGATTTCTATATTGCCACGTTTGTTGATGGGTGGACTCGTTGCGCTGTTTTATCATAAAGCAACTAAACTCATTACGTCTGACCGCGTTAGAATGGCAGTGTCTGGTTTTCTTGGAAGTATTTTGAATACTGTATTGGTATTAAGTTCAATTTATTTACTCATGGGAAATCAATATGCAGAATTAACAGGAAAAACTGTTGCAGAATTGCCACTCTTCTTAATGGGAGTTGTCATGACGAACGGAATTGCTGAAGCCTTAGCTGCAACTGTGATGACACCAATCATTGCATCAATTTTAGTAACGATTTCTAAGAAAAGAGGATAATGTATGTGGAAAGGTAAAAACGTAACCGTCTTTGTTACAGGTGGCATTGCTGCATTTAAAGTAGCTACACTCGTTCGTTTATTCGTGAAAGCGGGAGCGAATGTCGAAGTAGCGATGACAAAGAGCGCGTGTGAATTCATTACGCCACTAACGTTTCAAGTGTTGACGAAAAATAAAGTGCACACGGATACGTTTGATGAAGACGAAGCGAGTAAAGTCCAACATATCCATTTAGCAGACAAGACAGATGTGGCTGTAGTCGTACCTGCAACAGCTAATACCATTGCGAAAATGGCCAATGGAATTGCAGATAATTTTGTAACAAGTACGTTATTGGCAATTACGGCTCCAATTTTTGTGGCTTCTGCAATGAACGAACATATGTGGGAAAATCCTGCAACGATTCGTAATGTAGCACAACTTAAAGCAGATGGAAAAGTGATTATCGAACCAGCGACTGGATTTTTAGCGGAAGGCTATAATGGGAAAGGTCGTCTTCCTGAACCAGAAGAGATTTTCGAGCAAGTGACATTTTTTGAAAGTAGACGAGCATACGGTTCTCCTTTAAAAGGGAAATCTGTACTAATTGCTGCTGGAGGAACGAAAGAACGTATTGATCCAGTGCGCTATATTTCCAATGATTCTTCTGGAAAGATGGGATATGCACTTGCAAAGGCTGCATCCGTATTAGGAGCTGAAGTTCAATTAGTGTCAACGGCCAAACAATTGAAAGTTCCGTTTGGTGTGAATGTAACGTATGTGGAATCCGCACGTGAAATGGAAGAAGTGGTTACAGCACAATTTCCAACTACAGATGTAGCGGTGATGGTAGCGGCGGTATCTGATTACTATGTAGCGAATCGTTCGGACCAGAAAATCAAAAAGCAGCACAATAAATCAGGGTTAAAACTAGAATTAGCAGAAAATCCAGATATTCTAAAAGGGCTTGGACATTCTAAAAAAGAGGGTCAAGTTGTGATTGGTTTTGCGGCAGAAACTGAAAAAGTTCTTGAATATGCGGCAGCTAAATTAGAAAAGAAAAAAGCAGATGCGATTATTGCAAATGATGTTTCTAGTTCAAACATTGGCTTTAATGCAGACAATCATCAAGTAACGATTCTTACTAAAGAAGGCAAACAAATTCCACTTCCAGAGTGTTCAAAAGACGCGTTAGCTCTTGAAATTTGGAAAACTCTAGTTGCAGAAAATGTGATTCGATAGTCAATAATAAGGAATACGATAAACCAATTTAACGCTTCTGTTAGATTGGTTTATTTTATTGCCCTTTCTACACTAAAATAATTGGATGATTTATAAAGAAATTTACCGCAATTCAAGAAAATGTGGTATAATAGGGAAGGTTATCTAGGCATGAAGGGAGATTTTATGAACGAGAATATTTCATTGCCAGAATTTATGAGAAACGAACTCGTAATTAAAACACAGAAGGAACTTCGACAGCGAAAAGGATATCTGACTTCAAAGCGAATCTTTGATATCGTCGTTTCGTTATTACTTCTAGTTCCGTTATCAATCGTCTTTTTAGTGATTGCCATTGCAATTAAATTAGAAGATGGTGGACCTGTATTTTATAGACAGGAACGCGTGACGACAAATGGACGCAAATTTAAAATATTTAAATTTAGAACGATGGTATTAAATGCGGATAAAGTAGGGCCGCTTGTGACACAAGATCACGACCCACGAATTACAAAAGTTGGACGTCGTGTTCGTAATTATCGTCTGGATGAAGTAGCCCAGCTACTGAATGTATTAATTGGAGATATGTCTTTCGTAGGCGCAAGACCGGAAGTGCAAAAATATGTAGATGCATATACACCAGAAATGCAGACAACCTTATTACTTCCTGCCGGAGTAACATCGATTGCAGCGATTGAATTTAGACATGAAGCAGAAAAGATTGCAGAGTGGACAAAGCAAGGCTTAACAGTAGATGAGGCGTATATCGAACATATCTTGCCAGAAAAAATGCAATACAATATTGATTATTTAAAAAAATGTAGTTTAAAAAATGATATTGCGGTCATGGTAAAAACTGTGATTGCAGTATTAAAATAACTTGGAGGAACCAACATGAAAGTTAGAAATATTCCATTCTCACCACCAGATATTACAGAAAAGGAAATCAACAATGTAGTCGAAGTGCTACAATCTGGTTGGATTACAACAGGACCAAAAACAAAAGAATTTGAACGCCAATTAGCAGAATATATGGGCACTGAAAAAGTAGTTTGCTTAAATTCAGCAACTGCTGCGTTAGAGTTAGCATTGCGTGTTTTAGGCGTTGGGCCTGGAGACGAAGTCATTGTTCCTGCATACACATATACAGCTTCTTGTAGTGTGATTGAACACGTTGGAGCAACACCAGTAATGGTTGATATTCAAGAAGACCATTTCGAAATGAATTATGATGCGTTAGCTGAAGCTATCACTGAAAAAACAAAAGTGATTATTCCTGTTGAATTAGCAGGGGTTCCATGTGACTATCGTCGTATTTTCGAAGTAGTGGAATCAAAACGTGGGTTATTCCAACCATCTACAAACTTACAACGTTACTTTAACCGTATTATTGTTGTTTCTGACTGTGCACATGCAATTGGAACAACTCGTGACGGAGTTTCTGTTGCAAAAATCGCAGACTTTGCATCATTCTCATTCCATGCAGTTAAGAATTTAACAACTGCAGAAGGTGGATGTATTACATGGAATCCAGCAAACGAATTGGATTCTGAAGCGATGTATAAAGAGTTCCAAGTGTACTCATTACACGGACAAACAAAAGACGCTTTAGCAAAAATCAAACCGGGTTCTTGGGAATACGATATTGTTATCCCAGGATTCAAATGCAATATGCCAGATATTATGGCTGCAATCGGTTTAGCGCAATTAGAACGTTACCCACAATTATTGGAACGCAGAAAAGAGATCGTACGTCATCTTGATAAAGGGTTATCTGTGGATAAACGTATCCAAGTGTTGCCTCACGAAGGTAAAGATTATCAATCTTCACGTCACTTATATATTACTCGTGTTCTAGGTGCAAATTATGACCAACGTGGAGAAATCATTGCAAAAATGGCGGAACGTGGCGTTTCATGTAACGTTCACTACAAACCACTTCCATTATTAACGGCTTACCAAAACATGGGATTCCGTATGGAAGATTATCCAAATGCTTACCACTTCTTTGAAAATGAAGTGACTTTACCATTACATGGATTACTTAGTGATGAAGATGTAGATTATATCGTTCAAAATTATTTGGAAGTGGTTCAAGAAGTACTTGGATAGTCAGGAGAGGATATTTAAATGAATAATCGATTAAGAATTTTATTATTATTCATCGTTGACTCACTACTTGTTGTTGGATCAGTATTTTTAGGATTTCGATTAGTAACAGAAGGGTTAATCCGTAATATTCATGGGTTAACGATTACAGCGATTTTGTCTTTAGTAGCCTATTATGTATTCTCTTATTTCTTCAATCTTTATTGGAGAGATTGGGAATATGCTAGTGTGTACGAAGTCATTACTGTCGTAAAATGTGTCTCAGCAACTGTAATCGTCTCAACGATTTCAGGACTTGCTTTCTTCGATACGAAAGTAACATGGCAATTCCTAATTGTTTGCTGGTTATTACTAGTGATTTCAATCGGTGGAGTTCGTCTTTCAATGCGTGTCTTCCGTGAATTCTTTGCGGATAGCACCGTCATGGAAAATGCAAAACCAACATTAATCGTTGGTGCTGGAGCTGCCGGAACATTATTAGTTCGTCAAATGCTTATGCATCCAGCAATGCGTATGAATCCAATAGCCTTTGTTGATGATGATCCAGAAAAACTGCGTAAAGATATTTATGGAGTTCGTATTTTAGGAGCTGTCAAAGATATCGAACATATTGTAGATACGATGGGAATCACTAAAGTCGTTATTGCGATGCCATCACTTCCAATTAAGAAATTAAATGAAGTGTATGATGTGGCTCGTAAGACTGGTGCCGAATGTGTAATTTTACCAAATATTGATGATGTCATGAGTGGGAACTTACACGTACAACAATTAAGAAATGTTGAAATTGAAGACTTATTAGGTCGTGATCCAGTTCATTTGGATCAAACGATGATTGAAAAACAACTTCGTGGCAAGAAGATTCTTGTAACGGGTGCAGGTGGTTCAATCGGTTCAGAAATTTGCCGTCAAGTGGCTAAATTCAAACCAAAAGAAATCGTAATTTTAGGGCATGGTGAAAATAGTATTTATCAACTGAATATGGAATTAGTTGGTAAATATTCTCAACACTTCACGATTACACCGGTGATTGCCGATGTGCAAGATCGTAAACGTATCTTTGAAGTGATGGATAAATACAAACCAGATGTCGTTTACCATGCTGCAGCACATAAACACGTACCTTTAATGGAATTGAACCCTCGTGAAGCGGTGAAAAACAATATTCTTGGTACAAGAAATGTAGCTGAAGCAGCAAGCCATGCACGTGTAAAAGCATTCGTAATGGTATCAACAGACAAAGCAGTTAACCCACCAAATATTATGGGTGCAACAAAACGTCTTTGCGAAATGATTGTGCAAGACATGGCGACACGTAGCGAGTATACAAAATTCGTTGCGGTTCGTTTCGGGAATGTATTAGGGTCACGTGGTTCAGTAATTCCGCTCTTCAAGAAGCAAATTGCTGAAGGGGGACCAATTACGGTAACTCACCCTGATATCGTACGTTACTTTATGACGATTCCGGAAGCAGCACAATTAGTCATCCAAGCGGGTTCACTTGCTCGAGGTGGAGAAATCTTCGTTCTCGATATGGGACAACCAGTGAAGATTGTGGACTTAGCGAAAAACTTAATTCGTCTTTCAGGATATGATGAAGGAGATATCGAGATTAAATTTACAGGATTACGTCCAGGAGAGAAGATGTATGAAGAGCTACTGAACGAAGGGGAAGTAAATCCAAAACAAGTCTTTCCTAAGATTCATATCGGAATTGCGGACAATTCTAAGATTAATCGTGTGTACGACTTCATTGAGAACTTTGAAAGTTATACGGATCAACAATTGCACGATGAATTGATTGATATTGCGAATAAAAAGAAATAGATAAATGGGTCGATGATTTCATCGGCCTTTTTTGATGATATTTCTGTTTTTATAAAAAAAACTATTTTATAATGAACTGAGAATAATAAATAGGAGATTACTTATGAAAGTTAGTATCATAATTACCGCAAGAAATGAAGAAAAATACTTACCAATGCTATTCAAAGATATACTAAACCAAACATATCCACTTCAAAATATTGAAGTGGTGTTGATGGATTCCAATTCAAAAGATAACACTAGAACATTAATGGAAGAATTTAAAACGAACAATGAGAGTTTAAGTGTTCAAATCGTTACAAACGAACGTCAAATCCAGGCTGCAGGATTTAACGAAGGAGTTAAACATGCTACTGGAGATGTTGTGTTAAAAATCGATGCTCATTCTCGAATTCCAGCAGATTTTGTCCAAAAAAATGTGAATGAAATTATGGCAGGGGCATATGTTTGTGGTGGGAATAGACCAACTGTTGTAGATTCCGATGATGATTTTTCAAAGACGTTACATATCGTAGAAGAGTCTGCACTAGGAAGCAGTATTGCAAATTATAGAAAATCTAATACGAAAAGAAAAGTGAACTCAATTTTCCATGGAATGTATCGCAAGGAAGTATTTGAAAAAGTAGGGCTAGCAGATGAAAGATTGCTGCGAACAGAAGATAACGAGTTTCATTACAGAGTGCGAAAATCGGGATATGATATTATTTTTAATCCTGAAATCGAGTCGTACCAATATATTCGCCCAACTTTCATAAAAATGATTAAACAAAAATTTGCGAATGGGTATTGGATTGGATTGACTTCACATATTTGCCGTGATTGCTTATCTTTATTCCACTTTGGACCAGGGGTATTTGTCGCGACTTTACTTGTGTTAATGATGTTGACGCCAATTAGTTTTGCGCCGTTATTAACAGTGTTTGGACTCTATTTATTAGCAGTGTTAGGATTATCTATCCTTGAAATTTCAAAGCAAAAATTTAATCCGACATTACTATTAATCCCATTCATTATGATGGCTGTTCACTTTGCATATGGTATTGGAACGATTAAAGGATGGATCTTTGGATTTGAGTTTAAAAAAGAATATTTTAGTGAAGAAGAAAAATCTTAAAATTACTATAAATACTCATGAATTCAAGCAAATCTATGATATAATAAACTGATTGTATAGTTATTGGAGTGGAATGAATGAGAGTAAATGAAGAAAAATTATCAAATAGAAGAAAACAAAGAAAAAATAAAAATATAAGAAAAGTTATTTTAACGGTCTTACTGGCAGTGGGTGCGGTGATTATTGCTGGCGCAGCTTATGCATGGAGTAGAATTTCTCAAGCGGAAGATTCGATTCATCAAAAGGTGGAGACCGTGCAATTACGTGATAAAGAATTAACAGACGATAGTAGCTTTTCGGTTCTTCTTTTAGGAATTGATAATGGAGCGTACGGACGTGATACTGAAGTAGGACGTTCTGATACGATGCTTCTTGTTACAGTAAATCCAAAACAAAAGAAGACAACGATGATTAGTATTCCTCGTGATTCTTACACAGAAATTATTGGATATGGTACGTTTGACAAGATTAACCATGCGTATGCGTTCGGTAAAGAACAATTCTCCATTAATAGTGTCCAAAATATGCTTAATGTTCCAATTGACTATTATGTAACCGTAGATATGCAAGGGTTAATGGGGCTAGTAGATGCTGTGGGTGGATTAGAGATTACACCTGCTTTGACATTTACATATGAAAATGAGTCTTTTACTGAAGGTGTTACACGTCATGTAGACGGAGAAGCAGCTCTTCGCTATGCGCGTATGCGTTATGATGATCCAGAAGGAGATACAGGTCGCCAAAAACGTCAACAATATGTCATTCAAAAATTAGTTGAGAAATTATTGAGTCTAGATTCAATAACCAAATACGAACAGATTTTGAAAACGATAGAGAACTCTGTAAGAACTAACTTTACAGTGGAAAGATTATTCCAAATTGCTCAAACACATAAAGAAGCTCTCCAACATTTTGAATCAGATACGATTAATGGGGATGGAGCAATGATTAATGGCGTTTATTATTTTGTCATTCCAGAAGCAGAAAAAATTCGTGTTTCAAATGTCATCAGAAAATCTCTTGATTTAGAAGAAATTACTGAATTAAAACATATCGAGACAAAAGAAACGCAGTCATCAGTCAATATCGAGCAAAATGCTCCTCAAAATAATTCAGGTGTTCAAGAACAAGGAGATACTTACGTAGAACCAAATGTAACGCCAAATTATAATAATAGTTACAATAATAATAACAATTACAATAACAACAGTAATGATGATGACGACTATGTTGCACCGACAAATCCATCTAATAATGGTGGAGGAAGTAGTGCTGTAACACCAACAGCACCGGCAACACAGGCATCACAAGCGACGGCTGCTCCAGAGCAACCGCAGCCTGTACAACCAACGCAAACTGCTCCTGCAACGCAAGAGCCTGTTGCACCAACTCAACCTACACAAAAACAAAACCCTTAATAGTATTGGAGTGTAAATATGAACGAATCAAATGAATGGACCCGACAAGGGAGACGTCAAGAAAAGAAAAAGAAACGTGGACGTATTGGTTTCATTTTAATTCTGTTACTAGCCATTATAGCGGTAGCGGGTACTTACTACGGAAGTAAGATTAACCACGCGATTAATATGATTACACATGATGTAGGCAATCGTACTGAAAAAGAGGTTGATGATATCATAAAAAACGCAAAACCGATTAACATACTATTATTAGGAATCGATAATGGGGCGTATGGACGTGAGGAAGAAGACGGACGTTCAGATACGATGTTGTTATTAACCGTTAACCCAACAACAAAAAAATCTCAATTACTCAGCTTACCTCGTGATACTTATACAGAAATCGTAGGAACAGGTGGCTATGATAAATTGAACCACGCCTTTGCTTATGGGAAGGCCCCGATGGTTATTAATTCGGTTGAGAAGATGTTAGATACAACAATTGACTTCTATGTGCAAATTAACATGGGAGGCTTAATGGAATTCGTCGATGCTGTCGGTGGAATTGAAGTGACAAGTCCACTAACCTTTACTTATGAAGGGCGTTCTTTCGTTGAAGGAAAGACTGAACTTCTTGATGGTGAGAGTGCTTTACGTTTTGCTCGTATGCGTTATGACGATCCAGAAGGAGATACAGGACGTCAAAAACGTCAACGTATCGTTATCGAGGAACTCGTTAAAAAATTGATGACATTTAATTCTGTTACAAACTTCGACCAATTAATGAATGCAGTAAGTAAAAACGTAAAAACAGACTTGCCAATTGGCCAAGTGATGGCACTTAAAAACACGTATGGTCCTGCCATCACAGGGAACAATTTAACACAAACATTTATTGAAGAAAGACAATTATTATTAACAAACAATGCAGGGGAGCAAATCTATTACTCTTATGCAACGGATGAAGTGTTACTAGGAGTAAGTAATTCAATCCGTAAATTAATGGGTCAACCAACTGTTCAAACATACCCATTACTTCAACAAAGAGAAGATTTATATTATTTAACAACTCCGTAATAGGAAATTAAGAGGTGTATAAAATGATTTATGCTGGGATTTTAGCCGGTGGAACCGGAACTCGTATGGGAATCCAAGAAATGCCAAAACAATTTCTACCACTAGGAAATAAGCCAATTATTATTCACACAGTTGAAAAATTCTTGTTTGTTCCTGATGTAGATGTTGTTTATGTAGCGGTTCATCCAAACTGGGTAAGCTACTTTAATGATTTATTAGACAAACACATTTCGACAAACAAAGAAAAAATTCGTGTCGTAAGTGGTGGTGGAAATCGTAATGATAGCATCTTAAGTATTATTGCGGATATCAAAAATAACGATTCATTTTCACCTGAAGATGTATTGATTACGCATGATGCGGTTCGCCCGTTCGTTTCTTATCGTATGATTGTCGACAATATTGAAGCGATGAAACATTATGATGTTGCGGATACTGTTGTAATGGCAAACGATACAATTGTGGAGTCAGTGGATGGGAAAGTGATTTCTTCGATTCCAAATAGAACGCATATGTATCAAGGGCAAACACCTCAAACATTTAAGATTCAAGCATTTACAGACTTATATGATAGTCTTACAGATGATGTCAAAGAAATCTTGACAGATGCATGTAAAGTATTTGTGGTTAACGATGTGAAAGTAGCTCTTGTCGAAGGTGAATACTCAAACATTAAAATTACGACTGTAACAGATTTGAAAATTGCGCAAGCGATGTTAGGAGAGATTTAAAATGATTAATCGAGTGTATCAACTCATTCGTCCATCGTTTTTCTCAATTAAATATGAAGATGTGTCTTTCTATGAAGAAGATACTGTGGTAGTTCGACCAAACTACTTAGCTTTGTGTCACGCTGACCAACGTTACTTCCAAGGAACACGTCCTGCTAAAATTTTGCAGAAGAAATTACCAATGGCATTGATTCATGAATGTTGTGGAATCGTTGTTGCGGACCCAACAGGAACGTATAAACCAGGAGATCATGTGGTGATGATTCCAAACCAACCACCACGAGACTTTGACCATAACACTGAATTTTACGAAAACTACGTGAATGGAACATACTTCCGTTCAAGTGGTCATGATGGATTCATGCGCGAATTTGTGACAATTCCAATCGACCGTGTAGTGAAATACGAAGATGTGCCAGACAAAGTCGCAGCGATTTCAGAATTCGTATCAGTTGGAGTTCATGGGCTTCGTCGTTTTGACAAAGTAGCGCATAGCCGTCGTAATCGTATCGTCGTATGGGGTTCAGGAAGCTTAGCTTATGTTGTAGCAACAATTGCGAAAGCAAAATTCCCAGACTCAACGATTATCATTGTGGGTAAAGACCCTGAGAAGTTACGTCTATTCTCATTTGTAGATGAAGTGTACGATGTGAGCAATCTTCCAGAAGACTTTACATTCGACCATGCTATTGAATGTGTTGGCGGCAGCGGCACTCAAGATGCTTATCGTGAAATTATCCGTCATATTCAACCACAAGGAACGGTTGTCATGATGGGAGTAAGCGAGTTTGAAGTACCGTTAAACACACGTGACATTCTTGAAAAAGGATTAACATGGGTCGGAAGTTCTCGTTCAGGTCGCAAGGATTTTGAAGAGGCTGTTCAATTCATGGCAGATCCAAAAGTGCATGCACGTTTGAATTTAATTATTTTTGAATCTAATCCAATCCAAGAGATGAAAGATATTTATCATTTCTTCGAGGAAGATAAATTAACGCCATTTAAAACAGTGGCTAAATGGGATATTTAGAAAGTGGGGAAAACATGGAACCATTACAAGAAAAATGCTTAGAGATGGCGGAATACTTCGTGTCATTTTGTAAGCAACATGAATTATTATGTTATTTATGCGGTGGTGGGGCCATTGGAGCACTTCGCCATAAAGGCTTTATCCCTTGGGATGATGATTTAGATTTCTTTATGCCACGAAAAGATTATGAAAAACTCATCGAATTATGGCCAAAAGAAGCAGATGAGCGTTACGTGATGTCTAACAGTGACGAACATTACTTAGACCGTAATTTGTTTGTGACGATTCGTGATAAAGAAACGACTTGCGTGAAACCTTATCAAGCGGACTTAGACGTACCGCATGGCTTAGCAATTGATATCCTTCCGCTAGATTATTATCCAAAATCAGAATCAGCACGTAAGAAACAAGTTCGCTGGGCATTGATTTACTCATTGTTCCGTGCACAAACAATCCCTGAAAAACATGGTGGATTGATGAAATGGGGAAGCTTATTCTTATTAGGATTAGTCCCAACACGTTCATTACGCTATAAGATTTGGAGTAAAGCACAACGTGAGATGACAAAGTATACGCGTGAAGAAAGTGATGGAATCACTGAACTTTGTGCAGGTCCTGGATATATGAAGAATAAATATCCAATCGAAAGCTTTGAATCAGCGCTATTTGTACCATTTGAACAAACGGAAATGCCAATTCCAGTTGGATATGATGCTTACTTAAAAACAGCATTTGGTGATTATATGACACCACCTCCAGCAGATAAACAAGTTGCACATCATGATGCATTATTTGTCGATCTTGAAAATGGATACGAGAAGTATAAAGGGGAGTATTATGGAACCAAAAATTAGTATCATTGTTCCGGTATACAACGTTGAAAAATATCTAGAACGCTGTGTGGAATCAATTTTAAAACAGACAATGACTAATTTTGAATTGATTCTTATTAATGATGGTTCTAGTGATAACAGTGGACAAGTATGTGATGAGTTATCACGTAAAGATACTCGTATTCGAGTGCTTCATATTCCAAATGGAGGAGTCTCTAATGCAAGAAATTTAGGAATCCAGTCATCGAGAGGTGAGTGGATTTCGTTTATCGATAGTGATGATTTTGTTACGGAAGATTATTTAGAAACTCTACTACAACCCGTTGAAACAGATGAAACAATCGGTTTTTCTATTGGGAAATTACATCATATCCAAAATGGAGTTGTGACTGCATTACCTGAAACAAGTAGTGAATTAAATGTTTGGAATACAGAACAGACACTTAAAGAGCTATTAACGACAGAAAAAACATCATTTTTCCCTGTCGCAAAACTATTTCGTAAGAGTCTAATTCAAGACCATCAATTTAATACGAAATATCATCTTGCAGAAGATGCATTATTCTTAACAGAATTATTAATTCAATCAAAATGTAACACAGTTTTTGTTGATAAACCTATTTACTTTTATGATCATCGAGAGGGAAGTGCAACGACATCAGTCAATCAGTATGTTTTTGATACAGTTACTGTGTACCAGGAAATTATTCGTATGGTTAAGAAAGAATTTCCAAGATTGCAACCGGAATTGAATAATCGTGAATATTGGTCTTATATTACTGTATACGATAAGTTGATTTTCGCGAATAATAAGCAGTTTACTGAGAAAGAAAAAGAATACAGAAGATGGATTCTAAAGCATAAAAAAGAAATAATGAAAGATCAATATTTTACGAAATTTAGAAAAATTGCTATTGTATCCTTAAGTATTTCGCCAATTCTTTATAAGAAAATTGTTGAGTTGAAAAAGTAGTAAATAAAGGAGTTAAAAATGAGTTTTTCAAAAATTAATGATTACTTGGAAAAGTATAAAGTGGGGGTAGCCTATTCATTTATCCTCGTTTCTATTTTAAGTATGAGTTCACTTTTTTATAAAGTGGCAAATCCAATTTATAAAGGGTTATCAGCTGTAGTTTTTGTATTCATTGTAGTATCACTATTAGGTGGCTTTAAGAAAATCAAAATGGATGTTAAATTTTTAATATTATTTGGATTTGTTTCGGGAAGTCATTTATTGTCAGCTTTGGTAAATCATTCAAGTCACCTTATTGGGAATACTACCGAAATAATTTTTATGGTAACATATGTTCTATTGTTCATAATGCTAAATTTATCTCAGTTGAAAAAAGTTTTTAACTTAACAGCTGTAACCGTTCAAATAGTATCCTTTTTATCAGCTCTGTTTGCACTAAGTTTATTACTTGCAAAAGTTTTAATACTGTTTAAAGTGGGGAATCGTTCCTATTCTTATGGAGTAATGAATGGGAGATTATGGGGAATTGTGAATCCAAATGCGAGTGCAATATTTACATATATTAGCATCGTTTTGGCACTCTATTTAATCCATCAAGGACATAAATATTCAGTATTATTTAAAATTAATAATATTATTCAAGTACTCTATTTTGCTATGATGCAAAGTCGAGGAGCATTATTATCGTTGCTCTTGATGATTGGCTTGTATTTTGCTTTTGTTGCAAGAGGTAAAATTTCTAAGAGAGTATTAACATTTCTTTCAGTGGCAATCTTAGTATTTGGGACAAATGTTGCAATTAGTTATGTCGGGTCAAAATATATAGCTCGACAAAAAGTAACAGTTTATGATTTAGAAAAATCAAAAAATTATTCTGTCGATGACGGAAATGAAAATGAAAAAGCTGCAGAGTTACACTTAATTGAAACTACGCCAAGTGGAAGAACTCATATTTGGCAAAATGCATTAAAAATGGCTAGCCAAAAACCAATTTTTGGTTATGGGGTCCGTAATTTTCCAGATTACTATTCGGAGTACTTTAGTAAATACGAAATCCAAAATTCTTTAATCGGTGGGAATTTTCATAATATCTTTATTACCGTATTCGTAAGTTCTGGTATTGTGGGATTAATTGCATTTATGATGCTATTAGGATATGTCGTTCAACGTTTCGTACGATACCTATTTATTTCGAAGAAAAATTCAGATAAATTAGTGATGATTCTATTCTTCGGAATGTTGTTAGGGCAATTGTTCGAAAGCCAAATTATGTATTCAACAAACTTCATTAACATTATGTTTTGGTTTGTTGCAGGTTATGGATTGATGATTTGTAACCGAGATGAGAAAATTCGCTATAAAGAAGTGACAGATGTTCGTGAGATTCAACAAATGGAACTAGGCATTATGGAATACATCCATGAAGTTTGCGATAAAATCGGAGTGAAGTACTTCTTAGCATACGGAAGTTTGATTGGTGCAGTTCGCCATCAAGGATTTATTCCATGGGATGATGACATGGATATTTGTATGTTAAGAGATGACTATGAAAAACTCCAAGATTATTTAATTGCAAATCCTTCTGAACGTTATCAAGTGATGTCATATAAGAACAATCGTAATTATGTTTATCCATTTATGAAAGTGATGGACAATCAAACCTATTTAATTGAGGAAGATGTACGTATTGATTCAAATATGGGGATTTATGTTGATATCTTCCCAGTGGATGGATATGAAGATGATCAAGCGTTTAAAGATAAAATGACAATGATTATTAAAAAGCGTCAATTAAGTTGTTATACATTCAAAGGAATTACGAATAAGAAAAGCTTTATCAATTCCCTTATTCGATATGCTTCTGTAATAGCATTTTATTTCACTGATACAAATAAATATGTGAAGCAAATTGACGAATTGGCTAAATCAAGAAAAGTTGAAGATTATGAGCTAGTTGATTATCTGATTTACAAAGATATGAATAAGCCAGTTTGGAAACGCGAATGGTTGAAAGATGTGACAGTTGGTAATTTTGAAGGAAGAGATTTTCTAATTCCTGTAAACTTCCATGAACTTCTAACTTCGGACTACGGTAATTATATGCAATTACCTCCAGTTGAACAGCAAGCTTCTCATCATGATTTTAGGTTGTGGAAAATAGTGGAAGAAAAATAACAAAAGAGGTTTATATGAAAAATATTAAGCTGAACGCATTCACAAATATGCTTGTGCGAATACTGAATATTGTCTTTCCTTTAATCACAGGGCCGTATATTTCGCGGGTGTTGAGTAAGGAAGATTTTGGGAACTTTAACGTTGCTAATACAATATTAAATTTATTTATTCCGTTCGCTACACTTGGGATTTACAATTATGGAATGCGTGAGATTAGTAAAGTTAAGAATGATCGAGACAAGATTAATAAAGTATTCAGTCAGCTCTTTTATATTTCACTAATCTGTACGATTGCGACTACAATCGTTTATTATATTTATGTTAGTTTCACGATTGAAACGCCAGATTTGAGATATTTATACTACATTTTAGGTGTTCAATTATTCTCTCAATTATTTTATATTGAGTGGTTAAATGAAGCTTTTGAAAACTATAAGTTTATTTTCTACAAGACATTAGTGATTCGTATCCTAATGCTGGTGGCGGTCTTCATGTTCGTTAAGAAAGCAGAGGACATCATTCCGTATACGATTGTCATGTCTGTAATTACATTAATAAATTTCCTTGCAAGTTTTGTATGGATCAAACGAGAAGTCAAATTTGTTAGGGTTCATGTAAAAGATATGATGAAAATGATGAGTCCATTATTTGCAGTATTATTAATTGCAAATGCGAATATGTTGTATACGTATTTGGATCAAATTTTCTTATCTAAAATCGGTATTGTAGAAAATGTTACTTACTATGTTACGGGATATAATATTGCAACCCTTTTGGCTAGAGTAGTTAGTGGAGCCGTAAGTGTGAGTGTTCCAAGGCTTGGCTACTATCTTGGAATAGGAGACCGAAAAGCTTATCAAGACCTGGTAAATAAAGGAAGTCAAGCCTTTTTCTTCTTCCTTGTTCCTATCTGTGTTGGTTTAGCGACCGTTGGAATACCAGTAACCTTATTATATGGTGGAGAAAAATACTTCTTTGCTGGAATGTGTACAGTGCTTTTTGCGATACGTACCATTGGATGGGCATTAGAAATTATTTTCGGAACACAAGTGATTCTTGTGAGTGGTTATGAAGAGAGATTAACAGTTCTATACTTTGTCGGCGGCGGAATTAACTTGTTGTTAAACAGCATTTTATTCTTTATGGGAGTTACTGCACCAGAGTATTACATTATTACAACAATGGCAGCAGAGATTGTTTTATTACTGTTAGAATATGTATTTATTCGAAATATGGAATTGGTACATGTAAAACCAATACTGCATATGCTTAAGAGATATATTGTTTTATCATTAGGTTTTGTCCCAATTGCATTTGTTGTAAATCATTTTGTGCCGTATGGGCAAGTCGTGGATAAACAATTATTACTAAATATTGGATTGACGGTCATCAGTTCAGTGATTTATTATCTAATTGCATTAGCGATTGCAAAAGATGATTTATTTAAATCAATTTTAAAAGGTGTATTATCAAAATTAAAAATAGGAGCTAAATCATGACAAAAGAAAGAGTAATGAGTTTAGATGAAATTAAAGAGGTAGAACTCAATATCCTAAAATATTTACATGAACTTTGCGAAAAACATGATATTAAATATTTTATAGATTTTGGTTCACTATTAGGAGCTGTTCGTCATGGTGGATTTATTCCATGGGACGATGATACAGATATTTCATTAGCACGTGATGAATTTGAACGTTTATATGAAGTCCTTGTAAAAGAGCAACATCCTTATTATCGTTTGATTTCATTTAGAGAAACGACAGGATATCCATTTAGCTATATGAGAGTTTATGATATTCGTACTCGTCGTGACGCTGAATTAATCGATAAAAGTGTAGTGTTAGGAACTTGTGTGGACATTTTCCCATATGATGGAGTTGTGACAGAAGAAGCTGATCGTAAAAAAATGAAACAGTACAAAAATTTCTTACGACTCTCATCTTTAAATTTTAAGGGAATTGAAATTACGAATGGTGGATTAAAAAATATTCCACGATATATTGCTTCTTCTATCTTTAGATTCACATCACCACAAATGTGGAATTTGAAATTAGAAGCTGTAGCTAAAAAATATAATAAAGAAAATTCTACAGACTTTACTTGTTCAATATTTGATCCTTATTA
Source organism: Streptococcus sp. 263_SSPC (assembly GCF_001071995.1). Taxonomy (GTDB): domain Bacteria; phylum Bacillota; class Bacilli; order Lactobacillales; family Aerococcaceae; genus Granulicatella. Next base: position 103,525 of record NZ_JVNU01000032.1, read on the forward strand.
TCCAAAAGGAATCAAAAAAGAATGGTTGTATGATACGATTGATATGGATTATGAAGATACGGTTCTAAAAGTTCCAAGAATGTATCATGAAATTCTTGTATACGAATTTGGGGAAGATTATATGACACCTCCTCCAGTAGAACAGCAAGTACCTGGAGAAGCTAAAAACTATTGGATAAGTGAATAACAAACAGAAAACCAATCCGAGTTTATCGGAAATATAATAACTCTTGAAAGATGCTCCTATTTTATGTTGGATCATCTTTTTTTAAAGAAAAATTTAATATTTTTTCTTTGCTATCTGTTCACATTTATGAAAAATAGTGTATAATTTGAACAGAGGAGGAGTTATATGTTAAGTAAGCATCAATTTCAATTGTTATTGAATTTAAAAAACAAAACGGAAAAGACGAACCAAAGAGCAATTGCTGAAGAACTCGGATTTTCACTTGGAACTGTCAATAAACTAATTCAAGAAGCTGAACAGCAAAAATGGATTACTTCTGAATATGAATTGACTGAGCAGGGGCTTCAGGCGTTAGAACCTTATCATGTAGAAAATGCGATCATTATGGCGGCAGGAATGAGTACAAGGTTTGCACCATTATCGTATGAAGCACCAAAGGGACTTTTAGTTGTAAAGGGAGAACGTCTCATTGAAAGAGAAATTAAACAACTAAGTGAAGCAGGTATTAAAAAGATTACCGTCGTTGTTGGGTATATGAAAGAAAAAATGTTTTATTTAGCTGACAAGTTCGGAGTAGAGATTGTTGTAAACGAAGATTATTATCGTTTCAATAATTGCTCTTCCTTAATGGTTGTTAGGGAGCAACTAGGAAATACGTATATTTGTTCATCGGATAATTATTTTGTAGAAAATCCATTCGAAGAGTATGTTTATCGTGGATACTATTCAACCGTGTTTGCCCAAGGGGAAACAGACGAATATTGTGTTGTTGAGTCACCAGACGGCACGATCCGCGAAGTCACAATTGGCGGAGAGAATAAATGGTATATGCTTGGTCATGTATATTTTGACCGTGCATTTAGTGAACAGTTTGCACCGATTTTAGAAAAAGAATTTAAACATGAAGCTTATAAATTACAGTTGTGGGAAGACTATTATGCGCGTCATGTGGATACGTTGGTATTAGAAGCTAGACATTACTCTGATGAAATCATTAAAGAGTTCGATTCATTAGATGAATTGCGTGCCTTTGATGAACACTATTTAATGCATACGAATTCGACAATCTTATTAAATATTTGCAACACTTTAAATGTGACTCCAGCAGAAATTATTAATATTAAGCCAATCAAGGATGGATTAACGAATACTTCTTTCTGTTTCGATTGTAAAGGAGAAACGTATGTATATCGTCATCCAGGTAAAGGTACTCAAGAGTATATTAACCGACTCAGTGAAGCCGCATCGATGAGAATTGCAGCTGAACTAGAGATTGACAAAACTTTCGTGGTGATGAACGAAGAAGAAGGATGGAAAATCTCTAAATTCATCAAGAATGCTCGCTTGTTAGATTATGATGATAAAGAGGATATCGAAAAAGCCGTTCAATTAATGACGAAATTACATCGCTCTGGAAAATCGACACCATATGCGATTGAATTTGAAAAAGGATTAGTAGATTTCAAAGAAAAATTAATCAAGAGAAATCGTTTTGAATTCGACGATAAAGAAGAATTAGAAGCGATGGTCGGCAAAATAGTCGGCTATCTTGAACAAGATCAGGTAAAACATACCATTTGTCATGGTGACTGTTATAGTCCTAACTTCTTAGTAGATGAAGAAGGGAATATGAGTCTGATTGACTGGGAATATTCTGGTATGGGAGATCCAACCAGTGACATCGGAACTTTTGTGGCTTGCTCGGACTATACATTAGAACAAGCAAAAGAATTTATTCGAATCTATTTAGAGCATAATCCTGGTGTTGCTAGCGAACGTCATTTCTTAGGAATTATTGGGCTTGTATCTTATTATTGGTTCTTATGGGCCTTATTCCAAGAAAGCAATGGGAAACCAGTAGGAGAGTTCTTGTACAAGTGGTATCGTTACACAAAACAATATTGTACGGAAGCCCTTCGACTTTATGAGGAGGAAAAATAAGTGAAAGAAGAAATTTCAATTGAGCAATTAATTGCGGATGAAACAGAAAATCGATTAAACATGATGGAAAAAGAAGATTATCCTTTTCCTGAAAGATTTTCAAAAGCAGACTACACATGGGTAGTCATTGGCGTTGGAGTGAATTTACTCCTCGTAATCTTAGCGATGAGTGGGGTGATTCAATAATGGCGTCTATGAATGATTATATTCAACAAGAAACAATTACTGGTGTTGTTCCAATGACGAATGGCGACCGTCAGTATTCGTTCTGGGATTTATTCCTATCAACAAGTGGATTTGCGATTGCAACATGGTGTTATACTCAAGGGGCATATGTGGCACAATATTTATCGTTTAATCAAATGCTCATTAATATTTTTAGCTTTAATATCATTTGGGTATTTATTGAATGTTTACCAATTATTTTTGCGGTTCGTTACGGAATCGATTTATGGATTTGGTTACGTGCGGTTCTTGGTCAAAAGGGTGTCGCTTTACTATCAACGGTCATCAGTTTAGCAAACTTTGGATGGTATGCTGTAGCGGCGAACTTGTTCGCAAGCTCCATGATTCACTTAGCTGGCAACTTTGGCCTCGTCCTCGATAAAGGTATCTGGGGACCAATCCTTGGAACTCTTTGCGTTTTATTAGGTACGTTAATTGCAGTAGGGGGACCGGAAGTCATTAAATGGACGAACCGTTTCCTAGTTATTGCGTTACTTGCGGTAGGGGTCATCATTGTTGGAATTTGTTTTGCAGCAGTGCCTTTAAGCGATATTATGAATGTTCAACCAGCTGTTGAAGGAGACTTAACTCCAATTGAACGCTTTATGATGTCAGCAGAAGGAAATGTAGCCTTCGCATTCTCATGGTCAACACAAGCATTAGTTCTTCCACGTTTAGCGAAAACAGAACGTAGTGGCTACTGGGCAACAACACTTTCTTATGGAGTTGTCGCACCATTCTTCGTAGCAACAGGTGGGGTTATGGCGCTTGCGATGTTCGTAAAAACAGGGGCATATGAAAGTGACCCAACAACAATGTTAGCAACGTTAAGTACACCAGCATTTGCTCTATTGAGTTTATTACTTGTAGCCTTTGCAAACATCGGTACACAAGGAACTGGTTCATATGTAAACTGTATGATTGTAAAAAGTGGGATGCCAAAACTCAGCTACAAGCTGATGGTATGGATTGCTTTCTTCTACGTTAGTGCACTAACGATTTGGGGTGGCGTTGAGGAATATTTCGGTTCATTTATTTCGCTAGCAGCTTATATCCAAGGTCCGATTATTGGAATGATTGTCGTGGACTTCTTCCTACTCAGAAAACAAAAGTTGGCGCTTCGTTCCGCTTATTTCTTAAAGGGACATGATGCATACCAATATACTAAAGGCTTTAATATTGTGGGGATGAGTTGTGTGTTCATCTCATTGATTGTGGCAGTATTGTTTGTTTATAATCCTGTAACGCAACAAATTCAAAGCCCATTGTTCCTTATTACAACAGGTAGTGGATTTACAGCCTTACTAGGTGGGGGATTATACTGGCTTGCTAGTCTTACTCCATTAAAAGCCTATATGGTTCGAGATCGAGAAGAAATTACAATTTAAAAGGCAAATCTCGTCAGGAATTTGTACTATCCTAAAAAGAGTAGATAATAAAAGGGGTTAGTTCTGTAATATACCGAACTAACCCTTTTAATTTTACTTTAACTCATTAATTAATTTAATCACGTAACTAAGATTCTTCGAATGCATACCGACCTTCTTCAAAAGTTGTGAACAGTATAATCCTCATAAGGTGATTTCATAAAAAAAGCAGCTCAATTGTAATATTTTTTGTTTAACTTTAGTATACGTTTTAATTAGGATTAGGAATTTTTAACATAATGATTGTTGGCTTTTTATATACATAAAATAGGATTCACGATAAATTTTCATTAACTAAAAAAATATAGAGAATTTTGTTCACTTTTTCGTAAAAAGATGTATAATATTGAACATAGGGAGGCGAATTAGAATGATTTCAAATCATCAATTTAACTTATTAGTATTTTTAAAAAATCAAGAAGCAAAAGTGACACAGCGAGAAATCGCAAAGGGACTTGATCTGTCTCTTGGAAAAGTGAATCATTTAGTAACAGAAGCGGAACGACTTGGTTGGATTAATTCGAACTATTCTCTTACGGAAAAAGGAATCGCTGAATTAGAACCATATCGTGTTCAAAATGCCATTATTATGGCGGCAGGAATGAGTACACGTTTTGCCCCGCTTTCGTATGAATCACCAAAAGGTCTACTTGTTGTTAAAGGAGAGCGTTTGATTGAACGTCAGATATGTCAATTAAGAGAAGCTGGAATTGATAAAATTACAGTTATTGTTGGCTACATGAAGGAAATGATGTTTTATCTTGCAGATAAATTTGGTGTAGATATCGTCGTGAATGAAGATTATTATCGTTATAATAATTGTTCGTCGCTTATGCTTGTTCGTGAACAATTAGGAAACACTTATATTTGTTCCTCAGATAATTATTTTACTGAAAATCCTTTTGAAGAATACGTATATCGAGGTTATTATGCTACAGTTTTCGCTAATGGAGAAACTGATGAATATTGTGTAGAAAAAGAGACAAATGGTTTCATTTCAGAGGTGACTGTCGGAGGAAAAAATACATGGTGCATGCTTGGTCATGTATATTTTGACCGTGAATTCAGTAAAAAATTCGTTCGTATTTTAGAAAATGAATTCCAACATGCAGCATTTAAGGAACAGCTATGGGAAGAGTATTATTATCGCCATTTAGATGAATTAAAATTAGAAGCGCGTCATTATTCAGCGGATGTAATTAAAGAATTTGATTCTTTAGCAGATCTTCGTGAATTTGATGAACAATATTTGATGCATACAAATTCAAAAATATTACTAAACATTTGTAAGATATTGTCAGTAACACCTGCGGAAATTACTCATATTAAACCGATAAAAGACGGATTAACAAACACTTCCTTCCGTTTCGAGTGTAAGGGTGAGTCTTATGTTTATCGTCATCCTGGAAAAGGAACTGAGGAATATATTAACCGACTCAGTGAGGCAGCTTCAATGCGCGTTGCTGCTGAACTAGGGATAGATCCAACTTTCGTAGCAATGGACGAAAATGAAGGCTGGAAAATTTCAAAATTTATAGAAAATGCAAGACTATTAGATTATGAAAATGAGGAAGATGTTGACAAAGCGATTGACTTCATTAGCCGACTTCATCGTTCTGGTAAGACAACACCTTATGAACTGAGATTCGAAAAAGATTTAGAAGAATTTAAGGAGAAATTACAAAAACGCAACCGTTTTGAGTTTGAAGATAAGGAAATATTAGAAGAGCTTGTTCGTCAAGTCATTCAATATTTACATAAGGATCCTGTGGAATTTGTTCTTTGTCATGGTGACTGTTATAGTCCTAACTTCTTGGTAGATGAAGAAGGGAATATGAGTTTGATTGACTGGGAGTATTCTGGAATGGGAGATGCTGCGAGCGACATTGGTTGTTTCCTATGTTGTACAGACTACAGTTTAGATGAAGCCAAGGAGTTTATTAATAAGTACTTTGAAAAGAATCCTAGCGTAGGTACTCAACAGCATTTCTTAGGAATGGTAGGATTAGTTTCGTACTATTGGTTCTTGTGGGCACTTTTCCAAGAAAGCAATGGAAAACGAATTGGCGAATATCTTTATAAATGGTATCGCCATACGAAAATGTATTGTACTGAAGCTCTAAGAATGTATCAGGGAGAAAAAACTAGATGAAAAATGAAATTTCAATCGAAAAGCTAATTGCCGAAGAAACAAAACGTAGGCTTGATTTAATGGAAGATAAAGATTACATTTTTCCAGAACGTTTTTCAAAAATGGATTACCTTTGGGCGGGAATTTGTGTAGGAGTTAACCTAATCCTCATTATTTTGGCAATGTGTGGGGTGATTCAATAATGGTTTCTATGAATGATTATATTCAACAAGAAACGATTACGGGTGTTGTTCCAATGACGAATGGGGATCGTCAGTATTCGTTTTGGGATTTATTCCTTTCTACTAGTGGCTTTGCCATTGCAACTTGGTGTTATACGCAAGGAGCTTATGTTGCACAGTATCTTTCTTTTAATCAAATGCTCATTAATATTTTTAGTTTTAATATTATTTGGGTCTTTATAGAATGTTTACCAGTACTTTTTGCAGTTCGTTACGGAATTGATTTGTGGATTTGGCTTCGGTCGGTTCTTGGGCAAAAAGGAGTTGCACTTTTGTCAACAGTAATAAGTTTAGCAAACTTTGGTTGGTATGCAGTTACTGCGAATCTTTTTGCGAATTCCATGATACATTTAGCAAGTAACTTTGGGCTTGTGCTAGACAAGGCGATATGGGCTCCGATACTCGGTACTATGTGCGTCTTTTTAGGAACTTTAATTGCTCTTAGTGGACCTGAAACTATAAAAGGAATTAATAGATACATGGTTGTTGCTTTGTTATTTGTTGGTTTGATTATAGCTGGAATTTGTTTTTTTGCAGTTCCGATTACAGAAATTATGAATGTACAGCCTGCCGTTCAAAACGATTTAACACCATTGGAACGATTCATGATTTCAGGTGAAGGTAATGTTGCTGTAGCCTTTTCTTGGTCAACTCAAGCATTCATTTTACCGCGTTTGGCAAAATCAGAGCGAAGTGGCTATTGGGCAACTTCTTTATCGTATGGCGTTATAGCACCATTTTTTGCGGCCACAGGTGGCGTTATGGCACTTGCTATGTTTGTGAAAACTGGTGTATACGAAAGCGACCCAACAACGATGTTAGCTACTTTAAGTACGCCTACATTTTCACTTTTAAGCCTATTGCTAGTTGCTTTTGCTAATATTGGGACTCAAGGAACCGGTTCATATGTAAACTGTATGATTGTAAAGAGTGGAATGCCAAAACTTAGTTATAAGCTAATGGTCTGGATAGCCTTTGTATATGTGAGTGCTTTGACTATTTGGGGAGGTGTAGATGAATATTTTGGTTCATTTATTTCTCTAGCAGCTTATCTTCAAGGGCCAATTATTGGGATGATTGTCGTTGACTTCTTCCTACTCAGAAAGCAAAAATTGTCTCTTCGTTCAGCGTATTTCTTAGAAGGACATAAGGCGTACGAGTATACAAAAGGATTTAATATAGTGGGAATGAGCTGTGTGTTCATCTCATTAATTGTTGCAGTCCTCTTTGTATATAACCCAGTGACGAAGCAAATTCAAAGCCCATTGTTCCTTATTACAACAGGTAGTGGGTTTACAGCCTTACTAGGTGGGGGATTATACTGGCTTGCTAGTCTTACTCCATTAAAAGCCTATATGGTTCGAGATCGAGAAGAAATTACGATTTAAAAAATAAAATCCGACAGGAAATTCCTGTCGGATTCTTTTTATTTATAATTCATTGCAGTTAAGGCTACTTGTAAGATGATAGCGCCTAGTGTACCGATTAACATTAGTACGGCTACAACACGTGTAATTTTTTCAACTGTTGAAAGATTACGTTTTTTCTTTGCCAACAAAATCGCTCCTTTTTTCTTTGCTCGGTAATAGTTTACCGTAAATCGGTGTGAATTACTAGAGTTAAATGTTAAAAGGTTTTCTAAGAGTGAAAATGGTTGAAATGAAAAATAGAATAAGTAAAAGAAAAGCATTCAAATGCCTTTCAAAAAGGTGTAATTTTTGATAACATAGATGTGTTAAATAAAACAAATTGGAGGAAGTTTCATGTCAAAACAACAAATTGGTGTCGTGGGTATGGCTGTTATGGGACGCAACTTGGCATTAAATATTGAAAGCCGTGGCTATAGCGTTTCAATTTACAACCGTACAACTTCAAAAACAGACGAAGTGATTGCTCTACATCCAGATAAAAAATTAGTTCCAACATATTCTGTTGAAGAATTTGTAGAGTCTCTAGAAAAACCAAGAAGAATTTTATTAATGGTTAAAGCTGGGGAAGCAACAGATAAGACAATTCAAAGTTTACTTCCACATTTAGATAAAGGCGATATTTTAATCGATGGAGGAAATACATTCTTCCGTGATACAATGCGTCGTAATGAAGAACTTGCAAACTCAGGAATCAACTTCATCGGTACGGGTGTATCTGGTGGGGAAGAAGGAGCCTTAAAAGGACCTTCAATCATGCCGGGTGGACAAAAAGATGCATACGATTTAGTAGCACCTATTTTAGAAGAAATCTCTGCTAAAGCAGACGATGGAGCTCCATGTGTGACTTACATTGGACCAAACGGAGCAGGTCACTACGTAAAAATGGTTCATAACGGAATCGAATATGGTGACATGCAATTAATCGCTGAAAGTTACGATATCCTACGTCGTGTTGGTGGATTATCTGTAGAAGAATGCGCTGAAGTGTTCAAAGAATGGAACCAAGGCGAATTAGATAGCTACTTAATCGAAATCACAGCGGACATTTTAACGAAGAAAGATCCTGAAACAGGTCGTCCAATGGTAGACGTAATCATGGATACTGCTGGAAACAAAGGTACTGGTAAATGGGCTTCACAAAGCGCATTAGACTTAGGTGTGCCACTTCCATTAATTACTGAATCTGTATTTGCTCGTTTCGTTTCAACATTGAAAGAGGAACGTGTTGCAGCAAGTAAAGAATTAGCAGCAACAAAAATTCCTGAATTAACAAATTCAGAACGTCAAGCCTTAATCGAACAAGTTCGTAAAGGATTATACTTCTCTAAAATCATGAGTTATGCGCAAGGGTTTGCTCAAATGCGTGTAGCAAGTGAAGAGTTCAATTGGGACTTAAACTACGGCGAAATCGCTAAAATCTTCCGTGCTGGATGTATCATCCGTGCGCAATTCTTACAGAAGATTACAGATGCGTTCGAACGTGATCCTCAATTGAAAAACTTATTATTAGATAAGTACTTCTTATATGTAACAGAATCTTACCAAGATGCAGTTCGTGATGTTGTTGTAACGGCTGTTCGTGCTGGTATTCCAGTACCAACATTCTCGAGTGCATTAGCATACTATGATTCATACCGTTCAGAAACATTACCTGCAAACTTAATTCAAGCTCAACGTGACTACTTCGGGGCGCATACTTACAACCGTGTAGACAAACCAGGAACATTCCACTTCGAATGGGCTCAAGAAAAAGAGATTGAACAATAATGATAAATGATGAAGTCCTAGCTATTTAGCTAGGACTTTTTTGTTTGTTCCTATTGAAGCAAATCAAAAATTAACATATATGTTAATTTTGATTGTCTAATTTAATGAAATTGACAGAAAATTTCATTAAATTCTGTTAAGAATCTTATGAATATGGTATGATAAATCTGTTAGGGAAGAATAGAGAAGGGAGTTTCCAAATGCCAGCGAATCAACGTATTTTAATTATTGAAGATGAAAAGAATTTAAGTCGCTTTGTTGAATTAGAATTAAAACATGAAGGCTATGAAACAAAAGTGTGTGCAGATGGCCGTAGCGGATTACAAGCAGCCATTGATGAGCATTGGGATGCTATTTTATTAGATTTAATGTTACCAGAAATGAATGGATTAGAAGTCGTTCGTCGCCTTCGCCAAGTAAAACAAACACCAGTCATCATTATGACAGCGCGCGATTCAGTGATGGATCGTGTTGCAGGGCTTGATCAAGGGGCAGATGACTATGTAGTGAAGCCGTTTGAAATCGAAGAAATTCTTGCAAGACTACGCGCACTCTTTAGACGTCTGCAAATGGAAGAACAATCTCGTGTTGTGAAACAAACAAGAGTGGAATATCGCGACCTTGTGGTGGAAGTGGAAAACCGCGTCGTTCGTCGTGCGGGTGAAGTCATTGATTTAACGAAGAAAGAATATGAATTACTCTTATTACTGATGGAAAACATTGATATTGTTCTTTCACGTGAAGTGTTATTAAAAGAAGTATGGGGCTATAAGAACGAAGTCGAAACGAATGTGATTGACGTATACGTTCGTTATATCCGTAATAAAATTGATGTACCAGGACGAGAAAGTTATATTCAAACCGTTCGTGGAACTGGATATGTAATGAGAAGCTGAGGAGCTACATATGAAGGACCAAAACCAACATAAATCGGTAGCAAAAAAATGGTGGTGGGTGATATCAGCCACCATTTTTGCATTATTAGCTGTATTAACTGCGATTTTGATTGAGGGGCAACTTATTGGCTTGCGTGACAATGAGAAAAATCAGACAGTGGTTTACGCACAAGTTATCGCGGATTTGTTATCGGTAAAAACGGAGAAATTAACAAGTGAAGACATTCTTGCTGTTCTAAACAAAGCGGAACAATATGAATTAGACAAGAACCAGGTTTATAAAAAGAATAGTAGTTTTTATCCGATGAATGAAGAAGTGAATATTCGTGTCTTTGATACGAGTAAAGAGCTATTATTCCAAACACAACAATGGCAAGACCGCCCGCAAGTATCGAGTAAGCTGGAGGTTCAATATGTGACGCTATCGACCGGGGAAGAAAGTGTGCAAGTGATGATGCCAATCCTTTCCAGAAATACTCGTGTCTTGATTGGACATTTGCAAGTAACCAATCGAATGATGAAGCTTGCGGAATTAAAAAAACAATTGAGATTTCTGTTCTTCCAGTTAATTGTGATGGAAGGAATTGTTTCAATAGGGCTTGCGTATTTCATTTCGCGACTCATTTCCAAGCCAATTGAAGAAATTCATGATATTATCGCGTCTATTAACGAGGAAAACATTGAAACAAAACGTTTAATTGTTCCGAAAAAGAATGATGAATTTGCGATTGTCTCTCAACAATTTAACGAGCTGCTAGATAAAATCAGTTTTTATATTTCGCAGCAGAAGCACTTCGTTGAAGATGTATCGCATGAATTGAGAACGCCTGTAGCCATTGTAGAAGGCCACCTGAAGCTTTTAAACCGTTGGGGGAAAGATGACCCAGAAGTGCTGGAAGAGTCTCTCATGGCCTCTCTAGCGGAAATTAAGCGCATGAAGACACTCGTTCAAGAGATGCTTGATTTATCTCGTGCACCGCAAGTAAGGGAACAGTATAAAGATGCGACAACAGAGGTCGTTGCGACATTAGAACAGATTGTAACGAATTTCAAGGTGCTTTATCCCGACTTTACTTTTATTGCAGATATTGATACCAAGAAGGAAATTATTTCTCCAATCTATCGCAATCACTTCGAGCAAGTCATTATCATCTTACTCGATAATGCCGTGAAATATTCAACAGATCGAAAAGAGATTATAGTTAGCCTTTCTCCAACCACGGAAGCAGTCGAAATCGGTATTCAGGATTTCGGGATGGGGTTAACGGAAGAAGATAAGAAAAAAGTATTTTCACGTTTCTATCGCGTCGATAAAGCACGCTCGAGAGAACGTGGAGGAAATGGCTTAGGCTTATCGATTGCTGAAGAATTAATCGAAGGATATAACGGTAAAATTAGCCTGACTTCCAGACTCAATCATGGGTCATTATTTAAAGTGAAATTACCGATTGAAAAATAAGAAAAAGAAGATACGAAATTTCGAAAATTTTGTATCTTTTTTTATTTTTTTCTGTATAATTAAGAAGTGTAATATTTAACAAGTTATATGGGGGCTTTACAATGAAAAAAGCGAAAACGGCCGTAGCCTTGGGAGCATTTATCGCGCTTGGTCTGGGTACAAAAGTAGAAGCAGAAACTGTTCCACAAACTGGTGTGAACAGAATTCACTTTATTAATACGAAAGCAAATACCGGAAGTGATGCCATTCTTCTGGAAAGTAATGGGCATTTTGCACTGATAGATATGGGCGAGGATTTTGATTTCCCAGATGGGAGTAATCCGTTATACCCAATTCGATACGGAACGGCAATTCGTAATTATCAAGTTCTAGAGGACCGTTTGTTCCGTCACCTGTCAAATGTTGGCGTACAAAAATTAGATTTTATTTTAGGGACTCATGTACATAGTGATCATATTGGGGGCGCTGATGAAGTACTAAACAGACTTCCAGTAGATACTTTTTATTTGAAAAAGTATTCAGATCAGAGAATTAAAGCTTCTTGGGGACTTTGGGATAATTTATATAATTATGACAATGCACTAAAAGCTGCCAAAGAAAAGGGAGTAAAACTTGTACAAGATATTTCTGATAAAGACAGTCACTTTAAATTAGGAGACATGGATATTCAGTTATATAACTACAAAAATGAATATGGACCAGATGGACAACTTAAAAAGGTATTAGATGATAATTCGAATTCTATTGTTGCTGTTATTACAGTAAACGGACAGAAAATTTACCTTGGAGGCGACCTTGATAATGCTGAAGGTGGCGAGGATAAGTTAGGCCCTCAAATTGGGAAAGTCGATTTGATGAAGTGGAATCATCATTACGACGCCAAAATATCTAATTCTATCAACTTTATTAATAATCTTTCACCGACAATGATTGTACAAACAACAGGTGCTGATATTAATGTTTCTTCAACGAAAGATTATATTCAGAAAAAAGGAATTCAAATCATTCATAGTTCAAGTAAAACTCAAAATGCAACAGTATTTGATATCTCAAAAAATGGTTTTAATAATATTTCTGATGCATTTCCAAATATTCCAACCGTAAAAGCTCAGTGGTATCAGGAAGATGGTTTCTGGAAATATCGCTTAGCAGATGATCAAATGGCGATTGGGTGGCATGAAATTAATGGCAAGTTCTATTTCTTTAACGGAAAAGGACAAATGCAAACAAGTCAATGGATTTATACGAATGATAGTTGGGATCCATATAGTTCTGGAGAATACTATTATGTGCATGCAGATGGTTCAAGACAACCTGCTGGATGGTTCTGGCATGAAGGTGCTTGGTATTATATTCAGTCTGACGGCACGAGAAGACAGAATGAATTAGCCTATAGCGGAAACAATCAATATCTATTTGATAAAGACGGAAAGATGCTTACAGGTTGGCAAACCTTTAATGGCAAGAGAATGCTGTTTGCTTCAAGTGGAGAACTGCTAGTTGAGAATGATCAAGCTTCTGCATGGAAGAAGGTTAATGGTAAATGGTATTACTTCGATAATAATAATGTTGCAGTAACTGGATTAAAAGAAATTGATGGAAAAACGTATTTCTTCGATGAATCTGGAGTTATGCAAACTGGATGGAAAGAAGTCGATGGAGTCCGTCGCTATTTTGCAAGTTCAGGAGCAATGGCAACTGGTTGGTTGAAAGACGGTGATTCTTGGTATCTGTTAAGTAAAGAGGGCAAGAAACTAACCGGAAATCAAGAAGTAGATGGCGAAAAATACTACTTGAATGAAGAAGGAATCATGCAAACTGGTTGGAAGTGGATTGACGGAAAATATCGTTATTACGCGAAGAGCGGAGCCTTGAAGAAAGGTTGGCTGAAAGATGGAAATAAATGGTATTACTTAAATCCTGAAAACGGAGAAATGGTCACTGGGGAAAAAGAAATCGATAAAGTGAACTACTACTTTGTTGATTCTGGTGCTATGGCTGTAGGCTGGAAATGGCATGATGGAGCTTATCACTATTATCAAGCGAGCGGTGCTATGCTTAAGGGCTGGTATAATGAAGCTGGAAAATGGTACTTCTTACATCCAATAACTGGAGAAATGCTCACAGGGTTCCATGAAATTTCTGGAGAGTACTATTACTTTAACGAATCTGGAGCAATGCAAACTGGCTGGCAATGGCATGATGGTGCTTATCACTATTATCAAGCGAGCGGCGCAATGCTAAATGGCTGGTATAAAGAAGCTGGTAAATGGTACTTCTTACATCCAACAACTGGAGAAATGCTCACAGGGATGCATGAAATTTCTGGGGAGTACTATTACTTCGATAAGTCTGGAGCAATGCAAGTCGGCTGGGTTAAAGATAATGGCGAATGGTATTACTTCAAAGCAAGTGGTGCAATGCTTCGCAATGGAACAACTCCTGATGGCTATAAAGTCGATGGGGAAGGTAGATGGTTACCTAATGGTGTAACGACAACAACTACAACCACAACGACAACTACTTCTACAACAGAAACAACAACTGCTGAGGAAACGACTCAAGAAGAGACAACACAGGAAACAACCGTTGAATCAACGACGGCTGAGCCTACAACAGAACAAAAGACGATTCCAATCAATTCAGATAAGACATCTGAAATTACAGATGCAAATGATATTGGATAAAAAAGAGACGCTCCTTTTCTTTGGAAAGGGAGCGTTTTATAGTTTACAATTCTACACTTATAACTTACACTAGAAAAGTAGTATTTTATCAATTGCAGGCGATTTGCTTGCGTATTTTATTCAAGGAGGACAACTCATGCGCGAACAACATGTACTCATTACACTGTTCGGAGCAACAGGCGATTTAGCTCATCGTAAGCTATATCCAGCGTTATTCCGTCTATTTCAAAAAGGGTTTATCAAAAATCATTTCGCAGTGATTGGGACAGCACGTAGAGAGTGGACTAACGAGTATTTCAGAGATGTTATCAAACAATCTGTTCAGTCATTAGTGAAGTCAGAAGAAGAATTAAACCAATTCCTTTCTCATTTCTACTATCAACCTCATAACGTTACTGACACACATCATTATGTCGTATTAAAAGAACTTTCAGAAGAGTTAGATGCCAAGTATCAAATCGAAGGCAATCGTGTCTTCTATTTAGCAATGGCACCAACTTTCTTTGGAACAATTACAGAGCATTTAAAAGCAGAAGGTTTAATTACTGAGAATGGCTATAACCGACTTATCATCGAGAAACCATTCGGGAAAGATTACGCTTCTGCAGAAGAATTAAACAATCAACTTCGTCAATCATTCGAAGAAAAACAAATCTATCGTATTGACCACTACTTAGGGAAAGAAATGATTCAAAATATTTCTGCAGTCCGTTTTGCTAACCGTGTATTCGAAGCATTATGGAATAAAGAGAATATCGACCATATTCAAATCTCTCTTTTAGAGCAAGTGAGTGTAGAAGAACGTGGTGGATACTACGATACAAGTGGTGCTTTACGTGATATGGTTCAAAACCACATCTTGCAAATCCTTGCTTTAGTAGCGATGGAGCCACCAGTTTCATTTGGAGATGTTCGTAAGAACAAGATTAAGGTGTTAGAACAACTTCGCCCTTATACAACAGCCGAAGAAGTAAACGAAAACTTCGTACGTGGGCAATATGGACCTTCTGTAGACGGGTTAAAATCTGGTTACCGTGAAGATGCCAATGTGGCAGATGATTCCAATATGGAAACATATGTTGCTGGTAAAGTGTTCATCGATAACGAACGTTGGGAAGGCGTGCCTTTCTATGTTCGTACAGGTAAGAGTTTGAAGTCTAAAGAAACGATTATTGATGTTGTTTTTAAAGAAGCAAACTCACCATTATTCTGTGGTATCGATGGTTGTCCATCAAACCGTATCTCTATTCATATCACACCTCGAGAAGGATTCTGCTTCGTGATTAATTCGAAAGCCGTTGGAAATACCATCGCGCTTCAAACAAGTCACTTGGAGAAAATCTTTGATGAGAACTTCGTAATGAGTAGTCCAGAAGCGTATGAGCGCTTAATTCTTGACTGTATCGAAGGCGACATGACAAACTTCACGCATTGGGAAGAAGTAGCCGCTTCTTGGAAGTATGTGGATAGCATCCGCAAAACATGGGACAGTGAAATCGCAACAGAGTTTCCTAACTACGCTGCAGGAAGCAAAGGGCCACAAGCAAGTTTCGATCTTATTGAACGTGACGGACGCAAGTGGGTTGAACGTAACTAATCACATACAGCTATGACTAGGGGAAAATTATAAACATCTCCTTTAATGGACAAACCTGAAGTGCACTCCAAAAATTAGACAGAAAATTTAACTTTTGGGGTGTTTTTATTATGAAATTAACTTATGAGGATAAGTTCAAATCTTTGAACTCAGAAAACAAGGATTTAGCTATCCGCAACTTTCAGATATGTATGTTATAAAAAAGTCAAATCTTAAAAACATGATTAAATTGATTCATCGATAGGGCTTAGAAAAAGGGGAAAATAATTATTACTCTCCAGCATTGAAACAGGAAATGATTGATATAGTCTTACTCGAGGTGGGGGCTCAAAATTGAGTTTCGCTTGAATACGCTCTTCCAAGTTAAAGCCTGATTTCTAGCTGGCTCGCACAATACAAGAAAAAAGTATACTATAGTTGATAAAGTAAAAGGGACAGTACCTAAAATGGAACGTAGACCAAAGAAAAACCAGAAGAGATGACAGAACTAGAACATCTTCAGGCCGAAAATGAGTACCTGAGATTGGAGAATGCCATTCTAAAAAATGAGAGAACTCCGATTGAAGGAGGAAAAAGAGAAAGAAGAAAGACGCACATTTGATATGTACCCACTTCACTGGACAAACAAGTGAAGCGGGTACATATCAATGATGTTACACGTTTATGAATAATACAGTAAATATAGTATTATAAGAAGTGTATAACTGAATGCTAAAGGAAAGAAAGTATTCTTATTAAAAATCTTAAGTGATAAAAATTAATAGAAATTTATTATTATATTTTTACAATCTAAAAATAGATACAGTAATATAATAGGTTATTAAGATAAAAAGGAGGAATGCATAGCTTGAAAAAATTAGTTAAAGTATTGGTAGCAACTTTAATCACTTTAACAATCGGTATGACTGTATCTTCGACTGCTGAGGCTGCGACAGTACACTATGTCGATTACGATAAAACAACTGAAACCATTAGAAAAGAAATCAGACAAGGTAAACCGACTGAAGCAGATCTTCAAGATGGATTGCACGCGGTTTATGTTTATAGAAAGAATAATACATGTGGCGTATCGATTCCAAAACGAGGCCCGGAATTACCAAATACTGGTACAGTCGCAAACACTGTTTCAGCAATTTTTGCAGTAGTATTAGTGGCAGGTGGTCTGTACTTAGTAAAATCAAACAAGATGCGCAATATTGCTAAAACAGTTTTAGTATTGGGTGGGTTAGGAACATTCTTTGCTTTCCAAGGAGAAGTTTTAGCAGCAGACAGTTCAATCTTAGGTCGAATCATTGAGCAAATGAACTTAGATCCTGAGAAAATCGATTGCTATGACTACGTTGGGTTTTATATTTCAAAAGAAACAACGACTTCTGAAGCAACGACAACAGTTGTAACAACAGAGTCAACAACAACGACTGAAACAACAACGGAAGAACCAACAACGATAACAGAAGCAACGACAACAACTGAAACAACAACGACGGAAGAGCCAACAACTCAAACGATGACAACAACTTCTACAGAAGTCTATACGGTGGCTCCAACTGATCGGTTATAATGATGTAGCCTGGATAAACTCCAGGCTTTTTAGTTTGTGGAGAATCTAATACGATGAAAGACAGCTAAAGGACAAATATGCGGAACGAATTTTAATTGCTTTTTAAAAGTGAATACAGTACGATGAACTGTAACAAATGATAATGGGGAGATGAATCGATGAAAAAGTTTAGTAAGATGATTTTAGCAACATTAGCTACTTTGACATTAGGAGTAAGTGTAGCATCGCCTGCATCAGCTGCAAGTGTGAACTATGTTGACTACGATAAAACAACAGAAACAGTTAGAAAAGAAATTAAACAAGGGAAACCAACTGAAGCTGATGTACAAGCGGGAGCACAAGTGACTTATGTTTATAAGAAAAACGGAACTTGTGGCGTATCAGTTTCAAAACAAGAAAAAGAATTACCAAGCACAGGTACAGTAGCTAATACAATTACATTGGTATTTTCAGTAGTACTTTTAGCAGGCGGTCTATACCTCGTTAAATCAAATAAAGCATCTCGTATTGCTAAAAATGTTTTAGTATTAGGTGGAGCAGGAGCGTTCTTAGCGACTCAAGGAGAAGTGTTAGCTGCGGATAGCTCAATTCTTGGACAAGTTGTAGAACAAAAAGATTTAACTCCAGAGCAAGTTGATTGCTATGACTATGTTGGATATGTTGTTACAACTGGTTCAACAACAACAGAAGCAACAACGACAGCTTTAACGACTGAATCAACAACAGAAACAACGACAGAGGCGACAACTGAGTCAACAACGACTACAGAATCGACTACGACAACAGAAACAACAACGACTGAAACAACAACTACCACAGCGACGACAACTACTACGGTGGAAGCTGTAACAACTACACAACCAGAAGTAGTGGCACCTACTGATACTTTATAGAAATCGTTAAAGTAAGAGGGAATAGGAAGGCTGACAAAGAGATTTTGTCAGTCTTTTTTAGTTAAGAGTCTATTAACATTTCAGTACAGGCTCTTTCTCTTTATATTTGTTCTATGCTATAATGACGGGGAGACTAGAAAGGATGAGTTTGTTACATGATTACTTTAAAATCAAAACGCGAAATTGACGCGATGGAAGAATCAGGTGCGCTTTTAGCATCGATTCATGTGCAACTTCGTGATTTTATTAAACCTGGTGTCACTACTTGGGACATCGACCAATTTGTTCAAAAGAAAATCGAAGAAGCGGGTGGTTCAGCGCCACAGATTGGATACGAAGGATATAAATACGCAACATGCCAAAGTATCAATGACGAAATCTGTCACGGATTTCCACGTCGCAAACCTTTAAAATCAGGAGACCTAGTAAAAGTAGACTTCTGCGTGGAACTTAAAGGCGCTTTATCAGATTCTTGCTGGAGCTATATCGTTGGCGAAAGCACTCCAGAAATCGACCATTTATATGAAGTAACAAAGAAAGCTTTATACTTAGGAATTCAACAAGCAAAAGTTGGAAATCGTATTGGGGACATCGGTCACGCGATTCAAACTTATGTTGAGAGTGAAGGGTTATCTGTTGTTCGTGACTTTATCGGGCACGGAATTGGACCAACGATTCACGAAAGTCCAGCAGTTCCTCACTACGGTGAACCTGGAAAAGGTCTTCGCTTGAAAGAGGGAATGGTTATTACGATTGAACCAATGGTGAATACTGGTACTTGGAAAGCTGAAATGGAAAGCAATGGATGGACAGCTCATACATTAGATGGTGGATTAAGCTGCCAATTCGAACATACATTAGCCATTACAAAAGATGGCCCACGTATTTTAACGTTACAAAAAGATCACGCAGAAGACGTGTTGAACTAAGGGGAGGAAGTAAAAATGGCAATTTTAGTAACAGGTGGAGCAGGGTATATCGGTTCTCATACAGTAATCGAATTAGACAAAGCAGGGTTTGACGTTGTTATCGTCGACAACTTTTCAAACAGCTCACCAGAAGTATTGAATCGTTTAAAAACAATCACAGGAAAAGATTTCCCTCTATATGAAGGCGACATTCTTGATCGTGATTTCCTAGTAACAGTTTTTGAAAAAGAAAACATCGATTCAGTGATTCATTTCGCAGGATTCAAGGCTGTGGGAGAGTCTGTTGAAAAACCTTTAGAATACTATCACAACAACATTACAGGAACATTAGTGTTATTAGACGTAATGCGTCAATTTAACGTAAAAGACATCGTATTCAGCTCAAGTGCAACAGTTTATGGTATGAACAATGTCGTTCCTTTTAAAGAAGAAATGCCAACAAGCGCAACAAACCCTTATGGTTACACAAAAGTAATGCTTGAACAAATCTTAAATGACGTTGCTTTCTCAGATAGCGACTGGTCAGTCACAAACTTACGTTACTTCAACCCAATCGGAGCGCATGAAAGTGGATTGATTGGAGAAGCTCCAAACGGAATTCCAAACAACTTAATGCCATACATCACTCAAGTGGCTGTAGGTAAACGCGAATTCTTAAGCGTGTTCGGTGACGACTACGATACTCATGATGGTACTGGTGTTCGTGACTACATCCACGTTGTCGACTTAGCTCGTGGACACGTACTAGCGGTTAAAAACAATGCGGCTCAAAAAGGTTCAAAAGTCTTTAACTTAGGTACTGGTATTGGATACAGTGTATTAGATTTAGTGAAAGCATTTATTGAAGAAAACGGAGTGGATATTCCTTATAAAATTGCACCTCGTCGTGCAGGGGATATCGCAACTTGTTATGCGGATGCTTCTAAAGCAAAAGAAGTGCTAGGATGGGTAGCTGAAAAGAACTTGAATGATATGGTTCGCGACTCATGGAACTGGCAAAAGAAAAATCCAGAGGGCTATTAGAACCTCTTGTATTATTTAGACTAAATTTATAGAAAGAACTCCTTTGGAGTTGTTATTGTGGCAGAAATGGTAGGATATCAGCTTGAGCCTAAGGTCTCAAGCTTACCAAGCTTCAAAGGGAGAGTAACGAAAAATCGTAACTCTCCCTAATTCACATTCGTTATAAGTTCCTGCCATTGCCATAATAACTCCAAGGAGTTCTTTCTTTTTTGAAAACAATCAAAGGGGTTTTAATAGCCCTCTGTGGACGGGAAAAGAAGAGTGCTAAGACTTTGTCGGAGTTGTTATTGTGGCAAGAATAGTAGGATACCAGTTTGAGCCTAAGGTCTCAAACCTACCAAGCTTCAAAGGGAGAGTAGCGGATAATCGCAACTCTCCCTAATTCACAGTGGTTATGATTTCCTACTATTAACACAATAACTCCGAGGAGTTTATTTGATTTGTACTATTTCTAGTATCCTTCTGTGGGGGATAAAAAAGAAACAGCTATTACGATTGAAGTCGTAATAGCTGTTTTGTTTATCTTCTTACTCGTTTTAGTGCTTCTTTGAAGAGTGGGTAAACGATTGGAACTGCAACTACTGTGAAAATAGCCGATCCAAACGTTCCTGTGATTTTGTTGATTGCTTGAATAAATGCTGGTGTTAATGCGAGGCCACCAACAATCATTCCTCGTAAGAATGTGTATTTAATGATATTAACAATGATTTTTACGATAGCAGCAACAACGCCGACTGCGATGATGTTTCCGATTTTGTCGTTTTTCTTTAATAAATTTTCGTAAACAAGATGAATCACATAGCAGACGATTAAGGATTCCAGAATCGTTTCCCAAACAACTGAAGCGTAGCCGTTTAATAAATCAAAGATTCCAAGACCGATAGATGCAGCGAGAGCACCACGTTTGGTTCCAAAGAGTAGACATCCAACGACAACAAGTGCATTCCCGAAGTGGACGAACTGTGTAGTGAATGGCATTGGGATTCTAAAGACGCTTACCCCCAAGAAGATTAAAGCTGCAAATAAGCTTGTTTCTACGATATTTCTTAAATCTGTATTTTTCATAATGACACCTCAGTAGTAAATTTTGTTGTAAGTATTCCAAGTTTTTTCTCGATTGGAAGGCCGAATGGAATTTGTTCAGGTTGCTGGCTACTTAATTGAAGCACTTCGTCGATGAATTTCAACGTGAATGACAATGCGTCTTCTATAGACATTCCTTGTAAGATGCATGCAGTTGCAAGAGACGCCAGTGTATCACCTGTTCCGTAAAAATGATGCGGATACTTTGTTTTATAGAAATCAAAAAATGAATCCGTCTCTTTAGTATAAAGTTGAACGCCTGTGAGCTCTTCGCTGTCAGGGCAACCGGTAATGATGATGTACTCGGGCCCTAGTTCAGCTAATTTCTTAGCGAGCTCCCTTGTAAAGTCCATCGTAATTTTTCCCGTTGGATAGGGCGTATCTGTCAAAAGACAGGCTTCTGTAATATTTGGATAAATCACATCAGCTTGTTGAATGAGTTTCCTCATCGCCTCAACATGTTCTTGTGTAAATCCGCTGTACAGTTTCCCGTTGTCCGCCATAATCGGATCGACGAATAGTTTCGTAGACGCTGGCAGTTTTTCAATGGTATCTACCATTAATTCAATTTGTTTCGGATTTCGGAAGTATCCCGTTAAAACAGCATCCGGTTTTAATTCCAGATTCTCCCATTGATAAAGGGACTGCCTCATAAATTCTGTTTGCTCCGCAATCGCGATGTTTTTGAATCCGCCGGTATGAGATGAAAGAAGTACTGTAGGCAGTAGCATCGTTTCAATCTGACAACAAGCGAAAATCGGGATAGCGGGTGCGAGTGCAACTTTGCCAATTCCTGGCAAGTCGTTTGCGATTATTATTTTTTTCATATCTATTCCTCGAGTTTCAATGTATCTGTATTGTAAAACGGGACAGGTGAGGATACAATAGGGATGAAAACGAACTGTACCGGTACAGTGGGGGGTGTGTCATGTATCAATACCAGCAATTAGCAAATGCATTAAAAGAGGAAATATTGAGCGGGAATCTACAAAAGGGGGATAAACTTCCTTCAATTCGAGAATTAGTTGCGCTCTATGGAGTAAATAAGGATACGGTACAACGTGCCTTGCGTAGTTTAAAAGATGAAAGTTTTATTTATGCAGTCGAAAAAAGTGGCTATTATGTATTAAAGAATTCAGAAGCAAAACAATTGGAAGAATCCGAGGCAGACTATTCACAACTTCCGATTGAGGACTTGCGCATCTGCTTTAATCAATCGCTTGCCAGCGCGCATGATTTAAAGCTGACCAGAAAAGAACAAGCTTCTGGGATGGATGAATTGATTCAGGCGTTAATCCCTATTTTAGAAGAGTATGGGGTGTATGCTGCAAAGGAACAACTAGTCATAACAACTGGGACGCAACAAGCTCTCTATATTTTATTGCAACTAATTCAAGGAAAAAAAGTATTGCTGGAGCAACCAACTTATGCACGAATGAATGAGTTGGTGAAACACTTGAACATTCCTTACGAAACGATTGAACGTAAGTTGGATGGTGAGATTGATTTAAATCGCTTAGAAGAATTGTTTGCGAGTGGAGAGTTTTCGCTATTCTATACGATTTCCAGATTTCATAATCCGCTAGGTGGAAGTTACAGCGAAGCCACAAAGAAAAAAATTGTGGAACTAGCAAGCAAGTACTCAGTCTATATTATCGAAGACGACTATATGGCGGACTTTGTCGAAGGGAATGCGACGCCTCTTCATTATTATGATATGGATGGACGCGTTATCTACGTTAAATCTTTCTCTTCAATTTTATTCTCAGCTTTGAAAATTGGGATTGTAGTATTGCCAAAAGAGTTAGTTGAATCTTTTGCGAAACGAAAGCAATGGATGGACTATGATTCGAATGTGATGATGCAAAAGACATTTACGCTTTTTATTGAAAATGGAATGTTTGCCAAGCATCGTAAAGCAATGGTAGAAGATTATAGTGAAAAAAGTAAGCGTGCTAAGAAGTGGCTTCTGACATCAGGTGTCGGCGAAGGAATCCTTCATGGAACGCAATGGGTGTTTGAGAAAACGCCGATGATGGCTGAAAAAATACAAGCGATGAATCTAAAAGCTAAACCGCTCGATGAGTACTTTATCTCGAAAAATGCGCCGGCATTGGAACGGTTAGATTTGGCTAAAATCCACGAAATTTAGGTAAAAAGAAAGGTTAACAATTTATCTAAAAAATTTGCAAATCTTATACTTATTTGGTATAGTAACTACAACAATAATCAATCTCTATAAGGGAGTAACTGGCAACCAATCGTTGCGATAATATCAACAGCAAGCGAATTCTCGCTGGTATTATCTTGAACAGTGAGACTTATGTTTATTATCAAAAGGATGATGGGCATAAGTCTCTCTTTTTATAGAAAAAGAAAAGGAGTGTATTTTGTTGGAACAACAAACAAAACCCGTATATTTACAGTCTATTGAAGATGTGTTTAAAGAAGTGCAATCAAGTCCTTCAGGTTTAAGTTCACAAGAAGCGGCATCAAGACTTGAGAAATACGGTGCAAACACGTTACAAGAAGGAAAGAAAAAATCACTATTAGAGAAATTCGTGGATCAATTTAAAGACTTCATGATTTTAGTACTTTTATTGGCTGCAGTGGTTTCTATGTTTGCTCACCAAGGTGAACCCGACCCAACGGATGCGATTATCATCTTAGCGGTAGTGTTATTAAACGCTGTGCTAGGTGTATTCCAAGAATCAAAAGCTGAAGAAGCTATCGAAGCATTGAAGAAAATGGCTTCTCCTGTAGCAAGTGTTTTACGTGATGGACATGTGGAACATATTAAAGGGGAAGATATCGTAGTAGGTGACGTTGTTATCCTTGAAGCTGGGGACGTCGTGCCAGCGGATATGCGTTTATTCGAAGTAAATACAGTAAAAATTGAAGAGTCAGCGTTAACAGGGGAATCCGTTCCAGTTGATAAAGACTTAGTGATTCCTGCAGGGGATGAAGTAGGAATTGGAGACCGTACAAACATGGCGTTCTCAAGTACAAACGTAACTTACGGCCGTGCTGTTGGTGTGGTTACAAGTACTGGTATGAATACAGAAGTTGGTAAAATCGCGAATATGTTAGCGAACACTGAAGAAGGTAAAACACCACTTCAAGAAAACCAAGATGCTCTTGGTAAATGGCTAACAATCATGATCTTAGTGATTGCCGTGATCATCTTCGTGGTAGGGATGCTTCGAGGAAATGAATGGACTCATATGTTATTAACAGCGATTGCGATTGCCGTTGCTGCGATTCCAGAAGGGTTACCAGCGATTTCTACAATTATCCTTGCATTAGGAACTCAAAAAATGGCGCAACGTAACGCGCTTGTTCGTAAGTTGCCAGCCGTTGAAACATTAGGTGGTGTTGAAATTATCTGTTCAGATAAAACAGGTACATTAACACTTAACCAAATGACTGTTGAAAAAATGGTCTATGACAACGAAATTCATGATGCGTCAGAAGAAATTTCTAAAGATAACATCGCGCTTCGTGTAATGAACTTAGCCAACGATACTAAGATTTCTCAAGATAACTCATTATTAGGAGACCCAACTGAAACAGCAATGGTTCAATACGGTCTTGATAAAAACTATGATGTACGTGAAGAGTTAGTAAATATTCCACGTATTGCGGAAGTTCCATTCGACTCAACTCGTAAATTAATGACAACCATTCATCAATTAGAAGACGGTAAATATTTGGTTGCAACTAAAGGTGCTCCAGATATGTTATTAGACCGTGTGACGAAGATTGAAAAACATGGTGAGGTTTCTGCGTTTACTGAAGATGACCGTACAACATTGATGAAATTAAACAAAGAAATGGCTACTCAAGCGCTTCGTGTTTTAGCGATGGCGTACAAAGTGATTGATACTCTTCCTGAAACAGTGGACACAGATTCAATCGAACATGATTTAATCTTTGCTGGTTTAGTAGGGATGATTGACCCAGAACGTAAGGAAGCAGCGGCTGCGATTAAAGTAGCTGAATCAGCTGGTATCCGTACAATTATGATTACTGGGGACCACCGTGATACAGCCCAAGCGATTGCAAAACGTTTAGGTATCCTTCGTCCAGATCAAGAAGACGGAGTATTAACTGGTGGAGAATTAAACGATATTTCTGATGAAGAATTAGAACGTACTGTTGAAACATACTCTGTATACGCTCGTGTGTCTCCAGAGCATAAAGTTCGTATCGTAAAAGCTTGGCAAAAGAATGGTAAAGTTGTTTCGATGACAGGGGATGGAGTTAACGATGCTCCTTCACTTAAACAAGCTGATATCGGTGTCGGTATGGGGATTACAGGTACTGAGGTTTCTAAAGGAGCTTCAGATATGGTACTTGCCGATGACAACTTCGAAACAATCGTCGTAGCCGTTGAAGAAGGACGTAAAGTATTCGCGAATATCCAAAAAGCTGTTCAATACTTACTGTCTGCAAACTTCGGTGAAGTAATGACAATGTTCGTTGCGACAATGGCTGGTTGGTCAATTCTAGAACCAATCCATATCTTATGGATCAACTTAGTAACAGACGTATTCCCAGCGATTGCTTTAGGTCTTGAAGAAGCTGAAGCGGATATCATGAATCACCCACCACGCGGTAAGAGTTCGAACTTCTTATCAAACGGTGTGTTACCAAGTATCTTCTACCAAGGTTTCTTCGAAGGTGGAATTACATTATTTGTATTCTGGTATGCAACTCATATTGCTAATTGGGGGAACCAAGTTGGTGAAGCAATGGCGTTTGCAACATTAGGTTTAATCCAATTGTTCCACGCATTCAACGTGAAGTCAGTGTACAAATCACTTGGCACAGTTGGCGCGTTCAAGAACAAGTTGTTCAACTACGCAATCCTAGTATCAGCAGTAATGCTTTTAAGCGTAATGGTGATTCCAGGATTAACAACTGTATTTGATGTGGCGATTCTTACAGCTGAACAATGGTTGTTCGTAGTTGGAGCAGCATTCTCAATCGTTCCAATCGTAGAAATTGCAAAAGCAATTATGCGTGCAATGGGAATGGATAAAGACTAATTTAATAAGTTTAAACGAAGAAAGGTTCACCTCGTGTGAGCCTTTTTTTCGTATGTATTAATGAGAAGTAGGCAGTCAAGCTTTTATTCATCTTTGTATTTTGCTAAAATATTCTAAGTAGATTGGAGTGTGGGAATATGGTCATTACAAAAATTGAGGCTCAAAAGAAAAAAGGCCGCTACAATATTTATTTGAATGATGCTTTTGCGTTTGGTGTCGACGAGGCAACGGTTGTAAAGTATGCCTTGTTTAAAGGGACAGAACTGACAAAAGAACAAATCGAAGAAATCCAACATGATGATTGTATTCAACAAGCCTATCAAAAGGCACTACACTTTCTGAACTTTAAGCTTCGTTCTACGAAGGAAGTTTATGAAAAATTAGAAAAATTAGAATTTGACGAAGATATTATTAATGAAGTGCTTGGAAAATTACATGAACAGAACTTTATTAATGATACCTTTTATGCAGAAAGCTATCTCAATCAGGCAAAGTTTGTGACGTTTAAAGGACCCAAGTCTGTTATCTTTGATTTACAGAAGAAAGGCATTAGCGATAAAGTCATTCAAACAGTACTTGAAGGATATACGTTGAGAGAGCAACTTGAAAATGCGATTCAAATTGCGCAGTCCTATTTGAAAGGGCAAAAACGCGTCACACCAAAAGTGGCTAAGCAAAAAGTAAAAGTGTTTGTGATGCAAAAAGGGTATTCGAAGGAAATCGCAGAAGAGGTTGTTCCGTTTCTATCGTTTGAAGCGCAAAGCGAGATGGAAGCTGAATTAGCGGTGAAGGAGATTGCAACGATTTACCGACGCATCGCCAAAAAATATGAAGAGAATGAATCGGCGCTCTGGTATCAAATCAAAGGGAAGTTGTATCAAAAAGGATTTACTTCTAGTGTGATTGAACAGGCCATTGCGCAGTTTGAAATGGAGAAGGAAGAATGGATTTAGCCGATATTGGCGTAAAAATGTGGGACGAAAAGAAAATTAAACGTTTCAGAAAGGCGTTGCTCGATTGGTACGATAAAGAAAAACGAGACTTGCCTTGGAGAAGAACAAGTGATCCGTACGCTATTTGGGTGAGCGAGATTATGCTCCAACAAACTAGAGTGGATACAGTCATTCCATATTACGAGCGTTTCTTAGCGACGTTCCCAACGGTAAAAGATTTGGCAGAAGCTCCTGAAGAAGTATTATTGAAATGCTGGGAAGGTCTTGGTTACTACTCACGTGTTCGCAATATGCAAAAAGCAGCGATTCAAGTGATGGAAGAGTTCGGTGGTGTATTTCCCAATACCTATGAAGGGATTCTCTCATTAAAAGGAATCGGACCATATACTGCAGGAGCAATCGCGAGTATCGCTTTTGGATTGCCAGAGCCTGCCGTGGATGGTAACTTGATGCGTGTGATTAGCCGATTGTTTGAAGTGAATTTAGATATTGGGAACCCAAGTAATCGTTGGGCGTTTCAAGAAATTGCAGAGATTTTAATTGATCCCGAACGTCCAGGAGATTTTAATCAGGCTCTGATGGATTTAGGTTCAGATATTGAGTCACCAGTCAATCCACGTCCGGAAGAAAGCCCAGTGAAGGAATTTAGTGCAGCGTATCAAAATGGGACGATGCATATTTATCCGATTAAGAAACCAAAGAAAAAACCAACGCCGATGAAATGGCGCGCGTTTATTATTCAGGATGACAAGGGGCGCTTCTTGGTAGAGAAGAATACGCAAGCAGACCTGCTAAGTGGATTTTGGCATTTCCCATTAATTCGTGATTTTAGCACGGTGGGAGAATCGATTGATTTATTTGAAGGAGTTGCCGAAGAAAATTCGACTTACGAAATTAACCAGAACATCCCGTTGGAAGTTCAATTCGAGAGTTTATATAAAATGAAGCTTCAACCAACTCGCATTTTACCGAAAACCGTAAAACATATTTTCAGTCACCAACGTTGGGATATTGAATTGCAATGTGCAACGGCTTCGGGAGCGCTAGAGCAGCATGCAACGCGTACGCTACAATGGGTCACAAAAGAAGAAATGGCACAGCTGCCACAGTCTAGAGTGCAAGGAAAGATGTGTGAGTTACTCGCTTCTCAAGAGCTTTTATAAGAATAGGCGCCGTAAATCTGATTTTTGTTCACAGAATGGTAGAAATATGCTATACTACTAGTGATTTGAAATAACTAAGAGTTTACTCTTAAATAGATATAGAAAGTTGGATATAGTGGTGCAGAATCCCAGAGAAGGAGAATTCATCACTGTCAAGAGTTATAAACATGATGGTAGTCTTCATCGCACTTGGCGCGACAGCATGATTTTGAAGACAAGCGACCAAGCAATTATCGCTTGTAACGATCATACTCTTGTGACTGAGTCCGACGGTAGAAGATGGTTGACGAGAGAGCCAGCGTTATTGTATTACCATAAACATTATTGGTTCAATGTCGTAACGATGATTCGTCAAAAAGGAATTTCTTACTATTGTAATTTGGCTTCGCCTTATGTATTAGATGCAGAAGCGTTGAAGTATATTGATTACGACTTAGATATTAAGATTTTCCCGGATGGCGAAAAGAGATTGCTAGATGTCGATGAATATGAATTGCATCGTCGTCAAATGCACTATTCAAAAGAGATTGATCAAATCTTAAAGGCAAACGTTGAGATTCTTGTGGATTGGATCAATAACAAAAAAGGGCCGTTCTCGCCTGAATATGTCGATTTATGGTATGAAAGATATATTCAATTAACCTATCGTAAATCATAACTCATGATAGCTGAGTTGAAAGAGCAAGTAGCTAAGGCTGCTTGCTTTTTTGTTTTGCGGAAAAATTAAAAAATCTTCTATGATTGTACAGAAGCATTTGGTAGAATAGAGCTAGAACTAAGGAGGGATTCCCATGTCAAAAATCAATGAGTTACAATTAAGTTCAGATATTCGAGGCATTGCTATAGCGACAGAAGAATTTGATGCGACGCTAACGGTAGAAGAGAGTCGTTTGATTGCGAGTGCTTTTGTGAAATGGCTACAGAAGCGTTATCCATCTAAAACGGTAACGGAATTAGTTGTTGGGATTGGTCGTGATAGCCGCATTAGTGGTCCGGACTTAACAAGAGAATTTATTCAGGTGTTATCGGCTTTTGGCGTTCGTGTAATTGATTTTGAAATGGCAACAACTCCAAGTATGTTTATGGCAACGCAGTTTGAAGAGTTTAACTGCGACGCAACCGTGATGTTCACAGCCAGTCATTTACCTTTCTACTATAATGGGTTGAAATTCTTCACGCGTGAAGGCGGATTAGAATCGAGTGATATTCGTGACATCATTGCTTTAGTAGACGAGATAGAAGAACTCCCACAAGAACCTGTTTCTACTATAGAAGTAAAAAGTATTTTTGAACGATACAGCCATCACTTAGTAGACTTGATTCGTAAAGGTAGCGGAAGCGAGAAAGAAAAACCGCTCGAAGGTCTTCATATTATTGTAGATGCTGGAAACGGTGCTGGTGGTTTCTATGCGGAAAAGGTGCTTGAAGTATTAGGCGCTAACACGCAAGGTTCACAGTTCCTAGATCCTGATGGAACATTCCCAAATCATATTCCAAATCCAGACAATAAAGAAGCGATGGAAAGTATTAAGAATCAGGTACTTGCGGTCGGTGCCGATTATGGTGTAATCTTTGACACTGATGTTGATAGAGCTGCTGTCGTAACAGGTGACGGGGAGTTACTGAATAGAAATAATTTGATTGCTGTTCTTAGCGTGATTGCAATTAGTGAGCATCCAGGAACAACGATTGTGACGAACTCGCCAACAACTGAACACTTGAAGAGGTTTATTACAGAACTAGGTGGGCATCAATATCGTTATATTTCTGGATATCGTAATGTCATCAATAAAGCGATCGAGTTAAACGAAGCTGGAACGGATTGTCAATTAGCTATTGAGACAAGTGGTCATGCAGCGTTTAAAGAAAATTACTTCCTTGACGATGGGGCATATGTGGTTGCGAAGATTTTAATGCTTCTTCCAAGATTAATTGAACGAGGAGAAACATTAGATCATTTAATCCAGAAATTAGTACAACCAAAAGAAGTCGTTGAAGTTCGCTTTAAGATTGAAACAGAAGATTTCAAAACTTATGGCAATAAAGTTATTAAAGAATTTCCACAGTGGATTCCACAAGACTGGGGTGTGAACCCGGAAAACGAAGAGGGGATTCGTATTGATTTCAAAGGTGAGTACGGAGATGGATGGTTGTTACTACGCATGAGCTTACATGAACCGCTACTCGTTCTTCAAATTGAAAATGATTTGGTAGGGTATCAAACAAAAATTCTTGAGACAATTCATCAAATCATGAACCGTTATCCAAAAATCAATCAAAGTAAGCTTGAAGCTTTACTAAAATAAAGGTCTAAAAAAGATACAGTTTGCAGATTCTGTGAACTGTATTATTTTTTTAGAATTCTACATCTTTTCAGTTGCAAACCTTCTTTGGTTGTGATAAATTAATATCACTGTTGAGCGAACGTTCGCTTATAAAACAGTTTCAAAAAAACTTTGAAAAAGTTACATGAAATCTGTTGACAGTAAAAATGTCCTATGATAGGATATAGAAGTTGTTGCAAAACAACGATTGACCTTTGAAAACTGAACAAAGA
>NZ_JVNU01000033.1 GCF_001071995.1 Streptococcus sp. 263_SSPC
ATGAGCTACAATGAACGATTTGCTTTCTTGCTAGGTTTTGAAGCATCGTTGAAGGCAGTGGAAACTATTACTTTAAAAGAAAGCGATAAGCTCAAGAATGCAGCTCGGAGATTAGATAAACCGCTCGAACAATGTGGACTAATGAGTGCGACTTAAGAGGGTGAATAGTAATGGAAACAATAGAAACACTTAAAAATAAACAAGAGAAACTGAATATGAAGATTGAACTTCTAGAATATGCAGAGAGCACGTTTCAGGAAGGCGAAGTATTTTGGTTCGTCGATGCCTATGGAAACAATCAACAAGCTCGTTGGGACAAAAGCGCATGGATTGATTCTTGTTTTTATCAAGGACATATTTTTCATACTGAGCAAGAAGCAATTTTAGAAGCTAAAAAAAGAAGATTGATGCATCTTTTTAGAATATTCAGAGATAAATGTAATGATAGATGGAAACCTGATTGGAAAGATTTTAAACAAGATAAATATTATTTATTTTGTTCAATTGTAGAAAACCGCATTAAAGTAGATTGCGTAACTTTGGGTGATTATTTCTATAATTTCGGATACTTCAAAAATGAAGAAGATGCCGAACGTGCTATTGACTTGTTCGGCGATGAAATAAAAGAACTGTTTGTGGAGGTGGAATGATGGATTTAACTTACAGCGAACAATTCAAAAAATATATCAAAGAACAAAATTATTTAGGTTATCCACAAACGATTTACAAGTTTCCTAATGGCTACGGTGCAAGTGTAATTAAATTCAATTACGTGTACTTTGGAATTGGAATTGAAATTGCAGTATTAAGATTTAATGAAGATGGTAATTGGGATATCGATTACAGCACACCGATTACAAATGATGTTATCGGTGGATTGAATGAAAAAATCAGAGATGAAGTATTACAACGAATTTTCGATTTAAAGAAGGTGATTTGATGAAAAAATCAGAATTCAAAGAAATGATTAATAGAGGTACTGAGTCATTAAGCGATTATGAAATAAAAGAAATATTTCATTTTATTGGATTGAGTGGCAAATGGACCTCTGAACAAATTGATGATTACTTAGCTGGTGTGAGAGTAGGTATGGAAATAGAAAGAGAAGAATACCCGTATTGTTTTGAAGAAGAGGAGTAATAATAAATGGAACTTACTTTATATTTAGAAAATGGAAAATCACTAATATTTGAAAATGTGACTGATTTAGAACAAGAATCATATGTGACAAGCCTTGTTACATTTAATTATGTGGACGTAGAGGATGGTAAAAAGAAAAGGGCGATTTTTAGCTTAAACAGTTTGATAGGTTTATCTGTCGATAAGGAGGATTTTGATGTTAACAGTTTATTCTAAACCAAATTGCATCCAATGTGAGATGACGAAGATGTGGTTGAAACAAAACAAGATTGAGTTTGAAAATGTAGACATCGAAGCGAATCCTGGAGCGTTTGAACTCTTGAAGCACTATGGTTACGGCTCACTTCCAGTGGTTGTGATTGATGATGAATTTAACGACCCAAAAAAAGCTTGGACGGGATTTCAAGTCGATAAACTCGAGGAGTTGATGCGATGATTGTTTGGGCATTGTTTGATAGTGGCAATGGCTGCTATGCTCAAGGAGTCCGAGAGCTGAATGAGGGGGGGCAAAAGATGACAATCTATTCTGTGGGATTGGATATTGAAAATAAAAATAGTCATTTTATCCATTTAAACCTAGCAGATTATTCGTATCTGTTCGGTGATAATAAAATGTACGACACGCTAGATAGATTACCTAAACCCGATTTAATTATTGCTAGTCCACCATGCGAATCGTGGAGTGTAGCATCGTCTATGGACAAAGGGAACGCTTGTTGGAAACAAGAACGGGCAGACGATTGCTTATTCGACCCACAAACACCACTCAGTCCATTTACTATTCGAGACTATCACGAGTATGAAAAATATACTTATATTCCCGAAAGACAAATTGTGAAGCGAATCAATGGTGAACTATGTGCTTTCAATTTGATTCAAATTATTAAACGATACAATCCGAAGTATTATGTCATTGAGAATCCAGAACGTTCAAGAATATGGGAATATATCGACAGAATTCTCGGATTCAAAATCCCGTATGACAACCTGGTGCATTATAATCAGTATGACGATTATCATCTTCAAAAACCTACGAAATTCAAGTCGAATGTAAGGTTGGATTTGAAAACAGGAAACAAACCAAGTGCGGCGGTGTTTAAAAACGTAAATGGATACAACAATCGTTCGAATATCCCGATTAGTCTAGTGAAGAGCATCTTCAATCAAATTCTTGAAATGGAGGGGTTGAATGAAAGATAAGAAAATCGCTGAGATTCGATTCAGAGAGTATCCATATTATGACAAAGAAATCACATCGAGAAAATTCGATATGTTATGCCATAAGGAAGAAGATGTGAATGCGTGGATCCGTGCTAAGGGAACGAATTCGAAAGCAGCGGAAAACGAGCTCATTCGATTCGAGAGTGACAAATATATTCAGAATCGTCTCTTTTGGAAGCGATGTGTGGAAGAAACTCTCGAAGAGCTCGATGAGAAACAAAGAGAATTTGTCACAGAATACTATTTTGATGATGTATATGACTATCGCTCTCTTGCTCAAAAGCATTTTACAAATAAGAACGTGATTATGCGTGCGTGTGATAGAGCTTGTAGTATATTGCTTGAAAAATTAGGGGAAATTTAAAAAGGGACAAAAAAGCGTTGTTGTCCCACTTTAAAAGTGATATATTGATATTGTGAAAAGGTGTAAGAAACGGTATCATCTTGTCATAATGTGAAAACTCCTAAAATTATTTTTACCTCGGGTCTCCACTCCCGAGGTTTTTTGTTATCGTTTAAATATAGAAATGAGGTGATGGAAAGTGACGAAAATGACATTGAAACAACAACGATTTGCGGATGAGTACATCATCACAGGGAATCTTTATAAATCAGCGGTGGAAGCTGGTTATTCTGAAAAATATGCAAAATCTCAAAGTCATAAATTGTTGGAAAATGTAGGAATAAAAAACTACATCGATGTGCGACTTGCAAAACTCGAATCTGAGAAGATTGCAACACAGGAAGAAGTCCTTCAATATTTGACAAGCGTGATGCGTGGTGAGAAGACCGAGCCTCTTTTGGTGTTGGATGGTGAAGGAACTCAAAAGGTTATCCAAGCAGTCCCGAACGTACAATCAAGAACACGAGCGGCGGAGCTTCTAGGCAAGCGATATGGAACGTTCACGGATCGTGTAGACATCAATGCTCAGATTGAATCGAAACCGAAATTCGATGACATCGTGAACCAATTAGGAGGAAGTGGGCTCGATGAATAGCTTCCCACTCTCTCAAAAATACATCGATTTTTGCAACACGGTTGACAATGTAGATGCGGACTTCCTTGAGGGCACGACAGCCGCTGGAAAGACCACGGTGGGGCTTGGTGTCAAGTTCATGCGTATGGTCTCAAGGAGCAAGAAGAAGTTTCACATCATCGCAGCGAAGACGGTCGGTGTTGCTGAGAAAAACTTAATAAATCAAGACAATGGCATCCTCGACATCCATCGGGATGCTTTTTATTTTGGTAATGGGGATAAGGACTACAAGATTCCCCACATCAAATTCGAAGACAAAATCATCTACATTCTTGGATACGACACGAAAGAGAAATGGCAACTTGCTCTTGGGGGGCAATATGGGTGTGTGTACATCGATGAGGTCAACACAGCGAACATCGAATTCGTTCGTGAAGTCTCAGCTCGTAACGACTATCTGATGGCTACACTCAACCCCGACAATCCCGACCTTCCTGTGTACAAGGAATTCATCAACAGGTCTCGTCCTTACAAGAAGTACGAGAAGGATGTTCCTCGTGAGATTATGTCCGACTTGAAAGAACGACACAATCCAAAATGGAGATATTGGTTCTTTACGTTTAAAGATAACAAATCTTTGAGCGATAAGGACATTCAAAAGAAAATCGATTCAGTACCTCTTGGAACTAAGATGTACAAGAACAAGATACTTGGACTTAGAGGTCGTGCGACTGGTCTCGTCTTCCCTAACTTCGACAGTAAGAAGAACGTAATCACGAAAGCTCAAGCGAAGAAATTCAATTATGTAATGTTCTCAGCTGGGCTCGATACAGCTTACTCATCTAAGAGCCCTGATACGATTGCGATGATATTCCAAGGCATTACGGATGACGGGCATTTGGTTACATTGAGTGAGAAAGTTTTTAACAATGCGGACTTAGACACGCCAATCGCTCCATCGGACACGGTTGAGATGTTCATCGCATTCCTTGATAAAAATTCAAAAGAATGGGGTTTTTGTCGAGATGCGTTTATCGATTCGGCAGACCAAGCGACAATCACAGAATTAAACAAATACAAAAGGCAATATGGAACAATATACAATTTTATAAACGCTTATAAGAAAACAAAAATCATCGACAGAATCAACCTTCAAATTGGTTGGATTGCTCGAGGATTCTATTTAGTCGTTGAAGATTGTGTGGAGCACATCAAAGAGATGAATGCTTATTCGTGGCAAGAAACGAAAGAAGCACCCGAAGACAAGAACGACCACACAATCAATGCGAATCAATATGCGTGGCTACCTTACAAGCGAATGATTGGAGAACAGAGAGGAGAAATAGAAGACGATGGGGTTGGTGAATATGATTAGAAATGGAATGAGGAGCTTTTTGAGAATTGAGAAAGCTCAACCGAGTGCGATTGTCATCAATGAAGAGATGACATTCGGGGACAATGCTGCTAAGAATCGAATTTGGTATCGTGGCAAGTCCTACGAGTTGCAACAACTTTACTCTCAACTATCAACGACACGATTGAGCTTCTGGGGTGCACATTCAACTCCGGGGCAAGAGATTAGAAAGATTCACACGGGCTTACCGGGAATCATCGTGAAGGTCTTGAGAGATGCGGTGCTCTATGACATGAATGATTTGGAATTTGAAGACTCCAAGCATGAAGATTTGTGGGAGGATATCGCACAAGATAACGACTTTAAGAAACAACTGAAAGAAGCGGTGAAAGATGCTCTTGTGATTGGCGATGGAGCATTCAGAATCTCGTTTGATTCTACGGTCTCACAATATCCAATCATTGAATGGGTAAGTGGTGAGCGGATCCAAATCAAGAACAAGCGTGGACGATTGCATGAGGTCGTCTTCACCACTCGATTCGATGAGAACAAGCAAACATATACACTCGAGGAACACTATGGATTTGGATATGTAACGAACAAGCTCTATCGTGGTGATGCTGAATTGGATATTCATTCGACTGAATACACACAAGACATCAACGATTTCACGTTCGACAAGCATTTGATTCTATGCGTACCATTTAGCATCTTTGAATCTGATGTGGAACGAGGTCGAGGCGAATCCATCTTCGACAGAAAGACGGACACATTCGATGCGTTGGATGAGTCATGGTCTCAATGGATGGATGCTCTCCGAAGTGGACGAACAAAAGAATATATTCCCGAATCGTTGCTCCCACGGGACCCACGAACAGGAACATTCATGAAGCCGAACGCATTCGATAATCGATTCATCAAGATAGCATCTGACAGAGCCGAAGGAGCAAGCAATGAGATTACATTGCAACAAGCAAACATCCCTCACGAGAGCTATTTGGCAACCTACATCACCGCTCTTGATTTGGCGTTGCAAGGTATCGTGAGCCCTTCTACGATTGGGATTGATGTGAAGAAGCTTGACAATGCTGAGGCACAACGTGAGAAAGAGAAGACGACTCTATACACACGCAACACGATTGTGGAAGCATTGCAAGAGTTCATTCCTCAATTAGTATCGATGACAATCAATAGCTTCAACGTGTTGAATCGTAGACCTATCGAGGAAATTGCGGTGAACGTTCCTTTTGGGGAATATGCGAACCCTTCATTCGAGTCTCAAGTTGAGACCGTATCGAAAGCGAAAACAAGTGGCATCATGTCCATCGAAGCCTCTGTGGATGAGCTCTATGGCGATTCTAAGGACGAACAATGGAAGTCCGAAGAAGTTATCCGCTTGAAGTCTGAGCAAGGCATCAGCGAGGTCGATGAGCCTTATGTCAACACGGACTTGGATGGATTCAGCGTTGAAAGAGGTGATGAACTTGCTAGTGAGAATCATGAACAAGAACTACCAAATGAGAACGGATCAAGCGAAAGCACTTCTCAACATGAGTAAGGAGTATTGTCCATTCGGAATCTATGCGGTCGAGAAAGACGGTCAGATTGAGATGATGAATTTGAAACCGACATCGAGAACTCAACTCAAGAAGATGGTTCGAGAATATCGATTGAAAGGATTCAAGGTGTATTCGAATGGTTTATGATGTTAGTCGAGCATTTGAACGGATCGAGAACGAATTGCTCGAGTCCATGACGAGGAATCTCAAAAAACACAAAGCGGAAGAAACTGAGCTTGGTATCGAATGGACTCAATGGCAGGCAATTCAACTCGAAGAACTTCATCGATTCAAACAAGAGGCTGCTAAGAAGTACGGTCTTGAATTTAAGTCGATGAATAAGAAAATCAGAGAGACCATCGCTGAGGCATCATTGCAAGGTGCAAGCGATGAGGAGCTCAACATTTTGAAAACACTAGAGAAAGGCTACGTTCTAAAGCGTGAACGTGGTCTAAGTGCTGGATTCTTCCAAACGAATCAGAAGCGATTGGATGCGTTGATGAATGCGGTCGAGCATGACATGAAGACAGCCCAAACCGCTGTGCTAAGATATGCGAACGACCAATATCGCAAAATCATCTTCCAATCACAAGTCGCAGCAAGTTCGGGAGCCCTTACCTATGAGAAGGCTGTGGACATGGCAACAAGCGACTTTCTAAAAAAAGGAATCAATTGCATCACGTACTCGAACGGTGCGGTACACAACATCGTGTCGTATGCTGACATGGCTGTGAGAACAGCAAGCAAACGAGCCTATTTGATGGGCGAAGGTCAGAAGCGACAAGAATGGGGCGTATCGACCGTCATATTGAACAAGCGATTCAATGCGTGTCCATTGTGTATGCCATTCGAGGGTAAGGTGCTCATCGATGATGTGTGGAGTGGTGGAAGTTCTAAAGACGGACCGTATCCACTCATGAGCTCAGCGATGGCGGCTGGCTTGTATCATCCTAATTGCAAGGATAAACATTCGACCTATTTCGAAGGCATCAGCTCGAAGCCCGAATCGAGGTACTATGAAGAGAAGCCCGTCATCAAGGAACGACAGCTCATTGAGAACAAGCTCAATCACGCTAAACGACAAGCGAAGAGCTACAATCGACTAGCAAAGAACAGTCTTGATGTTGAGAACCAAGAGACATATCGTGCTCGTGCTACTGAGTGGCGAGATAAGGCGAAGGGATATCGAGAAGAACTTAAATCGTTTGAAGAATCTCATGGGTTAGAACTTGAAAATGTTGAAAAATACGCAAAAGAAGAATATAATTACTTAGAAGAAGATTATTCCGAAGCGTTGAAAAAATTTGGTAAAATTAACAAATCGCAAGTAGAAAAAATCTATGCAAATTCAACAAGAGATACGGGATATATTGCGACAGGTAATTCGTTCGATATTAACAGAGCTTTCAGAAACAAAGAACCAAATCTTTTGAGAGAAGTGGATTTAATAACTTCTAAAACATTAGATGAAGTCATCAAATCTAACAAAACACCGTACAACATTAAAGGCTTTAGAAAAGTAAATCTTGATTGGGTCTCTAATTTCATTAAGAATGCGGACATCCCAAAAACTTACGATAGTATTCAAGATGTTTCTGATGCTTTAAATTCAATAATAGGGCACAAATATGAAGAGCTTGGTTATTCTTCGATTAGTGTCAATCCAAACATGAATGTTTTTTCTAATAGAAGAGTGCAATTGGATATTGAAATCCCAAAAGGGTCAAATGCTTATTTGACATTGAATGTGCAAGAAAGTGAACTTATAATGGGAAGAGGAACAATATTTGAATTGAAAGAATCAAGTGTTATTGAAGATGATTACGAAGAAATTCTAAAAATAATATTACGTGTGATTAAATAAAGGAGTGAAAAAGATGTCTTTAGTAAAAGGAATTCCAGATGTTGAAATGTTGGATTTCTCAAAAATGTCTGATGAACAATTGATGAAAATTAGAATAAATATTGATTTGACATCTAGAGAAGAAACAAATGTATTTTTGAAAGAATTAAGGAAAAGAAATCTTGAATACAATAAAAATCAAGCATCTAACAAGTAGTTAGGTGCTTTTTTTGTACCCAAAAATTAAATAAATAAATCCATTGAGAGTCACCCATCCGGAGGGTGGCTCTTTTTGGTATGTCCGAAGACTTGAAACTACGAGGAGACACCTGAGCACAAAACTGAATACAGGGAGACACCCTAAAAACTGAGAAGGAGGGACATGAAAATGTTCAAACGCAAACTATTTTTCTTTGATGAATCGGCAAACGCTGGGGCATCAACAACACAGGATCCGCAAGCAAGCTCAAACAATCCCGCTCAGAGTACTCCAGAGATTGATTATGAGAAGATTGCGAGCATCGTGGAAGGCAAGCAAAAGGTCGCTGAGGACACGGTCTTGAAG
The DNA here is from genome assembly GCF_001071995.1 of Streptococcus sp. 263_SSPC. Lineage (GTDB taxonomy): Bacteria > Bacillota > Bacilli > Lactobacillales > Aerococcaceae > Granulicatella. The sequence continues at coordinate 8,660 of NZ_JVNU01000033.1, forward strand.
AACTACTTCAAGAACCAAGGCTTGACAGGGGAAGAGATGGCACAAGCAATCTCAAGCTTTAAAAGTCAAAAAGCCTCCGCCCAACCTGATGTGGCAAACCTTCAAGAAGAGCTTCGAGTGGCTCAAGCTCAAGCCCTTCAAACAAGAATTGAGAGCAACTTACAACTTGCGGCAATCAAGCAAGGAGTTGGCTCGAACGTGTTGCCATACGTTTTGAAGTTGGCAGACTCAACCAATCTCACGTTGGATTCTAAGAATGAAGACTACGAGGCTGTGATTGCAAAAGTGTTGGAAGACGTTCCAGCTTTTAAACCAGAAGCAACAGCACCAACAGGATTCACACAAGTCGGATCCACGGGGGCAGCAAAACAATCGACAACGAATGACGACTTAATGAAAGCATTTGGGGTCTTCAAATAATTAAAACAGAAAAGAGGAAAATAATATGGTTTTAAAATACGCAGAACAATTCGCTCCAATCATCGAGCAAAAATACGCTAAGGAATTAACATCTTATGATTTATTCCAATCTAACAAACAAGTAAAATTCATGGATGCTCAAACAATCAAATTACCAAGCATCACACTATCAGGTTACAAAGACCACACTCGTGGCTCATTAGGATTCAACACAGGAACAATCACGAACGATTGGGAACCGAAGAAATTAGAACATGACCGTTCAGTTGAATTCGTCATCGATCCGATGGATGTTGACGAAACAAACAAAGTCGTTTCAATTGGAAACGTTCAAAGCACATTAGAAGAAGAACAAGCGATTCCTGAAAAAGATAGCTATGTATACTCTAAACTTTACAAAGAAGCTGAAACATTCGCTTCAAACGGGGCAACAATCTCAAATGAAGCTTTAACAGCTGAAAACATCTTGGTTCAATTTGATGAAGCAATGGAAAAAATGGATGAAGCTGGCGTTCCTGCTGCTGGTCGTCTATTATACGTTACTCCAAAAGTGAACAAATTATTCAAAGAAGCCAAAGACATCCAACGTGTGATGGGCGTAACAGGTGAAGGCTCTATCAAGCGTACAGTTCACGACTTAGACGATGTGAAAATCATTGTGGTTCAATCTGCTCGCTTGAAATCAAAATTCAACTTCACAGAAGGATGCGTTCCTGCTGCTGATGCTAAACAAATCAACTTCATCCTAGTTCACCCAACAGCTGTCATTGCTCGTGACAAATACTCTTACATCAACGTATTTGAACCGGGTTCAGACTCACGCACAGCTGACAACTACTTACTACAATCACGCTTCTACATGGATGCATTTTTAGTGAAGAATCGTGCGAATGGTATCTTCATCAACGCTCAAGCGTAATCTAATCTAGGAGGTATTTGAATGTATACAGCAGAGAGAGAGAACAAAGTGTATACAATCTCGGAATTAGAGGTTGAATACTATCGAAAACAAGGCTTTGACATCTACAACAGCGAACACGAACTCCACGCTCGTGGTGTGAAAGCTTCTGTGAGTGGTGCGGTTTACAACGCAGCTCTTGAAGAAATCGAAAAATTAAAAGCTGAAATTGCGGAGTTGACTTCGAAGGGTAAAGGTAAATAGCCATGATATATGCTGATGAAACGTTCTACAAGAACGAATACCTTGGAATTCATACTCCAGAACAACTCAATCGCATCTTGAAGACAGCAAGTCAGCATATCGACACACTAACATTCAACCGAATCGTTGGAATGGGGTTTGATAATCTCACTCCATTCCAACAATCGGTGATTCGTGAGGTGTGTTGCCAAATGGCTGACTTCATGATTGAAAACAAAGACTTAATCGAGACAGCTCTTTCATCGTATTCCATCAATGGAGTGTCGATGAATTTTGGTGATTCTTGGAATGTAGTCACAATGAATGGAATCGCAATGAAGCGAAGCACATTCGAATTGTTGAATCAAAGTGGACTAACAAGGAAGGTGATTTGATGCATTTTCCAAGTTTAGTTCTTCCACAATTTTGCAAGACTCCAATCTATGTGGTGGTGCAAAGCGAGGGCGTGTCGAAGGATGGCGAACCTATCAAGGAATTTGAAGCCGATTTGTTTTGTAACTATCAAGACAAAGTCGTGACCGTGCTCACGGATCAACAAAAAATTGTGAAGCTCACGGGGTCGGCGTTGTTTAATGGCGATATTGCCCCCAATTTAGCGACTTTAAGTGGCGGGAGTGTAATCATCCATGGAGTAGAGCGAAAGATTGCTGACACACGAAAATCACGAAATCCGGACGGTTCTGTGAATTATACGTATCTCGGATTGGAGTGATGGACGATGATTCATGCAAATAGTCGAGTGAAGTTCGACTTCGGAGTCATTGGAAGGCTCAAGAAGGCTCAAATTCAAGCGTTGGAACAAACTGGAGAGTTTTTACACACCGAGATAGTCAACGCCCAAGTGGTCCCGTTTAGAGACGGTACATTGCAAGGCGAGGCGTTCTCAGTTGATTACTCGGGTTCGAGTGGTGGTCGAGTATCTTTGACACACTCAACGCCCTACGCAAGAAGATTGTACTTTCATCCCGAATACAACTTCAACACGAGCACGAATCCACACGCTCGAGGCAAGTGGATGGATGATTGGGTTGAAGGTTCGAAGAGAGAAGACATCAAGAAGGCTTATGCTGCTTTATACAAGAAAATATCGGGGGTGTGAAGATGATAACATTGGCAGAAGTGCGAGATTGGTTGGAATCCTATCACGCAGCTCAAAATTACTACATCGGGAAACTCGATAATAAGAAAATGTATAGCATTGGAGTCTATCAACGCAAGACGAATGTCGAACCACGAATCGCAATTGGTGGGAGGAATTTGGCAAGTTATGATGTGAAATCGGTCAGCATCTTGATTCATCACAATCAAAATGCGAACGAAACAGAAAAGCGAGCGAACTACCTCTTCAACCAAATCCTAAAGGCTGAGAACGTGGTGATTGGTGATACTCCAATCCAAATGATTCGACTCTTATCGAACGAGCCCATTGATGTGGGAACTGATGACAATAACGTGTATGAACGTGTCATCGAATTAGATATCTATTACAGATTAGAACAAGAAAGTGAGGAATAAAAATGGCAGAAAAAAGAACAGGGGTATTCCCAGTCTATGAAAACCAATTCCAAGTGAACACAGGAACGAAAGACGCTCCAACTTGGACAGAAATCAAAGAATTAGAAAGCTTTTCGGTATCATTTGACAATGGTGTCGAAGAATGGTCTCCATTCGAACATAAAGGATGGAAACGCCGCTTGATGACAGCTAAATCAGTCACAATCTCAGTATCGGGCAAACGACACATCGGTGATACTGGTAACGATGCAATCGCTGCTATCGCACTAAAAAATGGTCGTGATGCTGAAAAAGATTTCCAATGGACATTCCCAGACGGATCCAAATTAGTCTTCAAAGAAGCGGTCATCAACATCAAAGACTTCATGTCTGGTGACAGTACAGCAGCCGCACCACTATCATTTGACATCATGTCTAATGGTAAACCTGAATATACAGCGGCAGGCTAAGAATCACGAAAACAAGTGGAGGGGTGAACATCGCCCCTCTTTTTTATTTGGCAAGGAGGAAAACTAATGCATAAAGCACTAATCAACTTCATCGATGCGGAAACTCGCAAGGAATACAAAGTCGGTGATGAATTCGATACAACAGGAATGACAGATGAACGCATCCACGAATTGACGACCGAACACAATCGAATTGGTGTTCCACTTATCGGTGAAGTAGAAGAAACAGAAACGACAGAAGTATTCACAACAATGAAAAGCGAGGTATTTGAATAATGGGTAAGATTATCGACATAACAGAACAATTAAATTTTGAATCAAAACCAAAAATCAAAATCAAGAACGTAACCATCGAAGTAGATGATTCAGCTCCAACAGCACTCAAGCTCATGGAAGTGATGAGTGGCGTTGATGGGGATCCGACTGTTGCCCAAATGAAGAATCTATACGAAATCATCTTCAACGAACAAGACCGTGTGAAGATTGAAAAATTAAGTTTAAACCTAAAAAGCTGGATGGCTCTCATTCGTGAGGCAATCAATTTGATTGTAGGAGACCAAGAAGCGGGGGAATAGGTGAGCCATATTACGACATTTTTGAGGACTGGGACTTGATGGTCTCATCTTTTAGAACGCAATATGGCATCTCGTTCTATTCGCATGATTTTAAAGAAATGAAATGGAAAGAATTCAGAGCTCTAGTCTCTGGACTCTCATCGGAGACTCCTCTCGGACGAATTATCCAAATTCGAAGCGAGGACGACCCAAAAATGCTCGAATCGTTCTCACCGGGACAGCATCGAATCCGAGATGAGTGGCGAAATAAACGAGCAAAACAACGAACACAAGAAGAGCTTGATGCGGTTCTCAAGGAACTTCAACAAGCATTTTCTGAATGGTAGTAAGAAGGAGGTGGACAAATGGCAACTAAAATCGGCGATGTTGAATTGGGATTGGTGGTGAATCAACAAGGATTCACGAATCAATTGAATGGAATCCAACAAAAAGTCATGGGCTTTGCGAAAGTCTTAGCTGGTGCGTTTGCGGTCAAGAAACTCATTGATTTTGGTTCTGAGGCAATCAAGCTCGGGTCCGATTTGAATGAAGTTCAAAACGTGGTTGATGTGGCATTCCCGAAGATGTCGAAACAAGTCGATGATTTCGCAAAATCGGCAATGTACGCATCGGGATTGTCTGAGACGATGGCTAAACGCTACACAGGGACATTCGGGGCAATGTCCAAGGCTTTTGGATTCAGCGAACAACAAGCCTATGAGATGTCCACAGCGTTGACGAGCTTGGCGGGGGATGTAGCATCGTTCTACAACATAAGCCAAGACGAGGCGTACACGAAATTGAAATCTGTATTCACAGGTGAGACCGAAACATTGAAGGATTTAGGGGTCGTAATGACACAAACAGCCCTCGATGCATACGCAATGGCGAATGGATTTGGCAAGACGACCGCTGAGATGTCGGAAGCTGAGAAAGTGGCTCTTAGATTCGCATTTGTTCAAAGTCAACTAGCTCTTGCAAGTGGTGACTTCGCAAGGACGAGCGATTCATGGGCGAACCAAGTGCGGATCATGAAGTTGCAATTCCAATCGTTCATGGCATCCGTTGGACAAGGACTCATCAATCTGTTCACGCCTGTGATTCAAGTTCTTAACTTCCTACTAAGTAAGCTCTTAACTGTCGGGAACGCATTTAGGGCTCTTACTGAGCTCTTGACAGGTAAGAAGTCACAAGCTGGAGGGGGAATACAAGAGACCGCCGATGCTGTCGGGAACCTTGCTGACAATATGCAAGGGGCTGGTGGTGGAGCTGGCGACATGGCTGATGCTGTGGATGATGCTGGTGGAGCTGCTGACAAGGCTGGCGGTGCTGCTAAGAAGGCAGCGAAAGAGATGAAGTCCTTGATGGGCTTTGATAAAATCAACAAACTATCCGAACCGAATGACGACTCTGGCGGAGGCGGAGGCGGCGGTGGTGGAGGTAAAGGCAAAGGAAAAGGCGGCGGAGGTGGCGGAGGCGGCCAACCAAAAGGTGCTCAAGTTGACATGGGCAAGATTGCCGAAGGGGACAACCAATTGAAGAAATTCTTCGAAGACCTCTTTGGGCGAATTGGTGAGCTCTTAGCCAAATTCAAAGCTGGATTCGATGCCGCATTCCACTCTGAAGGTTTGGAACGCATGAAAGTGGCTCTTGAACGTATCGGAGCTACCCTCCAAGAAATCTTCACGGATCCACAAGTCGTCCAATCGTTCAATGATATGTTGGACAAGTGGGCTTATGCTTTGGGTCAATTTACTGGTGCGATTGCTTCTGTTGGGGTGGGAATCGGTGTATTCCTTACTGAATCCATCGCAAACGCATTAGACAATCACAAAGAACAAATCAAAAAAGCTCTTGTCAATACAATAGATGCAACAGGTGACATGGTGAAAGCAGCTGGAAACATCGCTCAAGCTATCGGTGATACCATTTACAAGGTATTGACGAGCGAAGGGGCTGTGAAGATAGGTGAAGCCATCGCAGGGGCGTTCATTAGTCTATATGTTGATATCAAAGAAATCGGAGCGAAACTTGGTCGTGACTTGATGAAGGCTTTCGAGACGATTATCACGAAGAATGCTCCGAAACTTACAGAAGCATTCAATACAATGTTGAAGAATATTGCTCCAATCTTCAAAACACTCGAAAGAGGTGTCGAAGATGTTGGTTCGATGTTTAAACGTGTATACGATAATAGTATTGGTCCGTTGATTCTTCAATGGGGTGATATGATATCGGGATTGGTTGGAACGATTATTGATGGATTCAATAATCATGTGAATCCAATACTCGAGAAAGTTGGAAAAGCATTTGGTGAAGTGTACGACCAATACGTGAAACCTATGATTGATTCACTAGGCAATGCCATCTCGATCATTGTGGAAGCTATAAGCAGGATTTGGACAGCACTTGAACCACTATACAACTTACTTGCTAGTGCATTAGGTCCGATTCTTGGAGTTATTGCTGGATTGTTAGGTGGACTCTTGCTTGCTGCTATCGCTGGAATCTCACTCGCATTGAAAGGCTTATTCGATTTCTTAAGTTGGATTTTTGATATTCTTGGAAATGGTGTGACCGCAATCGCTGAATTTGCTGATAAGGCAATGACAGCAATCCCAGAAGGCTTCCAAGCTGCTTGGGATGGTATTGTGGCGATATTCAGTGGAATCGGTCAATGGTTTGCGGATCGTTGGAATGACATCGTGACAGCATTCTCGAATGTAGCGACATGGTTTTCAACGATGTTCACAAATGCATGGAACAGCATCGTGAATGTGTTCAAATCTATCGGACAATGGTTCAAAGACCGTTGGAACGATGTAGTGAACGCCCTTTCGAATGTAGCGACCTGGTTTGGAACAATGTTCAAGAACGCATGGAATGGAATCGTGAACGTGTTCAGCGTGGCAGGTTCATGGTTTAGCGGCATTTGGGGAGGCATCAAGGCGGTGTTCTCTGGTGTGGTTGAGTTCTTCCGAGGAATCTTCCAAGGGGCTTGGAACACAATCACAAGCATCTTCTCGACCATTCCAAATTGGTTTAGCAACATTTTCTCAAAAGCTTGGGCAGGCGTTCGAGATGTATTCTCGACTGGTGGACGAATCTTCATGGGAATTACTGAAGGGATTCTCGGAACGTTCAAGACGGTCGTGAATGGAATCATCGGAGGTATTAACCGAGTGATTACAATCCCATTCAACGGAATCAATGGAATCCTTGATGGAATCCGTGGAATCAGCGTGATGGGTGTGAGCCCATTCTCGTGGATTGGTAGAATCAGCACTCCTCAAATCCCAATGCTGGCTCAAGGAGGATTCGTTAAGGCGAACACTCCACAACTCGCAATGATTGGGGATAATAAGCACTACGGTGAAATCGTGGCACCAGAGAACAAGATGCTTGCGATGGCTCGTGAGGCTGCTCGATTATCGAAAGATTCGAGCAATAGTGCGGAAGTAATTATGTTATTAAGACAATTAGTCACACTTGTTGCTGGATTGGATTTGAATATCGATGGTGAATCGGTTACGAGAAAAATCTTTGAAATTGGAAACGAAATCCAAAGAAGAACAAATCAACCTTTATTAGATTTCTAGGAGGTGCAAGATGGCAGAAATCATAGTGAATGGAGTTGCTCTTGCATCTCCTGTGTCTATATCAAACAGCGATGAAATCATTTGGAGCTCTGGGACTGGTCGAAGTGCGAACGGTCAAATGAGCGGAGATGTCATCGCAAACAAGAAAACAATTCAAATCTCTTGGGGAATCTTAACTCAAGATGAATATAACGCCATTCGAAATATCCCAAGCGGATTCTTCAATGCGGTCGTGCTAGGTCAATCGATTAGAGCGTATCGAAGCACAATCTCGGGAAGTTGTCTTGGGACATTTAGCGATGGCATAACTTACTACAACGATGTATCGACATCGTTCATTGAGCAATAGGAGTGATGAAATGCTAGAAACAACTCAAGAGTATAGAGATGCGATTGTGTCTGATGTTCGAGTGATTCAAGCCTCATTCACGCTCAACAATCAGACTTATGATAAGTCACATCTAAAGAAAATCGAACATGATGCTTCCATCTCTGGAGGCTCATCGTTCGTTCCCGGTGGCACATTCATCAATTCCCTATCTGTCGAACTGAATCAGATAGTCGAGGGAATTGAGGAGATGATGCCATCAACAGCGAGCCTCGGTGTTCAAACAATTGACGGTCAAGCGGCAATGTTGCCCCTTGGTCGTTTTTTTGTGACTGAAATCAAGCTCGACCGTAATTCAAAAATTACAAAATTAAAACTTCAAGATGAATTCGTGAGATTGCTTGGAATGTATGAAAGTAAACTCTCGTATCCAACAGGGTCCCGAGAAGTATTCCAAGAAATCGTGACGATGACTGGAATCCCTGTGAGTGATGCAATCAATCTCCCAGATGTGTCCATCAAGACCAAATTGGAGAAAACAACATTCAGAGATGCCATCATGTATCTTGCTCAATTGGATGGAATGTTCGCACGATTCAATCGTGATGGCAAGCTCGACTTCATCGATTTGAAGACTACCACGAAACAAATCACGAGAAGTCAATATGGAGCTACTGGATTGGTACGAGATGAAATCAAGTACAAACTCGGATCCATTGAATGTACTGTCGATAAGACCAAGATTGTATCGGGAAACCGCTCGGGGAACAAGATGGTTCTCAAGAATCCATGGATGACTCAACAATTGCTCGACCGTTTATATAACAAGTATCGAGATTTGAGCTTCTATCCATACGAATTATCATGGCGAGGCGATATCGATACCGAACCCGGGGACTGGGTCTCAGTCTATTGGGGTTCGGAGAATACACGATTCGACATCCCTGTGTTCTCGCATCACATCACATTCGATGGTGGATTGAGTTCGAAGACGAATGCGAAAGAATCGGGGCAATCTCAATCACAATACAAGTATCGTGGACCCGTCCAAGAAAAGCTTGATTATATTGAGAGCCTTACGACCAAGATTGGTCGTTTGTATTTGGACGAGGCTGAACCTATAAACCCTAAAGATGGCGACAAGTGGATGAAGCCTAGTGGTGGATATGCCATCATGTATGAACGTGTGGACGGTCAATGGATCCGTAAGGTGGACACCGCTGACCTGAACAAGATTATCGAGACGATAACGACTGATGAAGTCATTGCTAAGAAGATTAGTGCTGGCTTGATTCAATCATTAGAAATCAACGCACGACAAATCACAGCAGGCTCACTCGATTTGAATCGAATCTCCATCACGAATGGCAGCAAGCCAATCATGGAAGTTCGAGATGGCAAAATCTACTTCGATGTATCAAGTGTCGAGGACTTCAAGAAGCCAATCAAAGAAGTCGAAGCAAAGCTCGAGATGAAAGCTGACAAGCTCATCACAGAAGACCAACTCAAACATCTACAAGACCAACAATTGGTGATGATGCAAGAGATGAAAGCGAAAGCGACTCTTGAGACGGTCTTGGAGTGGAAGGCTAAGTATGAAGCGTTCGTAAAATCGAACGAATCAGACAGAAAACAAGCACAAGATGACCTCGTGTCACTCTCTCAACGTATGGTGGGGATTCAAAACGACTTAGGCTCTATGACCGCTATTTGGAACGCTATTGACCGCAATATGAAATTTGGGAATGAAGGGCTCTCAATTGGGAATCCTCAAGGAGATAGCTCGATTCTTGTGTCCGACAATAGAATCTCGATGATGAGTGGTGGTCGAGAAGTCATGAGCATATCCCAAGGGGTTATCCATATTGACAATGGTGTATTCACTAAATCGATTCAAATTGGATACTATGTGGAATCTCAATACAATGTGAATCCAAAATATAACGTTATCCGTTACGTAGGACCGTAGGAAAGGAGGAAATATGAATGACTATACAATACTTTAGTGGGAATTGGCATTCCTTCCTCGAGTTTAACGTAACAACGGCTTCACAAGATAGAGTTGCGAACTTATCCATTGCAAAAGTTACTGTTTCAATTGGCTTTGAGCAAAACTGGCCGATTGAATTCAGTAACACTTACGGAGCATACGTTGGTTTGCAAATGGCAGGGCAAACACGTTATTTGAGTTTTGGAGAGTTGTTCCTTGATGGTTCTAAGAAGAATCTTGGGACGGTTGAATTTACTGTTCCACATGACGAGGATGGAAGTGCCACACGAACATTGAGCGTTTGGACTGGTTCAACGGATGGAATCACATACAATAATTGGTATTTAGGTTCAATCAACACGAGCGTAACGCAAACATTCGCTAAAATTCCAAGGATGTCTAAGGTCGCATCCGTATCTGGAACGAGAGAACTCGGGCAAGAGCTCACAGTCACGCTCGATAGAAAGGTCGAATCATTCACGCATCAAGTCTGGTATAAGGTTTGGGGCTCTGATTGGTACGATTTAGGGACAGGGCTTGGAACGACAGTCAAGTTCACTCCATCACCCGAGAATGCCCGAAAAAATGTGAACGTAGCATCGAGTACGTTTGATATTTGTGTCCGAACTTTTGATGGTGATAAGCAAATCGGGATTGATGAATATAGCGTTGGATGGTATATCGGTCTACCTAGTGGAACACAACCAAGACTCGAGACCATTGAGCTTGTTGACAAAGCAAAAGCAACCAAAGACATTGTGGGCAAGAATACATTCGTCCAAACGTTCTCTGAGATGGTAGGAACGTTCAAAGGGATGGAGGGCACTTACGGATCCACAATCAAGACATTCCATGCTGAGGTAGTTGGACAGAAGATGGCAATCACATCAAATGGTGGCACATTCCAATTCTTCAAAAATTTTGGTGACTACAATGTCGAAGCGTATGTCATCGATAGTCGTGGGCTCAAGTCCAATGTTGTGACCGTAACAATCAAGGTGCTTCAATACTTCGCTCCAATACTTTCGTTTGAAGCGGTTCGAGGCGGTGGAGACCAACAAACGATTGTCGTTCGAAGAACTGCTCGCATCGCACCTCTCATGGTCGATGGAGTCCAAAAGAATCCAATGCGTTTGAAATTTAAGGTAAAACCTGCAAATGACGGGTATTTCACCGACAACAAGGGTGGAGGCATTGATTCCACAGTCATCAACTCGCTCACAAATTCGAATTCGGACTTGTTTGGGACATTTGCTGCCGATAAGGCTTGGATTGTCGAAGGAACAATCTCGGATGCTTATGCGAGCTTCACGTTCACTGCTCCAATCGTAGGTCCCGAAGAGGTAGTTCAATGTAGAACTCCGAAGGGGACTAGTTTTGGAAAGGTGTGGGAGAAAGGCTCAATTGATGCAAAAGGAGATATATATTCTCACAATGAGCTTGTTCAAGTAGGAAGATTGACTCAAATCGATGGTAAATCCATAAAGATGACAGGATCCGCAAATGACTTGATGAAAACTGGACTCTTCTATTCATATGGGATGAGCGACCTTCCTTCAAATTTGACTGGTTCTCAATTATATGGCTACATCCAAGTCAATACACATCCAAGTGATGAGAATTACGTGATGCAAACTTATACACCGTATGATGCGAATGTAATTTACATGAGGAGAAAAACAAATTATGGATGGCAGCCGTGGGTTCGATTTACGCCTAGCGATGTTCCAATTTCAGGACAATGGTCAAACGCAACATATCTGAACGGGTGGAGGAATTATAGCAACGATTATAATCCTGTTCAATACAAACTAAATGGAGATGGTTCGATTGAGTTGAGGGGTAGTTGTAAAGGTGGAAATGCGACACAATGGAAAGAAGTGCTCAAGATTAACTTGCCGACAAAACTTGAAAAAACAACGTTCATCAGAGGGATGACGAAAGACTATAATTTGTGCACATTAACTGTTTATGAAGATGGAAGAATAGTAGTCGTTAAGGATGTAAACAGCGATTGGTTATGCCTTGATGGAATCACAATAACAAATTAGGGGGCAAAAATATGAATTTAGAACAAGCAAAAACTCGCAAGACTCAACTTGAGAGAGAGGTTGAAGTCGAAAAAGAAGAAATCTATACATTCTCGATTGATAAGTCGAAGTTTGAGCAGCAAGCTCAAAATCTTCAAGACAAAATCGAATTTAAGAGTCGAGACCTCAACACCAAACAACAAGAAATCAACACTCTGGCAATAGCAATCGAGGTCACGGAACGATGAATCCATTCTTCTCCGATGCGGTCGTAATCGCTGTGATAGGTGGTGTTGTGAGCTTGATTACGACTAGAATTTCAACCCAATCAAAGAAACACACAAATGAAATTTTGAATCGATTGGACGGAATGGCGGAACAAATCCAAGATGTGAGAATGGATGTTCAAAAAGTCGAGAGTATTGGAAACGACAATCGAGAAGGTATTCGAACCACAGCGAGATTCAGACTATACGACACAATGTCAAGAGCCATCGAACGTGGATGGACAACAGTCGATGAAGCTCGAGAGATTGGCAAACTTTACAAAGCATACGTGAATCTTGGGGGGAATGGAGAAATCCATGACTTACATGAAATCTTCTTGAGATTGCCAATCAAATCAAAAACAGAAATCAATATACAAATAAGAGAGGATGTTTAAATATGGAACAATTACAAGCAACAATCATCAATGGAATCGTGAGCATTTTAGTCGTGTTAGTAGGACTAGCATTCACAGGCTTGAAGGGATTCATCGAAACTAAAGCGACAGAATTGAAAGCCAAAACGGATGCTAAGAACTACGAGCTTGCAAAATCCATCACTCACACGGTCGTGAATGCTGTGGAACAAATTTTCAGAGATGTTCAAAACGCAAGTCAAGACAAGTTCCAAGTGGCTTTTGATAATGTGACGAAAGAGCTTGAAAAAGCTGGAATCAATTTGGATGATGAATCCAAAAAAGTATTGATTGAATCTGTCGTTAATGGATTCAATGAATTGAAAAATATTGAAGGCTAAGAATACGGATCCACAGAGGGCTCATTGCGGGTCCTCTTTTTATTTATGGGAAGGAGGAACGTATGGAAAAAGTAATCGAGAAATATTTGAGCATTACATCAGCCAATCGAGTCGTTGAGAACTTATATCATGAAATTTACAGCAAAGACAAAGGCACAGCAACGTTCAAGTTCACTATTGATGAATTGACAGCTTCAAAGGTTCTTTGTCTCTTTTATTTCAAGTACACAAAGAGATACAAAACTGTTGAGGCTACAATCGAGGGTAACAATATTACAGTTCCATTCGATAGCTCACTAATCACTACGGATGAGCCTGTTGTGGGATATATCTATTTTGAAAAAGTAGAGAAATCAACGGATGTTTACTCATTCTTATTCAATGTACGTGTTAGTGAAATTGATAAGGCTCAAGAAACACCGCTCATCGAACGAGTGACGGGGCGTGTGGTTGATGTTGAAAACATCGTAACCAAACAAGAGTTGGATGCACTGTTCAACAAAATCAAAGAGCAAGGTGGAACGTATGACGACAGCTCGTTGCGTGGCGAGATTTCGCAAATTTCGGGCAAAATTGAGGCTTTAGAACAAAAGACGGATAAAGACACCATCTATGACGATGAGCCCTTAAAACGCCGAATATCAGCTTTAGAGAGCAAGTCCGAAATCGACACGAGCAACTTCGCAACCAAGCAGGAACTACAAAATATTACCTTAACACCCGGACCGAAAGGCGACAAGGGTGAAGCTGGGGAGCGTGGGCCGATAGGACCGCAAGGTTTGACGGGACCAAGAGGGGCGGACGGTCAGCAAGGCTTACAAGGTATCCAAGGAGAGCGAGGTCAAGACGGGCAACCCGGACCAAAAGGTGAACGAGGAGAACAAGGACAAAAAGGGGATACAGGCGAACGAGGTCCGCAAGGTATTCAAGGCACACCGGGTCCAAAAGGCGAGAACGGTCGAGATGGCGTGGGTATTCCACAAAAATTGAGCATCGCTGGGAACGTTGTGACTCTTTCTGATGGTGGTGGAAGCATCACACTCCCAACTGCCGCAGCAACGTCAAGTGGCAATTCGGGGCAAGTTAGTCAGTACGAAATCCATGGCACTGGAATGCCTAATGGAAAGGTAACCGCTCCTATTGGGACGACATACGTTGACACAGCAGTCACAAACGGTGCTCTTAAATGGATTAAGAGACGAGGAAACGACAATCAAGGATGGGAAGTTCTGGCAGGTGACACGGGTTGGCGTACACTTCCAATCGTTTCAAAGTTGGGCGGTTCATTCTTAAAAATTCGCAGAAAAAACGACACGATTATATACCAATTTGGCGGTTTAAGTTGGGGTTGGTTCGGTGTTATTCGCAGAGGCGGCGCAGGCTATCAAGTTCAAGGGTCAGACCGTGAACGAAATTGTTACATTTTAGGTTTAAATGGCGTTCCTCAAGGATTTCGCTCTGAGGCTTCCCTCATTGGAGGAATATATAACGACAAGGGAATACCATATGGAACGTGGTATTTGGGAGGGGCTGGAGATAGTAACATGTTACGCTTCCAATTTATCGACCCCGTTCCAACAGACCGAGACATCGGAGACATCCGAGTGAGCTTGATTACGTATTTAACAAGCGAGCCTTGGCCGGTAACATTACCATAATTTAAGGAGGAATATATAAATGGCAACAGTTAGAGAAGTACTTGATTTTATTGTGTATTTAGCAAAAATCGGAAGTGGTGTTGATAACGACCAAATGTATGGATTCCAATGTGCGGACATCCCTGCTTATATCTCATACCACTATTTTGGGAAATGGCTTTGGGGCAACGCTATTGACCTTCTAAATTCAGCGAAAGCACAAGGTTTTGATGTGATTTATGAAGGAGATGGAGTCATTGCTAAAGCTGGCGACATCTTTGTGATGGAGGTTCCGGGCAGTCCTTACGGTCACACAGGAATCGTCATTGAAGATTCTGATGGTTACACTCTCAAGACCATCGAACAAAATATCGATGGAAACTGGGACTTCCTTGAGGTTGGTGGTCCCGCTCGATTCAACACTCGCTCATACGCTGGGATGGTTGGATACATTCGATTCCCTTATGGATCCGATACGAGCACACCTGTTCAACGAGAAGGATGGATTCAAGATTCTGTTGGTTGGTACTTCAAGAACCAAGATGGAACGTATCCATTCAATGCTTGGAAGAATATTGATGGGAACTGGTTTGATTCAATTCTGATGGCTATGCTCTTGAGAATACTTGGTTCAAGGACGATGAAGGCTTCTGGTATTGGTTGAAACCGGGCGGCTATATGGCTATCGGATGGCATAAGATTGGGGGCAAGTGGTACTTCTTCAACGATGTCGGAGAGATGAAGACTGGTTGGATTCGTTATTTCGACAAATGGTACTATTGCAACGAGTCGAATGGGGACATGGTATCCAAGGAAGTTCGCAAGATTGGTGATGCTTACTACTATTTCAACGAGAATGGAGAGATGCTCGAAAAAGCATCCGTTCGTGTTGATGAAAGCGGAGCAATTCACTTCGAAGAATAAACAACGAGCCTACCTTTCGGGGTAGGCTTTTTTATTTTGGGGGCAAAATGGGGGCGAAAAAATCGCTTGGGTCATCATTAGTTGTTCTTTACTCGACTTGTGAAGCCTCCGAAAACACTATAACATCAACAAAAACACGTTTCTTGGATTTTCTTGAATGTCCTATACTCCATCCGTAACTTACGTGGTAAAGCAGCACGTATCCAAGAACGTCGTCGTTAATAGAAACACAAAAAGCCTTGATTTATCAAGGCTTTTTCTTTTTGTTTCTTTTTCTGTGGTTTGATATTTTGGGGAGAAAATTGATTTGGGGAGCGAATAGGCAAGCTTTTCACGTATATTGAATAGCTTGATATGATTGATAAGAAACATTATAATTTTGCTAGAGACACCAGTGGATACGGAGAAGAGCATAAGACAAAACATATTACTCAATTGACGAAAACCAATGAGATTCTTTCGGAAGCATATACGCTTTCTATTTTATAATCACATGCACTAGCGTAAGAGGACTATTAGAAGGAGGTGTTTGGTGATGAGAGCAATGACTGAGAGAGAGATGCAATTGTATAAATTAATAAAACCGTGGTATACAGAAAGTTATACTTCAGAAGAAAAATTCAAACCAGATACACCTAAAGAAATTCTGGAATTAAATGAAGAATACGAAAGAATCTCTTATGAGAATGATGTATTCCATTTTGATTATTAAAAATTAAAATAAAAAATGCTAAAGGATACAACCAAAACGGTTGTGTCCTTTTTTGTTGCAACAAAAAAGGACCTGGGCAAGTCAATAAACTACCCACGACTCATGTGGAGTCTAAACACAAAAAATATATCCGCTGTTGGAATCATCATAAAATTGGAGGGATAAAAAATGGAATGGGTTATATATATTAGGGAAATTAGAAGCAGACGTACAAGGCGATGTTAAAAAATTAGATTACAAGATTAATGATTTGCGTACATCTAAACTGGTATTTTTTTACGTAAAATAGTTTAGAATAATTCTAAGATATCACTTGACATATGAATGTCTGTTCATGTAATATGAATTTAACAAGAAATAGTGAGGGGAGATATCATGGATTTCAAAGAACTAACACATAACCTAAAACATAAATTTGAACACCTATTGAATCAAGAAGAAACTCATGAAGGAGAAACATGTCAAGATCATTACTTACATCATGAAGACCACAATCACGACCACGACCATGAGCATGAACATCATCATGAACACGGTCATCATCACGGTCACGACCACGATGACAGTAAAGCCGTCATCTTTTATATTGCAGGACTAGTGCTTTACATTATTGGGATGGTTCTTCATTTTATGGGGAACGGGATAGCGAATATTTTATTCATTCTAACGTTATTCTTATCTGGGTACCATGTAACAATGGAAGGTATTGAAGATACGATTGAACGTAGCAAGAAGAAAGGGAAGTTCCAACCGAATGTGCATATTCTAATGACGCTTGCGGCAGTTGGAGCAGTGTTGATTGGAAATGCGGAAGAAGGAGCTTTACTTATTCTGATTTTTGCGGGGGCTCACTTCCTTGAAGAATATGTTGAAGAGAAGAGTCGTAAGTCTCTAACAGCCTTATTACAAATGAATCCAACGCAAGCGCGTCTCATCCAAGAAAATGGGGAAGTTGTTGTCGTTGAGGTAACAGATGTAAAAGTTGGGGATACTCTAGAAGTATTACATGGGGATCAAGTACCAATCGATGGAGTCATCACAAAAGGCTTAACATCGATTGACGAAGCGACCATTACAGGTGAAAGCATGCCTCGTTCAAAAGGAGAGGGAGATGAAGTATTCGCGAGTACAGTGAACTTATCAAGCCGTATCGAGATGCGAGTAACTGCAGCAAGTACGGATACAGTCTTTGCAAAAATCATGAAGGTTGTGGAAAATGCACAACATTCAATGAACAAACAAGCAACCTTTATTCAAAAGATTGAACCAATTTATGTCAACATCGTTTTAATCATTTGGCCAATCTTCCTATTATTTGGATATTTCTTAATGGGATGGGATTTAAATACAACACTTTACCGTGGAATGGTATACCTTATCGGGGTATCTCCATGTGCCTTAGCAGCAAGTGCCGTTCCAGCAACTTTAGCAGCGATGTCTCGTTTATCTAAAATGGGTATTTTAGCAAAAGGTGGAGCAGCCATCTCTCAATTGCAAGATTTACGTGTGATTTCATTTGATAAAACAGGTACTTTAACAAAAGGAACTCCAGAGTTAACTGATTACTGGTTTGAAGACGAAACAATGATTCCAGCTGTGATTGCGATGGAAAAACAATCGACACATCCACTGGCGCAAGCGGTTGTTCAAAGATTTAGCGACTGGACAGTGCTTGAAGAAGAAATCGAAGTGGAAGTACTTGTCGGACAAGGTGTTCGAAGTGTCGTTCGAAACGAAGAAATTCATATTATTAAACCGATGGATACAGTTGACCGTTCTACGGAAGTCGATACTCGCATGCAAGAATGGGCAAGCGAAGGTAAGACAGTTGTAACGGTTGTGAAAGACAATAGAATTGTTGGTTTGATGGCATTTATGGACCTTCCAAACGAAGCTTCAAAAGCGGTGCTCGATTACTTCAAGAGCGAGCTCGTGCATACAACAATGATTACAGGGGATTCAAGAGAAACTGCTGAAATGATTGGTATGAAGCTTGGAGTACAAGAAGTTGTCGCGAATGTATTGCCAGAAGAAAAATTAGAAAAGATTCAGTCTCAAAAAGAACGCTATGGCTTAACAGCGATGGTAGGGGACGGCGTGAATGATGCGCCAGCTCTTGCAACAGCAGACATTGGTATTGCGATGGGGAATGGGACAGATATTGCGATTGAAACAAGTGATATCGTGATTATGAAAAACGACTTACAAAAACTTGTTTCAGCGCATAAGATTAGTAAGAAATTACATCGTGTGATTTTAGAAAATATGATTTTTGCGATGTCAGTCGTTGTAATGCTCTTAATCCTTAACTTCTTTGGATTAACAAACATCGGCTGGGGAGTTGTATTACATGAAGGAAGTACGATTTTAGTACTCTTAAACGGACTACGCTTACTCGCACCAATAGAAGAATAAATGAAAAAGCAGAACTCGGACGCAGAGAAATAAGATTGTCCAAGTTCTGCTTTTTTGCAGTTGTAATCACGCTTGATCAAAACAAACGCGGTATGAATCGCCGGTTGGAATAAGTTCTAGCGGAACATTTGTCCGGTAAATACTATATTCAGGGAATTGCTCTAAAAACATTACAAAGTTATTAGGGTAAATACTCAACATCTTCGTAAAAACATTATCTTGATCAATGATGACCGTTTTAATCTCACTAACATCTTTTACCCAAGGTGTCTCCACGTGGAAATAACTTCCCGGTGCAATATGGTACTCATATTTTAAAATTGTGATTGATTGGTCTAACATTAAAATCCCTCCATTCATTACATTTAAAGTATAGTGGAAATGTATGCGTTTTACAAATATATGTTCACGAATGAGCAAAAACTCCTGAAAAAGTCGCCGAAAAGCAAATTTTATTTATGAAAGGCGTCAATTTTTCATAAAAGAAAAGCCTTTAAATCAGAAAATTAGTAAATTTAGCCCACAGAAGGAGCGATTTGTGATATAATAAATTTGATAAGTGTGTAGTGTAGGATTTTGGCCAGGCGTGAAAAGAGGCGAAAGCAATGGCGAAACGTGTCACGAAAGATGTCAAGAGTACTGTGGAAACAGAACTTCGAAAAGGGACGAGCAAATCGAGAATTGCGCATTTGTTAGGGGTCTCCTATGATGAAGGGGTTCGAATTATTCTGCAAGTAAAAGAATCGATTCGTCCGGAAGTCGGCAATCGCATTCGATTTACTTTTAGAGAACAAGAAATGATTGGGATTATCTATAAATTATTGGCGAATAGTGCCATCGTTGTGATTGACTGGAATGCATCCAATACTTGCATGAAAGATATTTGTGAATCGCGAACGGTTGTTAATTTCAAAGATATTGTAGAATTTCTACCACTAGAGGAAGAATAAAGGTTAGGTTCATGGCGAATTGTCATGAGCCTTTTTTTATTTGTGTGCTTTCTAATTGCCCGCCTTTAAAGTATAATGGAAAGGTATAAGACAGGGGAGACGTATATGAGCGAGGAAAAGAAACAACTAGAAGTACTTTCAGAAGAAGAATTCGAAACGTTTGTGGAGAATGCCATCGATGCTTTTGAAGAAAAAGTACAGAAGAATGAGTATATAGATGAGATTGAAGAGTTTTTCCAATTGCTCGAGAAGGCGAATCGGTGGGATGACCTGACGTATTATATCGAAGAAGATCAATTAAAGCTGCCGAGTGAATCTAGCTACTGGATGTGGAAAATAAAAGTAGCGATTCAAAATGAGCAATTTAAACAAGTAGAGGCTTGGCTGGTTCACGAAAATGTGATTGCAGCACTTGGAATGGATAAGGTTCTAGAGTGTACACTACTATGCGAAAAGGAAAAGAATCGTTTTACGAAAGCAGAAGTTGAGAAGCTACAACAATTAAGTGAACGTTTGAAAAAAGAAGAGCCATTGACCGAAGAACAGAATGACTATATCGCAACAACCTTGATGTTGATGCAAACACCATTGAAATGGACCGTTATCGAATCGTTTTTGATGAGCCCTTTGACACAACTGTTTTGGAAAGGGTTCTTAATAGAATGTTGGTTAACGGATGGGAAGACTTCAAAGATTCGATACTATGATGCGTTTAGCGAAAAGGTGGTCGAAGTCGACAAATCAGAAATAGTTTCGGTCTATGATCATCCAGTATTCGTAGAAATTGAACGACTGATTGATACGCAAAATGCTCTAGAAGAAGAGATGAAAGAACTGTTATTGCAAAAAGCGCAATCCGATTTTCTTCGCGTTAGTCCATTTATAGACCGTTATTTCAGTGATGGAGCTGAGTGGCTAGAGATGCAACTGCAACGAGAGAATTTATTATTAAGCTTGTACGAGAATGATGAGACATTTATTCGTACATTGAAGGCATAGTTTCGGTGTAATGAGAGAAAACACAGTATAATAAAGGTACATTAAAGGGGGAGTTCACATGGAAAGTGGAATTGTAAAATGGTTTAACAACGAAAAAGGGTATGGATTTATCAAAAATACAAAAACGGATGAAGATATTTTTGTGCATTTTACAGGGATTGCACAAGAGGGATTCAAGTCGTTGAAAGAAGGCCAACAGGTGACTTTTGAAATTACAAGAGGAACACATGGCGTTCAGGCGACGCATGTGGTCGTAGTCGAAAATGATTAAAGTCTTTACGGACGCGGCCGTGAATGGAAATCCAGGAGACGTAGGATTGGGAGTCCTCGTGCTAAAAGATGGGGAACAATTGCCATTTAAAATCTCTGTGGAAGAAAAAATGGATAATCATTTAGCAGAATTCACAGCCATCAATTGGGCATTAGGCTGGTTGTTAGAGGAAGGGCTTCAGGAAGAATTGATCTTCATGCATACTGATTCCAAGGTGACTGCTGATGCCATTTCGAAAAGATATACGAAAAAAGAAGCAAATCGAATCGTTTTAAAGGAAATCCAGAATAAACTGAAAGGCTTCTCGCAATTATTTGTAAAGTGGATTCCTGAAAGTGAAAACAGGGGTGCTGATCAATTAGCAAGACAAGCCCTCCAACAAACGATTGGAAAGTAGTAAAGGAGCAATGAAATGAACGAAAAAACACTCTATTTTAGTAGTTTATGTCCAGATACAGCACCGTTTAAAGCGGCAATGGAAAGACTGGGCGTAACCGCACGTGAAGTGGATATTACAGCCAGTATGAGAAACTTAAAAGAATTCTTGAGATTAAGAGATAATGAAGAAGTATTTACTCCGCGTAAAGAACAGGGGATGGTGGGAGTTCCGTGTCTTGTCGATGGTGGAGACTATATTTTTGAAGTGAGCGACCTCGAAGAAAGGTTTGCCAAGTAGTGGAAGACTTAAAGAATAACGTCATTCCACTGTACTTTTTGGGAATGAATGGGCTGCTATTTGTATTGATGGGCTTTGATAAGCTTTGTGCCGTCATGAAAAAGTGGCGCGTTCCAGAAAGAACACTTCTTGGGATTGGTTTGTTTGGTGGAGGCTTTGGTGGGCTTCTTGGGTTAGTGATTTTTAACCATAAAAAGCGAAAACACTATTTTATGTGGACATTCCTATTGAATATCGCAATTTGGGGAATCCTTTATTATAGGTTATGGCTTAGAAAGTAGGGCTCATGGAGAGACAAGAACGTTTTTATTTTGATATTTGGATTGCACTTCTTAGTACGCTGGCAGGAATGGTCAATGTCGTAACGCTATTACTATTTTTTACGCCAACAACGCATTTTACTGGGAATATTACGCAATTTGTTTTGGCCTTCAATGAAGAGGAATGGTCCACAATGCTCCATTTACTAGGAATGATTCTCTGTTTTTCTGGTGGCGGCGTCTTGTCGGGATTCCTGTTTTCGAAGAAAAAATTTGAACCAACTAAACGATATGGATTATTATTAATGATGTTCGGAAGTATGATGCTTCTATTATTTCTGTTTGGAGTCCGCGATGAGAAATGGTTATATTTCTTCTCGTTTGTCGTCGGAACACAAAATGGAATGTTCATTTACTACCATGGAATTATCGTACGAACATCTCACTTTACCGGTTATTTAACGGATATTGGCGTGGTTCTTGGGCGATTGATACGCGGTCAGATTAAGGATCGTTGGAAAGTGCTCTTTTATTTTACGAGCATGCTGTTCTTTGGAATTGGTGTCACGGTTTCATACCAGCTATTTCAATCCTTTGGGGCAGCAACAATCATCGCTGTAGGAATTGGATATATTCTCGTTGGATTGTATTATTTTAGTTTCCGTAAAGCATTTTTACATAAATAGGAGGAAAAACATGAAAGCTTTAGTAGTTGTGGATATGCAAAATGATTTTGTCGATGGAGTGCTTGGCTCAAAAGAAGCCGTAGCCATTATCGACCATGCCGTTGAGGTGATCGAAAATTTCGATGGAAAGGTATTTTATACGCTAGATACTCATAGTGAAGACTATCTTCAAACAGAGGAAGGACGTCACTTACCAGTCGTGCACTGCGTGAGAGGGTCTAAAGGATGGGAGTTAAATCCACAAATCCAAAAAGCCTTAGAGAGTCGTCATGCAAAAGGCGTTGAAAAACCAACATTTGGTTCAGAAAAATTAATGGAACTCATTCAAAAAGAAGTGCCAGATTTAGAAAGTATTACACTCATTGGAATCTGTACAGATATTTGTGTGATTAGTAATGCACTGCTTGCTAAAGCGCATTTTGTGAATGTGCCAGTGAATGTCGTTGCAAGTGCCTGTGCAGGGGTAACGCCAGCGTCACACGATAACGCGTTAAGCGCCATGAAGATGTGTCATATTAACGTCGTTGAGTAGGAGGTAGCGATGAGAGAACAAGATCCAAAAGACAGAATTAGAGAAATGTCCGTATTGAATCTTATCATGGTGATTGGGATTGCAATCGGATTTGGAATTGGGATGCTTATTGACAATGTCATTGGCGGTATTGCCGTCGGGATGTTAGGAGCGTTTATTTGCCGCTTATTATACATTCGTAAAAAATATAAAGAAATCAATCCGAAAGATAAGAAAGAGTAGGCACATTTGTTGCGCTACTCTTTTTTCGTTGTCATAATGAAGGAAAATGAACGGAGGGATATCATGGAACAATTTGCAAAAGATGTAAGCCAATTTGTGGAAACAACAGCTGAGAAAGTAGAAGCGTTAATCGGTGAAGGAAAGGAAGTCGTTCTTTTCGTAGGGCGTCCAACTTGCCCATACTGCCGTCGCTTTGCTCCAAAAATTAACGAAGTGCGTGAAGCATTAGGAAAAGAAATGTACTTCATCAATTCAGAAGACAGAGCTAACGAAGCTTTAGCAGCTTTCCGTGCGAAATACAATATGCCAACAGTACCTGGTTTATTAGTTGCTCGTGGCGGCGAAGTGCGTGTGGTTTGTGACTCATCACAAAGTGTGGAACAAATCAAAGCCTTTATTGGATAATCAATGTAAAGTGAGACTCTCCGTGAAAGTGATTCGCGGAGAGTTTTTGCATGCAAAAAATAGTTCATTACCATATATGGTAATGAACTGTTTTGGGTCTGTGCTCAAATTCGATATTGTGATAGAATGAAATAGAAATAAAAAGGAGGGGTTCGATGAACGAAATTAAATGTCCACATTGCCAAACGGTCTTTACGATTGATGAGAACTCGTATGCAGATATTGTGAGTCAAGTACGCAATAAGGAATTTGCAGAGGATGTTCATAAGCAGTTGGAATTTGCGAAGAAACAATTTGAGACGGAAAAAGCACTCGCAAAAGAGCAAGAAAAGCGTCTGTATGATGAGGAACGTGCCAGCTTTGAACAGAAGATTCTTTCGCTTGAATTAGCATTGAAGAATGCGGATGTTAAAGAAGAAAAGAATGTGCAAGAAGCACTCCATCAAAAAGAGAAAGAATTTAGTGAGCTACAAGCAGAATTGGATCAATTAAAACAACAACTCCAATTCAAAGAAGTAGAATTGTCTCAAAAATTCCAAGAAGATTTACACGCAAAAGAACGTACCATTCTTGAACTCAAACAAGAAAAAGAGCTGCAACAAAAGGAACAAGAAGTACAACAAACTGCCCTGAAAGAAAAATACGAATTGGAATTACGCTCGAAGAAAGATCAGTTCGAATTAGAGTTGAAGGCAAAAGATGAAGCCATTGCGTTCTATAAAGACTTTAAGGCAAAACAATCAACGAAGATGGTGGGAGAAAGCCTAGAACAACATTGCGAAATCGAATTTAATCGTCTTCGTATGACGGCGTTTCCGCGTGCAGAATTTGGTAAAGATAATGATGCCAAAACGGGAAGTAAGGGTGACTATATCTACCGTGAATATGATGAAAATGGAATTGAAATTCTATCCATTATGTTCGAAATGAAGAACGAAAATGACGAAACAGCAACGAAGAAGAAAAACGAACACTTCTTTAAAGAGTTGGATAAAGACCGTCACGAGAAGCAATGTGAATATGCGATTCTTGTCAGTCTCCTAGAAGCAGACAATGAACTCTATAACACAGGCATTGTGGATGTGTCATACCAATATCCGAAAATGTATGTGGTACGTCCACAGTTCTTTATTCCAATTATTACCTTGCTACGTAATGCAGCCTTAAATTCACTGCAATATAAACAAGAGTTAGCCTTGATGCGTGATCAACATATCGATATTACGCACTTTGAAGAAGACCTTGAGACCTTCAAAAAAGGATTTGCGCGTAATTATGAACTTGCAAGTAAGAAATTCCAATCGGCCATTGATGAAATCGACAAGACGATTAAGAGTCTGGAGAAGACAAAAGCCGCATTGCTTTCTTCTGAAAATAATTTGCGTTTAGCCAATAATAAAGCAGAAGACCTAACCGTGAAGAAGCTCGTGAAGAACAATCCGACGATGAAACAACGCTTTGAAGAGCTAAACTAAGTCGAATAACAAACATAAAAACTCTATTACATGGAATCGATTTGGATTTCAGTAGTAGAGTTTTTTTATAGGGAAATAAGTATAATATATAGATAATATATTTAAATTCTTGTATAATTGATTCAAATAGATTGGAGGGATTGTTATGAAACCAAAATTTATTCGAATCTTACTCTTATTAAGTGTCGTGATAGTTGTTTCTGCATACTTTGTTATAAAGCAGTTTTTTCAAACTCCAACAGAAAAGCTAACCGAGTATGACTATGCTGTGACATTCTTTTCTACCCATACGAAAGGGAAAATGAATGTTCAAAATAAGATTGTTTTTATAGATGAAACAGAAAAACAACGAGCATACAAAAGTAAAGGATTTAATGTTCCGCGACTCATGCAAGATGCTGATCAGTTTTATGGTTTTTCAAGTAGACCAGGTAAGAATATTGTCTTTAAAACATCGAAAGGATTTAGTCAGTATTCCATTAAGGTTCCAAGCGGGGACGCTTCTAAACTAGCCGTTAGACAAGTCACAAAAGGGAAGAATGGACACATCTATGGATTCAGTGTGGAAGATGGTTTAGATGGTATTCATCGAGGCTATATTCTTTATAAAAATGAGAAGGGTGAAGATGTTCTAACACCTAAAATCAATGTTGCAATTACTGGGATGTTAGAAACGGATTCAAAAATCTTCTATACGGGTTATGAATTAGTGAGTGATAAATATGAACTCTTATACGTTAATGAGGCAACGAATGAAATTACATTAATCAGTGAAGACTCTGATTTTCGAGAATTATTATTGGTAAATGGAAAAGTAATGACAGTCGGAAACCCTCATACAAGTCGCTTGGAAAAAGAGAACATAAAAGAAAAGAAGGTTAGTCTGAAAAGTGTGAATCCTTCTACACTAGAAGTAAAAGAATTTAATATTGATTCTGAAAGAATTCTAACAGCATACGTTTTCCAGGATAGGCTTCGCGTGATTACTAAAGAAGGGAAAATGCTTGAATTTACGAGTGAACTAGAGCTTGTCGTGGAGAAAGAGGTATCGAGCTCGGAATTTACAAAATTATTTACTACGAATGGAGTTGTGGTACAAGAGGTTCAAACGTCGGCTGATAAAGTGGTCGTCCTCACAACTCCAAAAGATGCATCCACTACAGAAATGGGAACTCTTTTAGAATTTGATGCCGATACATTGGCGTTTAAAAAGAAGATTGTGATTCCAGTTTCTGGAGACGAAGAATGGAAGAATGATTATGCGAATTTTATCATTATCGAAAAACGATAACTGTTCTCATTTAGAATAAAAAATGATGAAAATGGCCATCTCTTATGTACACTTGAAAAATATTGAAATATCAATAAAAAAATAACATTTTTTAAAATGATATCGTTTGCTTTTTTGTCTGGTAATGTGTACGATATAGGGGTATAGATAATAATGATTCTTATCTAGCATAAAATAAACAAACAGGTTTATAGGAGGAAAATACATGAAAGTTGTAGTAGTTGGATGTACTCATGCGGGTACTGCTGCAGTTAAAACAATTTTAAATGACAATCCAGGAACGGAAGTCGTTGTATACGAAAGAAATGATAATATTTCATTCTTATCTTGTGGGATTGCCTTATACGTAGGAGGCGTGGTTAAAGACCCTCAAGGACTATTTTATTCAAGTCCAGACGAGTTAGCTTCATTAGGAGCTACAGTTCGTATGGAACACGATGTAACAAGCATCGATACTGTTGGTAAAACATTAACAGTAAAAGACTTAAAAACAGGCGAAGAAAAGACTGATTCATTTGACAAATTAGTACTTACAACTGGATCATGGCCAATTCTTCCTCCAATTCCAGGACGTGAATTAGAAAACGTTCAATTATGTAAAAACTACAACCAAGCAAAAGAAATCTTTGCTAAGAAAAACGACAAGAAGAAAATCGTTGTTGTGGGTGGTGGATACATCGGTATCGAATTAGTTGAAGCTTTTGCATTAGAAGGTAAAGAAGTAACATTAGTAGACGGTTTAGACCGTATCTTAAACAAATACTTAGACCCAGAATTCACTGACATCTTAGAAGAAGACTTACGTGCACGTGGCGTACAAGTTCGCTTAAACGAAATGGTTAAATCATTCGAAGGCGAAAACGGCGTTGTAAACAAAGTTGTAACTTCAGGTGGCGAATACGAAGCTGACATGGTTATCTTATGTGTTGGTTTCCGTCCAAACAACGACTTAGTGAAAGACCAATTAGAAACTATGCCTAACGGTGCAATCATCGTTAACGACTACATGGAAACATCTGTTAAAGATGTATATGCTGCAGGAGACAGCTGTGCTGTTAACTACAACCCTAACGAAGGACATGCATACATTCCATTAGCAACTAACGCTGTACGTATGGGTTCATTAGTAGGTAAAAACATCAACGGTCATAAAGTGAAATACCGTGGAACTCAATCAACATCAGGATTACACTTATTCGGATGGAACATTGGTTCAACTGGGGTTAACGTAGGTAGCGCACCTCACTTTGGATTAGATGTACGTTCTGTATACGTGGTAGATAACCACCGCCCAGAATTCATGCCAACATACGAAAAAATCTACATGAAATTAGTTTACGAAGTAGGTACAAACCGTATCGTAGGTGGACAAGTAATGTCTAAATACGACTGTACAGCTTCTGCAAACACATTGTCATTAGCAATCCAAAACAAAATGACAATCGAAGACTTAGCTTATGTAGACTTCTTCTTCCAACCAGTATTCGACCGTCCATGGAACTACTTAAACATCTTAGGACAAGCTGCTGTTGAACAAGAACGCGTATTAGCAGAAGGTAAATAATAACTTTTAGAAAAGGGGATGCTTGCATCCTCTTTTTTGATGTCTGAATCTCAAGATTTACTTTTAAGTAAATCTTGAGATTTTTTTTGTAATGCAGAGGAGTCGTTAATTTTTTAGAAAGGGTAAAAATCACTTCTTTCAACAAGAAAAAAGTAGGCAATTATGATACAATAAATAAGATATAATAAGAGTATTGTGTCTAGGGTTTAAAGGAAAGGGGAGGAAGGTCGTGCAACGACTGAAAAAATTTGGAACAAAGCTTTGGCAAATTTTTCAAGAAGATTTAATGCATGTGAATATTGGCGTTGAATCCGCAGCGATGGCGTACTATATGTTATTATCTGTCATTCCAATGGTCATGCTGGTTGCCAATATTCTTCCATTATTACCAATTCCTATTGATGTGATTTTTAAAACACTAGAAACGATTTTACCGGACAATATTACTGAAGTCATATTCCCAATTCTTCGGAATTACTTAGGAAACTTCAATGGGGGCGCGCTTTCTATCGGTTTGGTGATTTTATTCTGGCCAGCGTCTCAGATGTTTAGTAGTATTCAGCGCTCGTTAAACGTTTTATATGGCGCACCGGTGAGGAGAAATTTTATTTTTGAACGATTCTTTGCCGTTGTCATTGCGATGGCAGCTATTTTAATCGTATTTGCTGTATCGATTGTCTTCATCTTTGGTGAGCAAGTGTTACGATTAGTCGCAGAATTCTTCTCGCTCAATTTAGCATCGATTATTTTAGATCTTTCATTTGTAAAATGGGGTCTCTTATTTGGAACCGTCTTTTTACTCATGAGTTTCATGTACTATTCAATTCCGAATGTGAAATGGTCATTCCTGTATGCTTTTCCGGGTGGCTTATTCACGACAATTGGATTTGTATTGATTTCGCAATTATTCTCGATTTATATTCATTACGCGGGTCGCAATTTTACGGCCAATGGAGCGTTTGGAACATTGATTGTATTTATGATTTGGCTGTATTTTATTGCCAATGTAATGATTTTAGGGGGCGTGTTGAACGTGATTGTTTACCGCTTTAGACAACCAAAACAAGACACTGAAGGAGTAACGGATGAAAAAGAAGAACTTAATGTATGACGATAAAGATTCACGAATCGATTATGGCGTCATCCTTCCTGTATTATTATTAGCATTTATTAGTATTGCAACTTTATTCTCAACAACTTATTTGATTAGTGGAAACACCTCTTTAAGAATGGTACTGATGCAAGTCGTTTGGTACGTAGTGGGGGTTGTCGCAATCATTGTGATTATGCAATTTGACTCGGAGCAGTTATGGAAACTAACAACCTGGGGATATATTTTTGGACTCCTCATGTTACTGGCCGTTCTGTTCTTCTATGACCGAGCAACATTTGCCGACACAGGTGCGAAGAGTTGGTTCAGATTTGGGACCTTCTCATTCCAGCCTTCCGAGGTTGTAAAGATTTTCTATATTTTGATTTTAGCTAAAGTTGCGACTTCGCATAATATGAAGACGAAATATAAGAGTACACATACGGACTGGCAATTATTCGTGAAGTTGATTTTATGGGCTGCGCCAGCCTTAGTACTCGTTATTTTGCAAAATGACTTAGGGACAACACTTGTATTCTTAATGATTTTGGGTGGCGTTCTGATTATGTCAGGGATTAGCTGGAAAATCTTACTTCCAATTATTATTGTGGTTGGATTAATTGGTGCGCTCCTTATTTACTTAGTAGTATATAACCGTCAAATCTTATTAAACATTGGATTTAAAAATTACCAATTCGCACGTATCGATTCATGGTTAGATCCGTACGGCGATCAAGGCGGAAATGGATACCAATTATTCCAAAGCTTGAAGGCGATTGGGTCAGGGAAAATGCTTGGTAAAGGATTCGGAGTTTCTGATGTATATGTACCCGTTCGTGAGTCTGACTTAATCTTTGCGACAATCGGAGAAAACTTTGGATTCTTAGGTGGTACATTCCTAATTGCTGTTTACTTTATCTTGATTTATCAAATGATTCGTGTCTGCTTCGATACGAAAAATGAGTTTTATACGTATATCGCAACCGGCGTTATCATGATGATTTTATTCCACGTGGTTGAAAATATCGGGATGACGATTGGACTATTACCATTGACGGGGATTCCGTTACCGTTTATTTCTCAAGGGGGGTCAAGCTTGCTTGGGAATATGATGGGGATTGGACTTATTATGTCAATGCGTTATCACTTCAAGAGTACGATTTTTGAAGATGAAGATTCAGCATTTGGTGCCAACCACCAAGATGCGACAATGTTACGTTTACGTCAGGAGGATGGAAAATGATTGTCTATATTCACCCAAAATGTACGACTTGTAAAAAGGCGTTAAAGTGGTTCGAGTTAAATCATGTGACTTTTGAACAAAAGGACATTCGTGAAACTCCACCAACAGCCAAAGAATTATTGAAGATTAAAAAAGCTCAAAACTTAGAGTGGAAGAAAATGGCGAATACGAGTGGAGAACTATACCGCTCACTTGGCCTTAAAGATAAACTTCCAGTGATGAGTGATGAAGAAGCCGCAAAACTTTTAGCAAGTAACGGGATGCTCATCAAACGTCCGCTTGTGTTAGATAATGGGGAAGCAACTTTTGGCTTCAAAGAAGAAGTTTACGAAGAGAAATGGAAGAGATAAGATGAAGAAATATAGTGAAAATGGATTATGGATTAAACAAGACGGTTCAGAATACGTAATTGGCCTTTCACCAAAGGGTCAAGATGACTTAGGAGATGTGAGCTTTGTGGAATTATTAAAGGCCGAAGCCGTAACTCCTGAAGATTCGATTATTAGTGTAGAAGCTGCAAAAGCAGTAACTGAATTACTTGCTCCACTAAGCGGAACAGTCGTGGCTTTCCATGATGAATTAGAAGACAATCCAGAATTCTTAAACGAATTAGCAGAAGAGAAAAACTGGATTGTTCGTTTAACAGGAGTAGATAAAGCAGAATTTGACGCCTTACTAGATGAAGACCTTCCATGTGACCAATGTGAAGTGAAATAAAGCTACAATTATAAGTTAGTGATGAAACGTATTTACGGTAACGGCATAATCATAAGTATGGTTATGGCGTTTCTCTATTTCTAATATTCTATATATCAACTGTTAGAAAATATATTAGAGAGTCTTCAAAAAAGGATACGTTAATAATAGATGTAGGCATAGGAGTAATAGGATGGATATAATAATTTTATTTTTTATAGCAGTGCTAATTTACCTACTACCGATGAATGATGATTATTTAGGTGTGAAAACTACGTTAGGATTAAAAGGTTTTCTAGCCCTAGGAATCATATTCCATCATTTGTCACAATGGGTTACAACTGGAAGTGAATTTTCAAATTTTGCATATATGGGAACTTATATTGTTTCGATATTTTTCTTTTTATCAGGATATGGTCTTTATTATCAGAATGAACATAAGCCTAATTATATGAATGGATTTCTATATAAAAGATTGTCCAGAATTTTAGTTCCATTTATTTTTATTTCTTTGATATATCTAGTATATAGAGTTGCGAATGGTCAAGTGATTAATATTGAGTACTTTATAAATCTATTTTTAAAAGGCAGTACAATAATTATTAATGGATGGTTCGTTAATATAATCATATTGATGTATTTGTTCTTTTATGTATCATTTAAATTGTTTAAGAAATCAGAGTTAGCTATTTTTTTGAATTTACTACTGATATTAGGTTATATTTTTGTAGCGATAAAGTTGAATTATGGTTTCTGGTGGTATAATAGTAGTTTGCCGTTCGCAGTGGGGTTGTTATGGGCTAAATATAAAAATAGAATTGATGCATTAATAAATAAGTATTATTTTGCTTTATTAATTTTCTTTACTATACTGCTCTTTATCTCTCATCGATATGATTTCATAATTTCGAAATTAAATATCACGGATAGTTACAGTTATGCTTTAATTGCCAATTTAGATAATGTTATTTTTACGATCTATTTTATGCTTTTCATTAAGAAATTTAACTTTGATAATAAATACTTAAATTTCATAGGGACAATATCCTTCGAGTTATATATGATTCATGGATTGTTTATGTCTATCTTTGCTAAGTACTTAGTAAGTTCTACAAAGATTGATGTAGTTTACACTATTCTAGTGTTAATATTTAGTATCTTGGTTGCATGGTTAATTAACCAGTTAGTAAAAAGAATTCAGTTATAGAAAAAAACTACGAGTTCTCAACAAGTGAGGATTCGTAGTTTTTTTGGCTCTTTGTCAAATAGTGTTGATGAAGAATTTTAGGAAGGGATTAAGCAACTAATTGTTGCTTAATTCCTTTTTGTTTTGGGCCAAACATTTTTGTTATTAAAATAATCCTGTTCCTAAAATGGTAATAGTTTCTAAAGCCATAAGCATTCCTTTTGAGTACTTTTATTTTATTGTTTATTCCTTCAATGGGGCCATTTGTTCTAGTTGGATACTCACAAGTATTTTGAATATATGGCAAGTAAGTAATTAATGTCTTTAATACTCTTTTTAAACCAGGAGATAGGTATAATTGCGTAGCTGCTTCAATCGTTTCCTTGAATTCTATATAATCTCTGTCCTGAATACATTCACGAAGTGAATGTACAACCTCATAATCATTTTTAAGAGATGGATTATTTTCTAAGATATAATCTACGATTCCTTTGCTTGTTATGAAGCTTTCAAAAAGTTTATAACGATTATATTTATAGTTCTGAAGTTCATTAGGATTCTTTAAAATTAACTTCCAATAATGTTTTAACTTTCGATATAATTTAGGGTCTTTATAACGATGCGTATTCATGACACGTACCCGAGTTCGATTTAATTCTCTATTTAAGGCTTGTACGATGTGAAAAGGATCAATGATAATTTTTGCGTTAGGAAACATTTCTTTTATTAATTGAATGTACGGTAAGTACATGTCGAT
>NZ_JVNU01000034.1 GCF_001071995.1 Streptococcus sp. 263_SSPC
ATCGATGCTGATCAACCAGCAAAATTCATTGATCCAGAAACAGGCGAACCAACAGATGAAACAACATTACCAGCGATGAAAGATGGGAAACAAGTGGGTACGTACACAATCGACCCATTAACAGGTGAAGTAACATTTACACCGAATAAAGACTTTGTTGGAACTCCAGACGGAATTTCTGTTCAAGCTAAAGACGCGAACGGAACACCAGCAACAGCTAAATACACACCAACAGTTACACCAGTAACTCCAACAGCTGAAGATGTAGAGTCAACTGGAAAACAAGGACAAGAACAAAAACAAACACCTAAATTCACCGAAGGTGATCCAGTAGCACCAATCACAATTAGCGCTGATAACCCAGCTAAATTCATCGATCCTGAAACAGGTGAACCAACTGACGCTACAGAATTACCAGCGATGAAAGATGGTAAACAAGTGGGTACTTACACAATCAACCCAAATACTGGTGAAGTAACGTTTAAACCTAATAAAGACTTTGTTGGAACTCCAGACGAAATTTCTGTTCAAGCTAAAGACGCGAACGGAACACCAGCGACAGCTAAGTACACACCAACTGTAACAGGTGTAACACCAACTGGTGAAGATAAGACTACAACAGGTAAACAAGGACAAACTCAAAAAGAAACTCCTAAGTTTACAGAAGGCGACTCTGAAGTACCAATGAAGATTGACGCTGATCAACCAGCTAAATTCATTGATCCAGCTACAGGTGAACCAACAGATGCGACTGAATTACCAGCAATGAAAGATGGAAAACAAGTAGGTACTTACAAACTTGATCCATT
>NZ_JVNU01000035.1 GCF_001071995.1 Streptococcus sp. 263_SSPC
TGATATGCTCCCTCTAAAGTAGACACTAAAAAAAGTAAACTACTTTAGAGGGGGTATTTTTTAGATTGGCTAAGAAACATACTGCAAAAGAATTAGAACGATTCATAGAATTGTATTTAGATGGTGTGCCTTTTCGTGAGCTGCGTAGTGAATATGGTTTAAAGATTTCACCTGGAGCATTTAATATGTATTTTTTGAACTATAAAGCAAATGGACCTTCTGCATTAGAAGATCGAGACGGGTTTAACACTTATACAAAGGAATTTAAAGAAAAGGTGGTTAAAGAGTTTTTAGAATCGAAAACCTATTTAAGAGTAATCGCAAGAAAATACAAAATTCCTTCTGCTAGAACTGTACGAAATTGGATTATTAAGTATACTAATGGTGAGGCCACGAAGGCCTACGATCCTAAGCCAGAGGTGTACACTATGAAATATAGAAAAACAACGCACGAAGAAAGAATCCTTATCGTCAAAGACTGTATTCAAAATCAATTAAACTATAAACAAACCGCACAGAAATATAACGTTTCTTACAACTTGGTGTATCAATGGGTAAAAAAATATCAAAAATATGGTCCTGATGGATTAATAGACAGTCGAGGGAAACGAAAACCAGAAAATATACAGACAGAAACTGAGCGTATTCGTGCAGAAATGGCAATATTAAAGGCGCGAAACGAATATTTAGAAACAGAAAATGCCGCACTAAAAAAATTACAAGAAGTGGAAAGCGAGTTGATGTTTGCCAAACGAGATTTGAAGCGGAATATCAAACGATTAAAAAATTAAGTAAAAGAGGATTTCATATTACTCTATTATGTAAAGTGTTAAAAGTTAGTAGAGCTGGCTATTATAAATGGTTAAATCGTGTCCCTTCGGAATCTGAAAAACGACTACGTCGTTTAATGGAATTAATAGACGAAGTATATGAATCTGTTCAAGGTATATATGGATATCGTCGTATCACAATCTATTTAAACTATTATAGAAATGCAAAAGTGAATCATAAATGTATTCAGCGTCTTATGAAACTAATGGGATTAAAGGCAGTTATACGAAAAAAACGTTATCGTTATAAATCGAACACTGAAGAATACACTGCAGCTAATATTTTAAATCGAGAATTTAAAAAAGAGTACGAGCCAATGGCTCTACTATTAACGGATATCACTGAATTGAAGTATGGGAAGGGAGAAAAAGCTTATTTAAGTGCAGTTTTAGATTATGGTACAAAGAAGATAGTTGCATATCAAATATCTAAGCAAAACAATAATCAAATCGTTAAAGATACTTTTAATCAAATAAAAAGGAAGATAATTCCAACAAAAACAATGATTCATAGTGATCGAGGATTCCAATATACTTCTCATTTCTTTAAGCACTTTATAGAAAAAGGACAAATAACACATAGTATGTCCCGTCCTGGAAGATGTATCGATAATGGACCAATTGAAGCATTCTGGGGGACATTAAAGGAAGAAGTATATCGTTTATATCATTTCAAAACCTATGAATCTCTTTTCAAGAAAATTGAGGAGTATATTCAGTTCTATAATAAGAAAAGAATTACTTTATCAATGGGATTAAAAATCCCAGCATAAATAAAAAGACGAGTTCTTATGAACTCGTCATACACTTTAATTATTTTCCTGTCTACTTGACAGGGTGCACTTCACACCAGACTCTAAGCAATAGGTTATTTTTATTTTCAAATATTTCAAAGCTTAATTTTTAAGATAGTCCTTTGCATCTTTAAAGAAGCTTGCAATGATCATGACAATAATAATCCCAATTGGAAGTGCCGCGATAATCGCAACTGATTGTAAGTTATACATTGAGTTTTCTGAGAAAATCAACGCGATTGGGAATAAGAT
Source organism: Streptococcus sp. 263_SSPC (assembly GCF_001071995.1). Lineage (GTDB taxonomy): Bacteria > Bacillota > Bacilli > Lactobacillales > Aerococcaceae > Granulicatella. The sequence continues at coordinate 1,877 of NZ_JVNU01000035.1, forward strand.
AAATACGAGTGACCAGAACATGCGGACACGTTTATCACTACCATGTGTGTGCTCTAATTCTTTGTATGAATAAGCAGACACTACAAGTGTTAAAGCGTCGAATGTTGTCGCGTAGAAAGCAATCATCGTAACTGCTAGTAATAACAATCCAATGTTAGCTAACGGCATTGTATCAAAAATTTTCAAAATAGCTGCCGCATAATCTGCGTTATTACTTAGAATACCAGTAATATCCAAGCCATGTTTTAACTGTTGCGCTAAGCCATAGTTTCCAAGGATGATAAACGCCGTAAATGTCCCAGCAATCCCCCATGCGTATCCACCAAGAACAGTGTTTTTAACGGTACGTCCTTTTGAAATACTACCGATAAAGAACGGTGTAGCCACACACCAAACCATCCAATAAGACCAATAATAGATTGTCCATTTTTGTGGGAAGCTTGTTTCACGAAGCGGATCAAGCCACGTAGACATTCCGATAAAGTTTTGGACAAGGTTCCCAATAGCGCTAAAACCTGTTTCTAAGATATAAACTGTTTCTCCACCGAAGAATAAGAAATATCCTAGTAAGGCAAAGAATAAATACGTACAGATGGCTGCAAGTTTAGAAACTGCGTCCATTCCAAGCATTACCGTACTTGTATATACAACTGCAATTAATAATAGGACTACAATCGTAATAATTTTCGAATTTTGAATCCCAAACACTTGGCTCATCGCCGCTGAAAGAAGCGGTGTTGCTAGCGAGAATGTTGTAGCAGTACCCGCGATTAACGCGAAGATGGCAATCAAGTCGATGGTTTTCCCCATCCAACCGTCAACTTTGTCTCCAAGAAGTGGACGACAAGCTTCAGAGAATTTTTGTTTCTCTACTTTACGATTATGCAACATAAATCCAAAGGCCACCGCAAGCATGATGTAGAAGCTCCATGCGATTGGTCCCCAGTGGAATAATGGGAATGTGGACGCCCATTTTTGCACGCTACCGAGTTCTCCAAGATAAGATTCTTGTGCGTATAATGCCCATTCGATCATCGCATAGAACACGATATCTGCTGCCATTGTAGACGTAAAAATCATTACACCCCATTGAAAGCTAGAATACTCAACTTTACTATCTTCTCCCCCGAGTACGATATGACCGTATTTTGAAAAAGCCACATACACACTACAAAGGAAAACACCCACCGCAAGCATTGCGTAGTAAATACTGAATTGGTCGCCTAGAAAACTACGAACGCCTTCTAGAACCGCTGAACTGGCATCTGGAAATATCATAAAGAGAATTCCTAACACCACTACTCCAAATAGCGGTACAAGCGTTGCGACCCAGTCGATCTCGTCGCGAAGATTTTTCTTTTCTACTTCATTATTCATGATTTGCCTCCTCTAGAACACTCTTGTAAGAGTTATCTACTGCTACTAATTCTTCAAGGCTATCGATTTCAACGATATCCCCTTCTTGCATTGGGTAAATACCCATTTCATATTCTTCTGGGTAACAGAACATTGCCACATCATCCCAGTAAATATCATGGCTTTTCTTGTCTTCAAATTCGATTTCAAGATGACGTTTTAACTGCTGACCGTCTTCTTTCGTCCAACGAGAAATGCTAAATAATTGCCATCCCTTCTGTCCTCCAGTACGGCTACAGCTCGTAACAACGCCATTGTCGTCCACTTGCATGAGCCATTCGTCGGTGCCATTTTCTACTGGAATACACGCATATCCTGAACGTGTAAACTCTGGATGTAAAATTTCACTGTTGTAGATTAATTGGTCGCCATCTAGGATAATCACTTCTTCTAAATGGTCACGAACTACATACAGTGATGAAATATTATTAGCGACATCGAAGTATGGATTTTCAACGATGTTAATTTCTGGATAGTCTGCTTTAAGTTCTGCAAACTTCTCTTTCAAGTAACCTACCACGACATAAATTTCATGGATTCCTTGTTCATGAAGCGCACCAATAACGGTGTCAATCATTCGATTCCCATTGACTTTTACAAGCGGTTTTGGAACGGTATTTGTAATCGGACGCATCCTTGTACCTTTACCCGCAGCCATAATAATCGCTCGTTTTACTGTGTTTGTCATTATTTTTCCTCTTTTGCTAATTCTTCTTGCACAATGCGGTAGAAATCTTTGGCATAACGGTATTGCATTAATGAGTACTCACCAAAGTCAACGCCGAGTGTACGTTTGTACTCGCACCAGTTACTCCACAGCATCCCGCTAATCGCCATATACGCATAAATTTTTACACGTGTCATCTTCTCGCATTTTCCTTCGAAATAAAGGTCAATGAGTGCATCTGCCTGCTTGCGATCATACCCTGCATAAATACAGAACATTGCAATATCAATATGCGGGTCTTGCATTCCAGCATATTCCCAGTCAATCAGACGAATGTCTCCCTCTTTTGTAAATAGGAAGTTGTCATAGACAGAATCGATATGACTTAATACTGGCTCTGCTTTATATTTCTCAACGAAGCTCTTCAGCCCTAAAATTTTCTTCTGCATTTCAGCATGGTCTTTATAAAAAGAAGATTGACCATTCCACAAGCTTTGATAAAATTCAATTTGCTTAAATGGATCGAAAGTATGCTTCACTTTTAATTTTGACTGATGGAACTCGCGTAATTTTGCCATACAGCGCTGTAAGTCTTTTTTATTCGTGCTATCGCATGAACGCGCTCCTTCCAGATACGCTGTAATCTTATATCCATTGTCTGGATTCATGTACACCACATCATCGCAAATTTGTTTTCCTTCTATGACACGATACACATCTGCTTCTTCCTTACGATTGATGAGATGGTCTGTTCCCTCTCCCGGAATACGCATAATGTATTTTTGACCCTTACAAGTAAATAGGAAGCTACGATTCGTCATCCCTTTTTTCAATACTTCGATATTAACGATTTCGTCTAACTGAACATCAAGCGCCTTTGAGATTTGCTGCAAAGCATCCGTTTCTAAGTGCGAGGATGATTTATCAAGTTCACGAAGTTGTTCATACGTATTGATTTCAAAGACAGTTGCGTCATCCATTAATTTTGGATAGACCGTATATTTTCTATTCTCATCTTCAAGCGTTACTTCCCAGAACGACTTCTCATGTCTTTCTTCCGCAGCCGCAGCGTTTAATTGCTTAGCCACAGACTTTGCATCTTTCTCTGTTAAATAACAAATACCGTATGGACGATTTCCTTTTCCTCTTTTATCACTTGTAATGATTTCTTGTTTCTTATTTACTCTAAAGAAGCTTTGTTCCACCTCTTCTTGGCCAAGTAAATACCATGAATACAATTCATCTGTATCAAATGGAGATTCCTTACACCATAAGTCACAAGGAACGATATACGTATTGCCTAGAATTCCTGCAACACGTTGTAATGAATAGAAATTATTTTTTGTCGCATAGTCTCTATTCACCGCAAGTTTCACTTGATAGTCATCCATTAAGTACTCGTATTGCTCTTTCATAAAGCCAACGACTACAGTAATGTCCGTAATCCCTACTGCTTGTAATTGCTTAATCAAGCGTTCAATCAGCGGCTCTTTCTTCACTTCAAGAAGCCCTTTTGGCGTTTCAGTATTAATTGGAACCATACGCATTCCAAATCCAGCAGCCAAAATAACAGCATTCTTTGGTTTATTTTTCTTAAAGAGCGCCTTTGCTTTACTTGTTAGATTAAATTTAGCATCTACAAGTTCCAGTTCTCTGAGTCGTTTTAATTCACGATTCACGAGACCAAGCGAATAGTCTGAAAGCTCTGCTAATTCTCTTTGATTTTGAATATCTTGTTGTTTAATAAGTTTTAGTAAATCGAGATTTGTTTTGTTCATATTATTTACCTCTCGTATTTTTGTGAACAGCATTAGTATACTTTGTTTCGTCACTAACTGCAAGTTTTTAGTGGTAAAGAAATGTTTAAGGACATAAAAAAAGACTAGGGAAGTAATTCTCTTCCCTAGCCAACAAAATCAATATTCAGTTGCATCGATAAAATACCTGCTTCACTCTTTATGTAGAAACCGTATTTATCCACGCTATAATCAATGACATTATGCTGATCAAACATCATCGCATAGTGACTTGCAAAAGCCATTTCCCCAATATTTGTCTCAAAAATTTGGTCATACTTTGGAGGCAGAATCTCATTTTGCTCTTTCTTTAATACCACTAAATGATATTTATCGTACACTTGGCAATGGCATCCAACCATCCCTTCATAAAAAGGGCTATCTCCATCAACATAATCCATGACAAAGAACACATCTGTTAAGCCGCGCTCTTGTAGCATTGCATCTAACTTATTTTTTGCTGCTTCAGTGACTGTAAAGTCCATATTCATTCCTCTTCCTATCAAAAAAGGAGACCAGTGTCCCCTTCAATGATTATTGTTCTTTTGATTCTTCGTTTTCAGATTTTTTTACACGATCTTTGATAATAGCATCAAGAGATGGTGGTGTCACTTCGATGTGAGTTGGTGTATTTAATACGATATCCCACTCTTCGTTTTTAATCATGTCTAATTGTGTTTGTGTTAAGATTTGAAGACGTTGACGGAAAATACGTGTTTCTTTCTTAATTAAATCTGTTTCACGGTTAATTTCTGTTGCTTTTTCAGCTGCTTCTCTCAACATTGCTTGTGCTGCTTTTTCAGCTTCAAACACGATGATTTCAGCATCTTTACGTGCGTTTTCGCGAAGACGATCTGCTGCTTCTTGAGCAACAAGGATTGATTTATTCAATGTTTCTTGAATCGAATTAAAGTATTCTACTTTTTCTTCGTTGAATTTTACTCGTTTTTCTAAATCTTTATTATCACGAATTAACGTTTCTAATTCTTTCTTCACTTCTTCCAAGAAGTCATTTACTTCTTCTGGATCGAAGCCTTTGAATTTTGTTGAAAAGTCTTTGTTATGAATATCGTTTGGTGTAATAGCCATTGAAAAAATCCCCTTTATTTTTTATTCTTTTCTAGTAATCCTAGTTCTACTTTAATCTTATCTTTCTTTGTGCGCCCTTCAATCTTTTGAATTTGAAGGCGACCATATCCACGAATGGATACAATATCTAAAATTTCGAGCATAAAGTCAGGTCTGTTCTCTTCAGTCCAGTTCACCTTTACTTTACCACTTTCAATCATTTCTTTTGAACGCTGTCTTGACACATTAAATACGGAAGCAATCACCGTATCGAGTCGAAGCGAACTAACGACTGTTTGTACCACAGTCCAATGATCCACTGGTACAATCAATTTCGTATAGTCGACTTCCTCAAGACGGACAGCCACTTTTCCAATCTTTTCTAGCTGTTGCTTGATATATTCCTTCATATTTTGAGCGCAGAATAATTGCCAGTCTTCTCCGTTTGAAATAATATCGCCAATCAAGCTACGATCAAAGCCAAGGCTCATCAGTGACCCTAGAATCTTTCCATGCCCAAGTGTCGCAAATTTCTTCGGATATTGAATATGAAATAGAGCATTTTCGAAATCCTCTGAAGTTGGCTCATAATATTCCGGACAAATCATACAACGTTTCCGTTCAGCATCAATATACCCGCCATCAAAATAATAACGAACATCGTCATATTGACCCACAATCGCCTCCACAATAAACTGTTGACGTGGATCCAAAAAATTCGTCAATACCGGCGCGTACTGCAAACGGACTTCTTCTACCCATTCTTCCACTTGTTTAAGAAAAGACAATTCCTCTTTTCTAAAGTGTTGTTCTACACCATTTCCCATTTTTTATACTCCAAAAATTTGTGAAACAATAAATGCCAATACTCCTACAGAAACGTAAATCGTTAAAATAGACGTTGCTAATGCTAAACTATATTTCCCAAATCGTACATCTTTGAATAATGACACATACGGACGGCAACAAGCATCTAATAAGTCCGCCAAGAACATTGGAAGATATAGGTTCCAATAAATATTTAATCCATAAAGGATTAGCATAAATTGATAAATCCCTGCTACTGTTGTTATCACTCTAATAATTTCCAAACCCACTAAGTTACACTCCTCTAAAATTCAGTGTGACGAAATGTTTCAACCATCTCGTCATCAAAATTTCCTTGTACTTGGAAATTCGCCGGAGAACAGATAAAGATTTCATCTCTCACCTTTTGTACGTCTCCATTAATAGCATACGCCACACCGACCACAAAATCAATGACACGTTTTGCATCTTTTGGTTCCATACGTTTAAAGTTAATGAGCACTGCTTCTCCTTTTAAGAGCGCATCTGCAATGCGTTCCGCTTCCGAATACACGCTTGGTTCCATCACATAAATCTTAGATGTTTTCTTTACTCCAGGGCTTTGGAATGGAACAACATTTGACGTATTTCTTGAACGTGTTTCTGGAGCCGCCTGTGCTTCAGGTTCTTCATAGTAATTCATTTGATCATCTTCTTCGTAGTAGTCCCCTTCTGGACTTAAGAAGTTTTTTAAACTATTCATGAATCCCATTAGTCTTCCTCCCTTTCAAACCAGCTTGTACCAATTCGAATATGCGTCGCACCACATTCAATCGCAGCCTCAAAGTCTCCACTCATCCCCATACTGAGATATAACGGAGCTTCTAACCCTTCTTCCTTCTCGATTGTTTTAGCAATTTGTGCTAAACGCGAAAAAAAGAAGCGAATTTCTTCATCGCTTGCGTCAAATGGTGCCATCGTCATCAAACCAACAATACGAATCTTCTCATATTGTTTGCTTGTTCTATAAGCATCCAGTGCCTCTTCAGGTGTGAATCCATGCTTCGATTCTTCTCCAGAGACATTAATTTCCAGCATACAATCTAATGGGTGTTCGAGACGTTTTTCAATCTCATCCATAATCGAAAGACGGTCAATCGCATGAAATAAATCGATACGATTTATGACTTGCTTCACTTTTCGTTTTTGGAGTGGCCCGATTAAATGCCAGATGATGTCCTCTTGCGGAAATTGTTCTTGTGGTTCTAATAGTTTTTCGACACGATTCTCCGCAAAATGTCGAAATCCTAAATCGTACATTTCTTGAACTTCGCGAGCCGTACGATTTTTCGTTACAACAATCGGACAAACTTCCGTAGATAGTCTATGAACTTGGTTACAAGAAGATGCAACCAAGTTCATAATACGACTTACATTCTGTTTAATGATACTCATTAATTTCTGTTTCTTTTTCTGAAGAATGGCGGAGTATCTAATCCATCATTTTCAGTTTGTTTTGGCTCAACTGGAGCTTCTACAAAGTTACTTTGTGCGAATGGTGAATCAGCTTCAGTTGAAGAAGTAGTTTCACGTACAGTTGTTTCTCGACGGATATCCCAGTCTCCAAATAAATCTTTCTCAGGTTTCTTTTCTTCCACTGGCTGTGGTTTTGAAGGAACTTGTTTTTCTTGGAAAGTTTGAGGGTTATTTCCTAAATCTTTGCGAGTTGCTGTGCTATTCGCGAATGGTGAACGACTAGCGCGTGCTGCTGACTTTTTTTCGTGCTTACGCTCCTCGTCGATACCTGTTGCGATAACAGTAACGATTACTTCATCACCTAAGTTTTCGTTGATTGAAGTACCGAAGATAATGTTTACTTCACTTGTTGAAGCTGCTGCAACAATATCAGAAGCATCTTGTGCTTCGAATAATGTTAAGTCAGAGCCACCAGTGATGTTTAATAGGATTTGTTCTGCGCCATCGATAGATACTTCTAATAATGGTGAAGAAATAGCTTTCTTCGTAGCTTCTGCAGTACGGTTTTCACCACTTGCAACACCAATACCCATTAATGCTGAACCTTGATCTTTCATCACTGTCTTCACGTCTGCGAAGTCCAAGTTAACGTAACCTGGTGCAGTGATTAAGTCAGAGATCCCTTGTACCCCTTGACGTAATACGTTATCTGCTTCACGGAAAGCTTCTAACATAGGAGTCTTTTTATCAACGATTTCTAATAAACGGTTGTTTGAAATTGTTACTAATGTATCTACGTTTGCTTTTAATTGTGCAACACCTTCTGCAGCGTAGCGACCACGTTTTGGTCCTTCGAAGCTAAATGGACGTGTAACAACACCCACTGTTAATGCGCCTAATTCTTTCGCAATACGAGCAACAACTGGTGCAGCACCTGTACCAGTACCGCCACCCATACCAGCAGTAACGAAGATTAAGTCTGCTCCAACTAAAGCTTCGCGAATTTGTTCTTCACTTTCTTCAGCTGCTTTAAGACCGATTTCAGGTAATGAACCTGCACCTAAACCTTTAGTAAGTTTTGGTCCTAATTGAATTTTAGTTTCTGCTTCTGAGTTTCTTAATGCTTGAGTATCTGTGTTGGCTACGATGAACTCTACACCTTGTACTCCTTCTGAAATCATACGGTTAACAGCGTTGTTACCAGCACCACCAACACCAATGACTTTAATGACTGCGCCATCTAAATTTGTATCGAATTCGAAATCCATTATATTTCCTCCTTGGTTCTCATCTTAATTTTCGTCAATAAACATTTTAAAGAAGTTCTTCACTTTCGCTCCAAACCCTTGTTCTTCACCTGTTGGTTCTTGTTCATACTCTTGTGGTTGTTGAACAGGAGCCGTTGGTTGTACTTGTACAGGAGCACTTTGTGGTGTGCTTTGTACTGGGCGTTGTTCCGTTACCGGTTTACCCTTTTGAGCAATACGGTGAACATCATCTAAGCTTGCAGCGTATTTGATTAACCCCATACTTGTTGCATAAATAGGATTTCTCATTCCCATTTGCTCTGGAATATAAGTTTTCACTTGTACTCCGAAGATTTCTTGTGCTAACTCTTGAACTCCTGCTAATGAAGAAGCTCCACCTGTTAACACGATTCCTCCTGGAAGTTTTAAAGCTTCCACTTGGTCTAATGCACGTTTAACAGTTTCAAAAGTTTGAACCACACGTGCTTCGATGATTTCTGATAAGTAATGTTCATCTACTTTAACTGGATCCTTCTTACCAATTGTTTCTACTGGGAAGAATTCATCAGCTGAAGTTTCTGATGAAATTGCATATCCATATTCACGTTTAATACGTTCTGCATTTTCAAAGCTTGCATTCAAGATGATTGAGATATCTTTTGATACGAAGTCTCCACCTTCTTGATCCACGAATGAGAATTTCAATTGGTTATCGTGCATTACTGAAGCACTTGTTTGTCCTCCACCCATATCGATAAGGACTGTACCAAATTCTCTTTCTCCTGGTGTTAATGCTACTTGGCTAATCGCTAATGGTTGGATAACCATTTCTTCGATGTTTAAGCCAGCTTTGTCAATACAACGTTTAATGTTATGTACGATCGTCTTAGGACCGGTAATCATGCTCGCAAACAATTCAAGACGAACACCAATCATTCCGCGTGGGTCTTTAATTCCATCAAATCCATCTACGATAAATTCTTCTGGAATCACAGAGATGATTTCACGTTCAGGTGCTACTGAACGAACTTTCGCTGCGGAAATAACATTGTACACATCCACATCTGTAATCTCTCTATTTTCACTTGATACGGCGATCATACCGTGGCAAGGTTCGATTGAGATTTGATTACTTGGAATCCCAACGATAACATCCTTGATTTGGATGTTTGATTTTTGTTCTGCTTGACGAACTGCTTTGCGAATAGATTCAACTGTTTCGTCAATATCAACGATGACTCCACGGCTTAATCCTTCTGATTTTTCATTGCCGACTCCAATAATATTTAATTGCCCTCTGACATATTCAGCTACTACAACCTTTATTGAAGTGGTTCCAATATCTAAACTCACATAAATTCCCTGATTTTTCACGTTTATTGAAACCTCCTATACGATTCATTTCTATTTCATTTTTTAAAGTTTATTGATAAGTGATACTCCTTATATTTTAACATAATTTTGTCCACTTAAAAAAACATATGAGCGAGTTTTAAGACTTTTTTATTGAACTGTCGTATCTGGTGTGAAATAGATTCCCACTTCCATATCCACAGTTCCTTTTTTCCCATTCAATTGTTTTGTAATTGATGGATAATACCCTAATTTATCTCCAATATCTTTCAGATTTCCGATGACACGATTGCCATCTTTCATCTTCAGATAAATCTTTTGGTGATTTTTTGTATCGTTTGGATACTGAATCTCTACGATTTCACGAATCACACTTGCTGGAACTTTCTCCAATTGTTTTGCGAGTGCTTGATATTGCGAGTCATCTGTAAACATATACAATAATGGATAATCCTTCGGCGTTGCATCGGCCTCTACTTCAATGATTTGACCATCTGCCAAAAGCTCATAGTGCTTATCATCGCTTTGGTAATAACCAATCGCTGGATTTTCTTCAATATTCAAACGCATTTTATTCCATGCCACTAATTGTACGGAAGCATCCTTAATTTTTGGACTAGCATTTTTTAACAAGTTAGCTGTACGATAACGATTCGCTAAAATTGTCCATATGCTTTGTCCCTTGGTAATACCGTCATTTTCTTGAACTAATTCCACTGGAACTTGATTCAATCCGACTACTTCAATATCAGAAACTTTCGAAAGTGGTGAAATAAAGTAAATACTCCATCCCGCACAAACAATAAAAATCCCTTTTAAGAGTGTTGCATTCGTAATACCTTGTGACTTTGGTTTCGTCTTTTTAGGCTTCGGTTCCTTTTTCTTTTTCACCTTTTGTACAGGTTCTTCAGGAACAGGTTGCTCTACTCTTGGAGAACTTTGTTGCGCTAACTCCCAAGGTGTTAGTTCACGTGGAGGAGTTTGTTGTGGTTTCTTTCGATTAAACATATTCTCCTCCTTAATCCTTATTTCACTAGAGAATGAATAATTGTTTCAAGTCGACTTGACGCATCTGTAATTCCCAAGGCTTTTGAATTTTCAGCCATTTCTTTACGTTTAGCTTCATCATTCATAATACGATCGATTTCTGCGACTAAACTTTCACCGTTTAGGTTTTTTTCTAAAATCATCGTTGCGGCGTCTTTTTCTACTAATGACATCGCATTTGCTTCTTGGTGATTTTCAGTTACGTATGGACTTGGAATTAAAATACTTGGCAAGCCAAGTGCTGTTAATTCAATCAATGTAGTTGCTCCACTTCTGCAGACAACGAGGTCTGTGTTTTGGAACATTTGCACCATATTATTAATATATGGTAAAACTGTGATATTTTGCAATGGTTTTTTCAAACTTGTAATATGATTGTTGATTTTGTCATAATGCACTTGTCCAGTGACCATGACTACTTGATAATCTTTTTTCTCGAATTCTTCAAGTGCTTCGATAAATGATTCGTTCATACGAAGCGACCCACGGCTTCCTCCGAAAATCAGTACGATTGGTTTTTCTTTTTGAATACCGATAGATGCTAAGTAAGAATCATCTTTTTGGGCATTGGCTAACTCTTGTCCACGAGGGTTTCCTGTCATAACCACTTTATCTTCATACTTCTTAAAGTCTTTACGAACCGCATCAAAGCAAATTGCAATTTTAGAAACCTTACGTGCTAAAAATTTATTTGTAATTCCTGCTAAGCTGTTTTGCTCATGAATAATCGTTGGAATTCCCATGTTTGCTGCAGCATATAATACAGGCGCGCATACATATCCCCCAGTACCGATAACGATATCCGGCTTGAACTCTTTCACGATTTCTTTTGCTTTAAAATAGCTTGTACAGAAATACCATAATGTTTTAAAGTTTTCTAGCGACAATGAACGAACGATTCCTTGAATCTTGATCGTTTTAAAATCATATCCCGCTTTAGGAACGATAGTACTTTCTAATCCACGTTCAGTCCCTACATAGAGAAACTCTGTTGAAGGGTCTTGTTCTTTCAAATAATTCATTAAGGAAAGAGCTGGATAAATATGACCACCCGTTCCTCCTCCTGAAACTAATACTCTCATCTTTTTTCTCCTATATATTACAGTTTTTCTACTGCGTCAATGAAACAATCACCGCGCACTTCAAAGTTGGCAAATTGATCCCAACTTGCACATGCTGGTGAAAGTAATACAATTTCTCCTTCACGACTAGCTGCATACGCTTTTGGCACTGCTTCTTCTAATGTTTCTACTACGGTTACTGGAATAGATAGTTTTTCAGCAGTCGCTTTTAACTTCTCTTTTGTTTCCCCGTAAACGACCATTTCACGGACATTTCCAAGTGATGGTTCTAATTCCTCAAAACCATTACCACGATCAAGTCCGCCCGCAATTAATACAACAGATTGATTTGTAAAACTACGTAACGCTGTTTGTGTCGCAATGATATTCGTAGCTTTTGAATCATTGTAGAATTTACGACCTTCAATTGTTTTCACATACTGTGTACGGTGTTTTACTCCATGGAATGAACGAACCGCTTTTTCGATTCCTTCGTTAGCTGCACCTTGTAATTTACTAATCGCAACTGCTGCTAACACGTTCTCAACGTTTTGAACGCCGGGTACTTGAATCGCTTCAAGTGGCATAACTGCTTCTCCATTAAAGTAAATCGTAGTTTCATCAGCATAAGCTCCGTGTTCTAACACAGATTTGCGGCTGAATGGAACTAATGTTGCTTTTGTATGATCTTTAATAAACTCATATAACTCTGGGAAATCCGCATTATAAACGAGGAAATCCTCTTCTGTTTGATTTTTAGTAATTTGTAATTTTGCTTTTACATACTCTTCGCGAGACCCATGATAGTCTAAATGAGCGCTAAAGATATTCACGATACACGCTACTTTAGGTCGAAACTCTTCAATTCCCATTAATTGGAAACTTGATAATTCAGTGACATAGATATCCGAATCTTTTGAATCACCTGCAAGTAGGGATAAAGGAACACCAATATTTCCACATGCAAAAGTTCTTCTTTCAGGGAATGATTCTTTTAACATAAGGTTCGTTAATGTCGTCGTTGTTGTTTTCCCATTTGAACCTGTAATTCCAAGTACGGTTCCTTCCATGACACGTTGTGCAATTTCGATTTCAGTATAAACAGGCAAGCCCTTCTCGACTGCTTTAGCGACTAATGGATTTGAATAAGGAATCCCTGGGTTCTTCACAACGAAATCAACGGGCTCATCGAGTAGTTCTAGAGGATGTCCTCCTGAGACTACTTTAATGCCTTTAGCGACTAACCCTTGTGCGTCTACACTTTCCTCAAGTGGTGTTCTATCATTTACTGTTACATCCGCGTGTAACTGGTGTAATAGTTTTGCTACACTCACTCCACTCTTTGCAAGTCCAATGACTAGTACTTTTTTATTTTCAAATGCATGTGTATTCCGCACAATGATTCCTCCAATTTTTCTTTTTTAATATGTATATGGAGAAAGGCTGGACAAAAATGACCAGCTCTCCTAATGAAATATGTTAATTCTCTTAAAAGACAAATGCAACGATTAAACCTGCAATAAGTCCGATTGCACTAAACACAGAAACAATCTTCACTTCTTTCCAACCACTCATTTCAAAGTGATGGTGAATTGGACTCATCTTGAAGATACGTTTGCCTGTTAGTTTAAAAGAACCCACTTGTAAAATAACGCTAAGTGTTTCCCCAACAAAGATGATTCCTACAAGTAATAATGTCCATTCTTTATGAAGCATAATCGAAATGATAGCAAGTCCTGCTCCAAGAGCTAATGAACCAACGTCTCCCATGAAGACTTTGGCTGGTTTCCAGTTATACACTAAGAATCCAAGAAGCCCGCCGACTACACAGAAGCAGAAAATTGCAATCGAATGTTGCGCTGCTCTATACGCCATAATCCCATAAATACCATATGCAATAATGTTAGTAGATGCTGCTAACCCATCTAATCCATCTGTTAAGTTAACTGCGTTAGAAAATCCTGCAATCCAAATGATTGTAAATAATGCAAACAAGATAATACTGTTTACTTCACCAAAAATTGGAAGATAGATTAATGGTGCATTCCCACTTAAAAGGAAAAGCACTACGAAGATGGCTGCTCCGATTAATTGTAATCCAAATTTTTCGTGACTCTTTAGCCCTTCGTTTTGTTTTTTAAACACTTTAATAAAGTCGTCTAAGAAACCAATTGACCCGAAGAAGGCGAAACCAATAACGCCACTTAATAAGACGAAATTGAAGTGTCCGAAAACAGCTCCGACAATTAAACTAGAAATACTAATCATACAAAGGAACACAAGTCCACCCATTGTTGGAGTTCCACTTTTGGCTTTATGCCATGATGGACCTTCATCTAATGTTGTTTGACCTAATTGTTTCATCTTCATATATTGAATGAAATGTGGTTCGGCAATGACTGTCGCAAGGAACGCTAAGCCGACTGATAAAATGACTTCGATCATAATCTTCTCCTTCTTCTACTCGTGATTTTTAAAGCCTAATGCTTCTAAACTTGCAATAACTGTTTCTACTTCATTATATGGAATATACTCATCACCGATTACTTGGTACGGTTCAACACCTTTACCAGCAAATAGTAAGATATCCCCTTCTTGAGCAATTTCAAGTGCACGTTTCACCGCACTTTCTCGATTATCAATGCATTCATAAGCAGTCTTTTCATCTTTTCTTCCTGCTAGAATTTCTGCATAAATCTTTTCAAGCGGTTCATTTCTTGGATTATCTGCTGTTAAAATCACATAATCGGATTTATCAAACGCAATTTCTCCAAGCTCAGGTCGCATACTTGAATCACGGTTACCACCGCTATGACCCATGATTGTAATCACTCGATTTACTTTCACTTTTTCAAGTGTTTCAAGCACATTTTGTAGCCCATCTGGTGTATGTGCAAAGTCGATAATTACTTGGAATGGTTGTCCTTGTTGAATCAACTGCATACGACCACCCACACCAGGGAATCGTTTCATTCTGCTTACAGCACGTTCGAGTGAAATTCCATTCACAACTGCTACAGCAAAAGCAGCCAAAACATTATAGACATTAAAGAGTCCAATCATCGGAATTGTTACTGGAAGCTCTTGTCCATTCATTGTTACTGTAAATGAAGTCGTCGCACCGTTTGTTTGAACATCCGTTGCACGGATATCCGCTTTTTCACTAAATCCATATGAAATCACTTCGCAAGGAGTTGAGTATGCGAATTGTTCATAGTGCTCTTCATCAATGTTTAGAATTGCAACACGAGGTTTTCCATTTTTAGAATGGTTTCCAAGTTGCGAGAATAGTAGACTTTTAGCATGCGCATAGTTTTCCATTGTTTTATGCAAATCTAAATGCTCATGCGTCAAGTTTGTAAATACCGCTACATTATAGTCAATTCCCCACACACGACCTAATTGAAGGGCATGAGAAGAAACTTCCATAATACAAGTGTCTCCACCGATTTCTTTCACCTTTTGCAATGTCTCATGCACCGTTAAGATTTCTGGCGTTGTATTTCTTGTTTCGATACGTTCCTCACCAATTTTACGATACATCGTTCCAATCAGTGCAGTTGGTTTTCCTAATTCTTCTAATAAATAGTCCACCATATGCGTTACAGTCGTTTTCCCATTCGTTCCTGTAACTCCAATCATATTTAATGATTCAGATGGATACCCGTAAAAATGATTTGCAAAGAGTGTCATCACACGTGTCACGTCTTTGACATAAATCACAGGTGAATCTCCCACTTGTTCTTTGATAGATTTTGAAGCCACGAACACACTCGATCCTAGCTCTTTTGCTTTTCCTGCAAATTGATGCCCATCTACCGTTACACCTTCGATACAGAAAAACATAGTATTGGGCACAACTTTTCGCGAATCTTGTGCTAATTTTTCTACAGTGACGCCCTCAAGCGAGCCTTCCACTTCTTTAATGACTAACAAGTCCGCTAGTTCTTTCGCAAACATGTTCTTCCTCCTTCTTTTACTCTGAGAGTCTAGAGTATTCTAAACTTCTCTTCATTAATGGATTGAAAATTTCTTTAATAATTGTGTTCCCTGTTACTGATACACGAGGTTGTTTCACCGTAATATATAAAATATATTTTGGATCATCATATGGTGCAAACCCTACTACAGAATAAATATAATTATTACCACTTGAGTAATATTTACCCGTTTGCGGATTAATGATTTCAGCAGTACCAGTTTTAGCTGCTACTTCTTCGCCGTTAATATTGAAATCATAGGCCGTTCCGTTTTTCATACGAGTTGCTTGGAATAAATATTGTAGTGTCTTCTTCGCAGTTTCAGGAGTAATAACTTTTCCTAATGATGTTGTTGGATTAGGAGTTTCTTTTCCTGTATCTGGATCTGTTAAATGGTCCACCAAACGTAATTTTTGCATTTGTCCCCCATTGGCAATCGCGGTGAAAGCTTGCATCATTTGATAGGCTGTCACGGTAACACCTTGACCAAAACCAGTTGATAATTGTTGTAAGTATGAATTGAATGGATTCGAACCGGAAATCTCATTAGCAAAACCTGAGTTAGTAGATTTTCCGAATCCAAATGCTTCTAAATATTGTTTCCATTTTTCAATACCAATTTTTTGGATGATGTGAACAAAGGCAACATTACTTGAGTGAGCTAACCCTTCCAAATAACTTATTTTCCCCCATCCAACTTTATTATAATCACTAATTAAATCATCGTAAATTTTCACACTACCCGATTGATATTTCTCATTAGGGTCAAACACACCTTCATTAATAGCTGCAGCAAGAGCCAATACTTTCATGGTAGAGCCTGGTTCATAAGCTTGATCCAACAGCAGATTGTTCCATTGAAGATCAATACCTTCTTTTGTTGTTGAGTTATAAGTTGGACGTTGTGTTGCCGCAACGATGTTTCCTGTTTTAGGATCAACAAGCATCGCCGTCATTTGGACTGGTTGGTATTTTTTATCTACCTCACTAACAAGAGATTCTAAATACGTTTGTAATCTCTTATCGATGGTTAACGTTAAGTCCACCCCATCCTTTGGTTGCTTCGTAACCTTTTCTGTACCAGTAATAACATATCCATTTCCATCTACAGAATATTCAACTTCGCCCGCAACCCCTGTTAACTGTTCATTATAAAGGCCTTCAAGACCAGTCTTCCCTACTAATGTAGTGATGGTTTTATTATCGATGTTTTCTTCAACAGTATCTGTATACCCGATTAAATGAGAAGCAAAAATCCCATTTGGATAGTAACGCGCAGGACTTTCTGAGAACTTAATTCCCGGAAGTTTTTCAGCTTCAATCGCTTCCTTCACTTGCACTGATAAATTCTTACCCGCACTCCCAAACTCTACTTGAGAAACATTCTTTTGACTTAACAATTTCACGATTTCTTCTTTTGATAAAGAAATGTGTTTTACAAGTGCTTCTGCTGTCTTATTAACATCTGTGACATAATCTGGCGTATCCGCATTCTTACTCCACTCATCTGTTAAGACGGCATATAAAGAATAATTTGTCGCATCCACTGCAATCGGGCTGCCACTAGCATCATAAATAGTACCGCGTTTTGCAGCAAGTGTGCGTTTTTGATGGATCTTATCATTGATTTCTGCACGTAAATCCACACCATGGATATTCCCTACAACCATGATTTGAAAGAACTGTACAGAAAAAATGAGAAATAAAACACCTGCGAGTCCTACTAAAATTCGGCTCGCTTGATGCCTATTTCCCGCAATGTTATTGTTTTTCGTATTTCTCATCGTCCAACATTCCTAACATTTTCTTCGTTCATCTTCAAGCCTTGTTCGTTAGCGATACGATTAACTCGGTCGTACTGAGACAATTCTTGTGTTGCCTGAAGCAATGTATTGTTTTCACGTTGAATTAATGTTGTTTGTGACTCGATATCTTGTAATTGTCTATTTTTGTTAGCCACGATCATGCTCGCTACAATTGTGATAACCGCTAAAGCTGCAATAACAAAACCAGAAACTGCTAAAAGTCGAAGTAAATCTGCTTTTTGTCTTTCTTGCGGAATTGATGTTACTTCGCGGTCTCCACGAACTAGAGGCTTTTGCGTAGGTACCGCAACATTCATTGTATCTACATATTTTTCTGCTAATGCCACTAGAATTCCCTTCTTTCTAAATTATCCTTTTATTTTACTCTTTCGATGACTCTCAATTTCGCACTTTGTGAACGAGAGTTTTCTGTAATTTCTTCAATGCTTGGTAAAATTGGCTTTTTATTCACCAATTGGAATGGAGCTTTTTCTTCCTCCGTTGGTAGAATCGGCAAGTTCTTTGGTGCCTTTTCTACTGTACTTTGCTGTTTGAACATTGTTTTGACAATGCGGTCTTCCAAAGAATGGAATGAAATCACACTGATTCGGCCTCCCACGCCAACAACTTCAAATGCTTGCTCAAGCGAATCCTCAATCGCTGCTAATTCATCATTTACCGCGATACGAATCGCTTGGAAAATTCTTTTAGCAGGATGTCCCCCTTTTCGTCTTGCAGCAGCTGGAATACTATCTCGAATGATATCCACTAATTCACCTGTTGTTTCAATACGGTGTTTCGCGCGGATACGCTCAATATTTCGAGCGATTTGTTTCGAGAACTTCTCTTCCCCATATCGATAGAAGATACGAACTAATTCGTCATAGCTCCATTCATTTACAATCTCTTCTGCCGTTAATGGAGCACTTTGATCCATACGCATATCGAGTTTTGCATTTTGATGGTAACTAAAACCACGTTCAATCTGATCGAGTTGTGGTGAAGATACTCCTAAGTCGTAAAGAATTCCGTCTACTTTAGAAACACCTAGTTTTCCAAGTTCTTTCTTCAATTGACGGAAGTTCGCGTGAATAAACGTCACTTTTCCTTCTTCGACTTCTTTAGCAAGGCGAACCTTCGCGTGATTAATAGCTTGCATATCTTGGTCAAAGCAATAGAGATGACCTGTTGTTAGTTGGCTAAGCAGGTATTGACTATGTCCAGCACCACCAAGCGTACAGTCTACGTAGATTCCGTCTGGCTTAATGGATAATGCATCTACCGTTTCATGTAGCAATACAGTGATATGTTTAAACATGGTCCCTTCCCTTTCTAAAAGCCAAAATCAATCATATGTTCGGCCAATTCTTCAAAATTCTCTTCAGTTTCAGCAATATATTCTTGCCAACGATCCTCGTTCCAAATCTCAATACGATCATTGTTCCCGATGATACGGCAATTTTTTTCTAATCCCGCATACTCACGTAATGTTTGCGAGATATTCACACGACCTTGTTTGTCGAATTCTACTTCAATCGCAGCAGAGTTCATAAAACGTGTAAAGGCACGTGCGTCTTTTTTCGACTGTGGTAAGTCTCTTAATTTATTTTGAATGAGCTCCCATTGTTCGAGAGGATAACCGTATAAACAGCCATCAAGTCCGCGTGTCACGATAAAGGTGAAACCTAAATCTTCACGAAACTTAGCAGGCACGATCATACGTCCTTTTGCATCAATTGTATGTTGATATTCACCGATTAACATGCAAACTCCTCCATTCCAATAATTTTAGTAACCATAGTGTACCACATCCCACCACTTTTCACCACTTTTTTACCAAAAAAAGTTAAAAAAAGTTTTTTCGCCCCCATTTTTTGTTTTTGAAGCACAAAAAAGCTCTCTACGATTCAATCGTAAAGAGCTTACTATCCTTGATATTATGCGATTATTTAAAGAATCTTCCCACCTGAACAAGAATTACGAGTACACCAAAGTATAAAAACGCAATCGAGAACAATTGGTGGAGGAAAGGTCTAAGGATGAGCTTCCCTGTTTTTAATTTATAAAATAGCAATGCCAATCCAATCAAAGAAAATCCAAGTGTGGCAAAACTAAACCAAGAATACCCAAACACATTCACACTTGTTGTATGCAAGATTAATAATAGCATTGGTGTCATAATTTCACGAATTGTTATGAAGCGAGTCTCATTATAGAAGATTCGATTCCCAAAAACGACCGTGAAGCCGACATAACTTAAAATAAAGACTAACCATAGTACGATTTCAAAAAATAACATTGACTCACCTCCATCACTATTAGTTTACAATAGATTTCTTAAAACTCATAATATTTTTAAATGTATCAAAAATGATACGTATCATTTTTGATACATCTGTACTTTTTAATGTTAAAAAAGAAAAAACCTTAGACAACTGTCTAAGGTTTTGTAACGTTTATGATTATGCTTCTTTAGAAACAACTTCTTTTCCGTCGTATGAACCACACTCAGGACAAACGTGATGGCTCTTTCTTAATGCTCCACATGATGGGCATGCGCTCAAACCTGGAACTTCTAATTTGAAGTGAGTACGACGTTTTGCTTTTCTCGCTTTTGATGTTTTACGTTTTGGTACTGCCATTTTTGTACACCTCCTAATCAATCTTCTTTACATAATGCTTTTTACTTCTCAGTCTCATCCTTTTCGAAGAAAGACTGTAAAGACGCTAGCCTTGGATCAACCGATTGCTCTTTTTGTTGTTTGCGTCGCTCTTCAAGAGCTTCTTGCGTTACAACCTCCCAATCGTTTCCAGAAGGCATTTTATCTTCACTCAATTCCTCTTGCGATAAGACTTGTAAAGGAATTGAAAGTAAAATATGATCTTCCACAGCGGGTTCTAAGTCAACCCAATCACCATCAAGAGGCATCACAATTTCTGTTAGCTCTTTCTCATCAACTGAGTAATGGGATGGGACATATCTTTCCACAATATCAATGTGGAGTGGAACTACCACTGGCTCTAAAGACCTGGATGAAGGAAGTGTGATATCAACATCGCAAGTAAATTGCGCTACAACTGATTCGTTTTGATAAACAAGAAATCCTTTGATGTGTGCTGGCGAAACAGCAAGAATCGAATCATCTCGTCGTTTTAATGCCTCTTCCACATTAATTTCTGTATCAAAGTAATTTGGAATCCCTTGAGAATCCTGAAGTTGTTTAACTGATATTTTCACAATTTTCACCCCTAAAGCAACATACTGAATTATACTAGTTTATTGAAAGTTTGTCAAAGCTTTTTACTTTACAAGCTTGAAAAAACAGAGATTAAAATCCTTCCTCTTTGTTCACTTGAACAGGCTTAAAGACCGTTGCAGAAATTTGCTTGGATGGATTCCAAAAATCATACAATAAATCCCAACTTTCTTGGCGTTCATCTTTATGCGCTGCGTAATTGGTAATTAAATGGAATGACTCTACTTCTCTCATATTCTTCAACCATTCTTGGCCCTTTACTGTAAAACCAAGAACTGTCCCTTGCTCAATTGGACTGCTCCAATAATCTTCCATTTCCTCTTTGGTTACACCAAGTAAAACATAAACGAGAAGTCGTTGCAACCTTGCCCAACTCCAACGTTTGTTTTTGAGATGTTGGAGGCACTCCTCAATCGTTGAAGAAGTTCGAACAGCTCCCTTCAAGCGATTCTCGATACCTTCTTCCATTTGATAAATGGCACATAACTCTTCGTCAGTACTTCTTAAAACGATACTCTTCAAGAGTGGCCAATAAAAGCTCCAATCGTTTTTGTACTCTTCTTCATCGAATTGTACATAGGATAGTTGGTCTCGTAAAACTTTCTCATCGCGATTACCTTTTAGGGCTTTTCGTAAGGCTGTTCCGCTAGCAAAAGCAGTCTCGTCTAACGCATCATCCAAATGCCCACTTCCTACTCGTGTAATTGGAACGATCTGCATTGGATGTTCACCCTTTGCATTTTCAACGGCGTAGGCTAATCCCAATTGTTGATTTGGAGACTGCAAGGCTTGGGCAAGTGCACTTTCTTCTCCAAACTCTTTCACAGCAAGCTGTGTTAATTGGCTCGCAAAAGTTAGTGACCGGTTCTCTTCTACAAAGCGACTAATTTCTTTTTCGATAGTCTCCCGCTGAGATACAGCTTCTTCGAAAAATGTCCCATCGCCACTTTCGCAGCCAAAAGCTAAGGAATCGCACCCCACCTTTTGCAAGATTTCAACTGCACCTTTTGCAAAGCGGTCTGTTGCTTGGCAGCTCACCGCAGTTGGCATCTCGATGACAACATCGGCTCCGTTTTGAAGCGCGACTTTTGCACGGCTCCATTTCTGCTCGATGGCAGGTTCGCCTCGTTGCACCCAGTTGCCGCTCATCACTACAACAAGAACATCAGCCCCCGTTTTTTTGCGTGCTTGTTCTAACAAATAAGCATGACCTTGATGAAATGGATTAAATTCTGCGATTACTCCACATACCTTCATACACAAGCCTCATTTCACCGCTTGGAAAAACCAACGCGGACTCGTTTCTTGTACTTCGCTTTGCCCGAAATCAGCCTTCACTTTGATATTTGTGAATCCGACCATCTCCAGCGCTGCTTCGTACATTTCAATTGGGAAAGTTTGTTCCTCATGTACTTCTTGGAAATGCTCGAACAGATTGCCGTCTTCTTGTTTAATATACATATCAATTACATGTTCTACACTGCCTGGCTCGTCTAATTCATAGCTTTGCCAAAGAAATGCAAAATCGTCTTCCACGAAATGATATTGGTATCCTGGAAAGACTTCTTGCATTTGATAGAGCGAATGAACATCAAAAAGGAAAATTCCACCCTCTTCTAAATGGTCGTACACTGCTTCAAAGACTGAAACAACATCCTCAAAGTCCGTTAAATAACAGAGCGAATCTGAAAAGAGCGTTACAGCGTCTGTTGTTGGTACATCTTCGAGCACTCGCATATCCGCTTGAAGCCATTCGATAGGTCTACCTTGAGCCTTCTTTTCGGCGATTTCTAACATATTTTTGGATAAATCAACACCAATGACTTCGTATCCTTTATCGTCAAGACGCATCGACACCTCACCTGTTCCACATGCAAGTTCCATCACTTTACGAACCGGTCTTTTGGCACTATGCGAAAAAGAACGAACTGCATAGTCCGTCCATTCCTCGTAGAGTTGTTGATCCATCACTTGGTCATATACATGAGCAAATTTTTGATAGTTCATTAGTTTTCACTCACAATATTCACAATTGGTGCATCGCTCCATAATTTTTCTAAATTATAGAATTCGCGATCTGCATAATAGAATACATGGACAATTACATCGTTTAAGTCCATTAAAATCCATTTGCCACCATCTTTACCTTCGATATTTCTTACTTCGAAGCCTTCTTTTTCAACCGCTTCTTCAACTGCATCGACAATTGCTTGAACTTGCTTTTCGTTTTTACCGTGTGTAATCACGAAATATTCAGCAACTGGTGTAAGACTTGCTACGTCTAGCGCTACCACTTCTTGTGCTAACTTGTCTTCACAAGCATCTAAAACAACTTGTAATAATTTTTTACTTGTATGTTCCATTCTATTCTCCTTTTCTTTGTTTCAAATAATGATTATAAACTTCTATTGTTTTTGGAAAAATAGAGACTTCTTTTTCCAATAAAAATTCCAATGTATGCTTCAATAAATAAAAGACCGCATCATCGATATTCTTCGCTGCAATCTCACGAGCAGTATCCACACCTGGATAATCTCTTCCGTCTTCGATTGCATCTGCCACAAAGAGACACTTCGAAAGTAGGCTCATTTGAAGCCCTCCAATCGTATGTTCACGAATGGCATCTAACAACGCTTCGTCTTTTACGCCGCACAGGTTTGAAATCAAGTACGCTCCAATCGGTCCGTGTAGAATTTCAGAGCCTTCATGGTGATACATTTCGGGAAGTCCGATTTCTTTGGCGAGAGCTTGCTGTTTGTCCACTGGGATTTCTTTAGCATAATCATGCGCTAGTCCCACAAACGCAGCTGCTTTTTCATCGACGCCGTAGAGTTTTGCTAATTCTAATATTTTTCGTTCGACACGCAAACAGTGTTGATATCTCTTGTCGCTCATATTTGACTGAACATGAGACAACAACTCTTCTCTTGTCATTGTTGTATAAGGTTCAAAGCTTTGTACTTCGCTCATTCTAAATACAACCCCTTTTCTGCGATATAGGCTTCCACTAATTCTGGTACCAAATATTTAATACTTTGTTGGAATAGAACATTTTTGCGGATTTGTGTCGAACTAATATCCATTTTTGGTGCAGTAATCCATAACACTGGATACGGTGTTTCTTTTTCGTATCCTGGACGTTCAACTCCGACAAATTGCACCTCATGAACTAATTCATCCACACGGTGCCATGTCGGTAAATAATCCACCATGTCTCCACCAATGATAAAGTAATATTCCGTATTCGGATTTTGTCTCTTTAAGAGCTGAATCGTATCATACGTATAACTCTTCTCATTACGCTCGAGTTCAATCGTCTCGATATCAAAATAAATATTATCTTGAATCGCAAGACGTGTCATCTCCACACGAGTACTCGCATCAATGGTCTTTTTCTCATCCACATGTGGCGGAATATGACTCGGTAAAAAGTAAACCTTGTCTAATCCTAATTGCACACGCGCTTGTTCAGCCATAATTAAATGCGCAATATGCGGCGGATTAAAACTACCACCGATAAGCCCCACACGTTCTACCGGCATTTCTTCACCGAATTTTTCAGTTTTGTTTAATGTCTCAGAAAAAATATTGAGTTCAGCAACCATCGTCTATCGACCTCTTTTTTTGAATTCTGCAAATCGTACTGAAAGATCTCTATGTTTTGGATTTCGTGCTTCTTTATATAACACAATCGTATGCCCAATCACTTGAATGATGGTACTTCCAGTCGCCTCTGCAATCGTTTCTGCAGCTTCTTGTGGTTCCTCTAATGTGTTTTGTAATAAAGTCACTTTAATCAATTCGCGTTTCTCAACAGCGTTTTGAATTTGATGAATCATCTCTTCGCTAAGTCCGCCTTTTCCGATTTGGAAGATTGGCTTCAACGAGTGTGCTTCTTTTTTGAAGAACTGTCTTTCTTTCCCTTTTAATTCCATGAAAGCTCTCCTTTCTTAAATAATCGATTGACGTTGAATCACATCAACTTCTTTAGGACTCCATACAGATACCGTACCTGGTTTTTGAATCGTTACCCAGCCAAGACCTGCAATCACTAAGTCCGTTTTTTCTTTAATCGTAAATGTCTTCTTCACTAATTTTGGATACAACTTCATATTATCTCCTGTTGGTGGCGTTAGAAGTGTTCCTGCATGTTTTGCATAAAACTCTGTCGCCTTCTCCAACTTCGTGCGATGCAAGTCGATTGTTTGCGGTGTATAGAAGGTAAATGAATTTCGTTCTCCTTGTTCGTAGTCGACACGAATCAAGCCACCGATAAAAATTGTTTGCTCGCTATTTAATTGGAAAGTCTTTGGTTGTAACTCTTTTTGCGGCAAGACTTTCTTCATTTCTTTTTCCGCTAAGTAGTGCGTAATTTGGTGACGATGAATAATCCCTGGCGTATCCACTAATGAAGAATGTTCATCAAATGGAATATCAATTTGTCCAAGAGTTGTTCCTGGATATTGAGACGTCGTAATCACTTCGCCTGTTTCACCAATACTTTGAATCAACTTATTAATCAGTGTTGATTTTCCTACGTTTGTGACTCCTACAACATACGCATCTTTCCCTTTACGGTACTCGTTAATCTTCTCTAATAACTCGTCAATTTGAATCCGTTTATGGCCACTCACAAGAAGGGTGTCGACCGGTTTAATGCCGTACTCTTTTGCATGACGTTCAATCCACGCTTTCAGACGATTGCGGTTCACCGATTTTGGATATAAGTCCACCTTATTGGCTACAAATAAAATCGGGTTATCGCCCACAAAACGTTTCAATCCGGAAATCATACTTCCATATAAATCAAATAAGTCAACCACAAACACAACTAGCGCATCTTCATCCGCTATACTACTTAACATCTTTAAGAAGTCATCGTTTGTTAGAGATGCTGGTTGTAACTCATTATAATTACGGAGTCTAAAACAACGTTGGCAATAGAGAGGGCCTTCACTTTCCAGCATTTTATTTAATGCACTTTGCGGTGTGTACCCCGTTCCTTTTGGATCTTCCGTTTGGATTGTTGCTCCACATCCAATACATAAATACTGTTCCATGATTAATCCTCCTCCCATTTCTTATGATAAGACACACCTTGTGTCACTACAAAAATTCCTTTTTCAAAGAAACGATTGATTTTTGTTTTCCAAGCATCGCTCTCTTTTCTAGGTTTTACGATAATGGTTCTAACTCCAAATGTATTCGCTCCTAGAATATCTGTCAATAGTTGGTCGCCCACCATTACCGTCTTCGATTTATCAAAATTTAGTAATTGTTGCGCCGCTTTGAACCCCTTGTGCAGTGGCTTCAATCCAGGATACACATATGGGACATCCAACTTTTCAGCAGCATCTTTGATACGATGTGCATTATTATTCGATACAAGAACAATCTTGATGCCTGCTTCTTTTAATGAACGTACCCAGGCAAGTAAGTTTTCATCGATTTCTTTTTCGTCCCAGCCAATTAGCGTATTATCTAAATCGGTTAAGACAACTTCGATTCCATTCTCTTGTAAGAAAGGAACGGTAATCTCTTGAAAGGTCTTTTTAAACCACGTTGGTTTGAATAGTGCCATAGTTCTCCTTCTACTTTACGTAAACGCCTTGCGCATCAATTTCGAGCACACGAATCGTGCAATCTTTCAGCGTTGTTTCTAAATACTTTTCTAATGTTTGTACAAAACGATCTACTTCTTCTTTATGAACAAATGTCATCACCGTTGGGCCTGCCCCACTTAAGTAAGTTCCGCATGTATCAAGGCCT
Organism: Streptococcus sp. 263_SSPC; assembly: GCF_001071995.1. Classification (GTDB taxonomy): domain Bacteria; phylum Bacillota; class Bacilli; order Lactobacillales; family Aerococcaceae; genus Granulicatella. Next base: position 28,605 of record NZ_JVNU01000035.1, read on the forward strand.
TCATTTTTTGTAATCGTACGAACCTCTTCCATCCAAGGAACAAGCGTCGAACGATATGTTTCATGGAATAAATCTTTCTCAACAATTGAAGAAATGACTTTCCAATCTTCGACCATTAATCCAGCTACCAACACATTACTACGGCTACTTGCTTCCACTGCCTCACCATAAGCTAGCGAACTTGGCAATACGCCACGACTCTTCTTCGTTGATAATTGCACGTTTGGAATCACAGCGACCATTGCAATCGGTGCTTCTACATTCTTGTGAACCGTCAACACTTCTTGAATGTGGTAATCATAAGTAGCGACTACGACGCCTCCTAAGATAGCTGGTGCCACATTGTCAGGGTGTCCCTCGAAAAGAGTTGCCCATTTGACTTTTTCGTCGTTTGTTAACTGTAAGTTGCCTAATACATTGGCTAATTCGATTCCAGCAACAATCGCGCTTGAACTACTTCCAAGACCTCTTGTTAAAGGAATTTCACTTTCGCATACGAGTTTATGCGGTGCTAATGTTGGGCAAACTTTTAAAGCCGTCTCGATAATTAAGTTTTCTTCATTCGTAGGGATTTCTTCTCCAAACGGATGTGCAATCACCCATTCGCTAGAAGATTCTTCTACGTGAAGTGTTAAATATAAATTCACTGCAATCCCAAGCGAATCGAATCCTAGTCCGATATTGGCTGAAGTTGCTGGAACTTTAATTGTTAATGCCATTATGCTTCCTCCAAGATTGGATAAATAGCGACTTCATTTAGATGAGCAAAAGCTTCTTTCACTTTAGCTAACTCACTAGCTGTTAAAGCTGTATAGCGAACTCCGAATTCACCATGGCTGTTTGATACAATTCCTCCATTGAACGGAGCTTCTTCCAAGTTTCCTTTTCCATATACGAAATAAGAACTTGTAGCAGCCTCTGGACTGAATTCCACAAGTGGGCTTTCTACACGGCCAAATGTTTCCACCGCACTACCATTAACTTTGCGGCGAAGTACTTCAACCACGTCTGCTAAGACACTTGTTGCTGTTGGAAGTGAGCCTGCTCCTTTTCCGTAAAATAGAACTTCATCCACTGCATTTCCTGTTACAGAAATCGCGTTGTTTTCATAATGAACTTGCGCTAATAAATGATTTGCTGGTACGAAAGTCGGTGCCACTTCAAGCGAAACTTTTTCGCCATCACTAAGAGCTTTGGCTAGAAGTTTAATCGCATACCCATTCTCAGAAGCCATCTTCATATGAGCTGTTGTAACTCCAGAAATTCCTGTTTTAACAACTTCTTCAAAAGTCACGCTCACACCGTAAGCTAAACGCGTTAAAATCATTAATTTATAAGCTGCATCGTGACCTTCTACGTCGCTTGTAGGATCCGCTTCAGCAAATCCTTTTTCTTGAGCAATCTTTAATGCTGTTTCGTAGCTGAGTCCTTCTTTTTCCATAGAACTTAAAATGAAGTTTGTTGTTCCATTGACAATACCAACAATCGATTCCACTTCATTTGTTTCAAAGTGTTGCACCATCGGACGAAGAACAGGAATTCCACCGCCGACACTTGCTTCATAGTACAAGTACACATCTTCTAATTTGGCTAGTGTTGTTAATTCAACTCCGTGAACGGCAATCAGATTTTTATTAGCTGTAACAACAGATTTTTTTGCGAGTAAACATGCTCTCACATATTCATAAGCCGTTGTAATGCCACCCATCACTTCAACCACTAATTCAATTTCAGGATCGTGAACGATGTCGTTAATATTGTTTGTAAATACAACATCTGTTTGTTCCATCAATTCTGGGTCTCTTACTAACGCTGTCTTAATTTCAATTTCTTCTGGAAGAACGCGTTCTAATTTTGATGCATTTTTCTTTAAAATATTGTATACACCACTACCGACTGTTCCAAATCCTAATAACGCAATTTTCATTTATTTCAATCCTCATCTAATATATTGAAAAGCCACAGCACAGACACTCTGCGCCGTGGCTTTACTCACAGTTATTATTTTAATCTTGTAACATTTCAAAAATTTCAATTGTCACTAAATCAATATCATCAAATTGGAATGTTTGATTTGTTTCTACATCTACTAATTCAAAACTACTTGTTTCTTGATTAAAAGCAACGATAGCTTTTTCAACGCCATCTTTTTCGAATCGACGCACCTCGATATCTGAATCTTGTGCCGCCATTGTTTGTAAACGTTGGACAATTGCCACCAATTGTGAAGGTTTCATATCATTACTACCCCTTTCAAACTTTCTTTCACTATTCTACCATAAAACCCATCTCTGATAGTAAGAATAACCACTCTATTTAAGAGTTTTTTATTCATTTGGTAGGTTCCAATATAATTTGATTAAAGCTTGAGTTCCATCGTCTGCAAAGCCATCATCACAAAGCGTTTCATATAGTTTTTTCGCTTGTATTGTTGCTGGTAAAAATAGACGCATTCTTTCTGCTTCATCCAGCGCAATTCCTAAGTCTTTTAGGAAATGTTTTGCAAAGAAACCTGGTGAATAATCTTCTTTTAAAATACGAGGTCCGTAATTTGAAAGTGACCAGTTAGCAGCACTTCCTGCACCAACAGTTTGTAGCACTTTGTCCAGGTCTAAGCCTGCAGCTTTGGCATAAACGAGCATTTCTGTTAAGCCTGTCATCGTTCCTGCAATCATAATTTGGTTGGCCATTTTTGTATGTTGACCAGCACCAGCAGAGCCTTGAAGTGTAATCGTCTTAGAGAAGCAATCTAGTACAGGATATACTTTTTCTAATGCTTCCTCTGTTCCACCAACCATTGTAGAAAGAGTTCCGTTTTTAGCTCCAAGGTCGCCGCCTGATACAGGAGCATCAAGGGCTTCCCATGAGCGAGCGACTGCTTCTTCTGCGATACGTTTTGCAAGTGTTGGTGTACTTGTTGTAAGATCCACTACCACCAGATATTCCTTCGTAGACTTGAAGATTCCTTGGTCTCCAAAGTAAACTTCTTCCACGTCTTTTGGATAACCAACGATAGTTAATACCACATCCGCAAGATTCGCAACTTCTGTAGGCGTATCGGCCCAAGTCGCTCCCTCTTCTAGAAGGTCTAACGCTCTTTCCTTTGTACGATTGTACACTACTACATTATATTTTTTAAGTAAATGGCGAATCATGGATTTTCCCATCACGCCAGTTCCGATAAATCCAACGGTATTAATTTTCATTTTCTTCATCCCTTAACTCACTTGTTGATAAACGTAAGAATTTCATGAGGTTCATAATGTTATGCGAATGTTCTTGATTCCATTGATACCCGTGAATTGCAGCATCGTAGAAATCCACAATTCTTTCTCCAAATGTTTCAGAAGAAATTTCTGATAACAATTGATCTTGCAGTGCTAATACTTCAGCTTCATTGCCTAATTGGTTTTCAATATACCCTAAGACACAATCCGCAATATCCGCGTCAGTTTCAAATAACATTCCTAAAGCGTCTGCTGTAATCAGGCTGCTTAAGTAATCGTTCTTCTTAGCGATGACCGGTACACGGTTTACCAGCGCTTCTAAATAAGTTAACCCTTGGCTCTCAGATTCAGAAGCATTCACGTAAAGGTCCGCCATTTGATAATACTTATAAACCATTTCATTCTTGATTTCGCCTACAAATTGAACAAAATCGTTCATACCAAGTTCTGCCACTTGCGCTTCGAGCTTCCCTCTTTCAGGTCCGCCACCAGCAATACATAAGCGCACATTTGGCTTACTTGCTACGATAGCTGGTAATGCGGCAATCACTGCAGCAATATTCTTCTCTTGAGATAAACGGCTAAGTGATAATAACACCACTTCATCTTCTGAATAGCCAAGCTCGCTTCTTAAAGCATTGGCTACTTCAGGTTCTTGAGGAGGTACAACAACACCCGTTGGAATCACTCGAATTTCTTGAAGCACTCCATATTCAATCAGCTTATCTTTTGTCATCTGACTTGGAGCAACAACCCCACTTGTTTGATTACAAAATGATTTTGAAAGATACGCTACGTGACTAGGACGTAGCAATTTCCCTTTTGCAATATAGTGTAAATATTTCTCATACATTGTATGGTACGTATGAATCGTTGGAATCTTCAACATCGCAGCAATTAATTTACCAGCCAATCCAAGACTAAACTCTGTCTGCGTATGAATGATATCCAACTCGTTTTCCTTTGCAATTCGGTAAGCTTTCCCTAGCCCTTGAATCGCCACACGACGATCCTTGAAGGCGAAGAACGGAATACTACCTAATCGAATAATATTCTCTTCCGGTTCCGTCACCTTTGGATCTGTTGTCGTAAAGATGATTACCTTATGCCCTTGTCTTTCTAAGTCCTCTTTTAATACACGTATTGAAGTCGCAACTCCACTCACTTGTGGAAAGTACGTATCTGTAAATATACCGATTCGCATACTTACCTCCTTAAGTTTGAAATAAACAAAATTATTTCTATTATCCCTTCCATTATAAACGATACACGCTGTAGTGTCACTAATAGCTGATAAATTACCCGCTTTTGTCATGTTTAAGTGTCAATATTACATAGCAACTTCCATTTCTTGATATAATATTAAGCATAAAGAATACTTTTAATAAAGAAGGTTAACATTATGGATTCAATGTTATTATATTTACTTTTTCCTAGCTTATTTATGATTCACGAATTGGAAGAGATTCTTCTTATGCCCTCATTTATGTCCTCTATGGTTGAACATCCAAAATTTAAAAATTTCAAAGAACTCTATTCCCCTTTTAAGTTTAATCTAATCGTCTTCGAAGAATTTCTAATTCTTTTGGCTTTTCTAGCCTATAGTTTTTATGTGGATGATTTTACAATTTATCAAACAATCATCATCGCATATAACTATCACATTGTAATCCATGTACTCCAAAGTCTTTATCTAAAAAAATATGTACCTGGTCTATTTAGCGGAATTGTAACAGGACTATGTAGTTCAATATGGATTCATCAACTAGTACAAAGCTCTTTATACCTATACTTTTTTTCTATCCTCACACTACTCATTATTCTTCTCAATCTAGCCATCTGTTTTAAATTACTAAATGTCGTTTCAAAAAAATAGTACAATCTAAAAAGCCCAACGATAGATTTTCGTCGGGCTTTCGTATTTCGAAAATAAAAAATTTCTATTAATATTATTTTCTATAGATAATGGTTAGATTCATCAACATATGAAGGAGAATAGAATTTAGAACTGCCCCTGATTTTTCCCTTAAAAGGAAGAGCAAACTCGACACACATAGAAAATAAATGATGCTCTTAAAGTCAAAAGCAAAATGGAAAAAGATAAAGATAATCGTTCCCAGTATATAAGAAATCAAAATATAATCAGAATTATAAGCAATTTCTCTACAAATCAATTCTTCAATAATAGGCGATAGAAGAATCGCTGAAACTTTTGTATGCAAAGGGTAATTACTATTATCCTTATTAGTAAATAAAAGAATAAATAAGATAGTACATGATCCAAAAAAGAAAAGAGATACAAAGTTCACTGATAAAGACAATTCATTCAAAATATGTGTATATATTAGGACCCCTATGAAAATAATCGTTTTAAAAAGATCTCTTATAATCTTTAAAAGTTCTAATGAAGTCTTCTTTCTTTTCAAAATAGAATATAGCACTTGCGAGACAAAAAGGATTATAAAATAAAGAAGTAACGATATAAATGTATAGTATGTTGTTTCGAACATTGAACTGATAAAATACCCTTCTCAAAATTAAAATATCTGATTCAATAGTAAAACAAAGCAGATACTTCATCAACTTATGCCACTATGTAAAATGAAACCAAATAGTTATACTCACCATTATAAACAAAAAAGACAAGGCATTAAAACCTTGTCTTTACGCGTATACCGGCGGCCGGGGTCGAACCGGCACGCCCTCGCGGGCACTGGATTTTGAGTCCAGCGCGTCTGCCAATTCCGCCACGCCGGCATATCAGGAAGGCGGTAACCGGATTTGAACCGGTGATGAAGGTTTTGCAGACCTCTGCCTTACCACTTGGCTATACCGCCACCAAAATATAAAAAAACTGGGGTAGCTGGATTCGAACCAACGAATGACGGAGTCAAAGTCCGTTGCCTTACCGCTTGGCTATACCCCAAGATAGGCGACCGAGGGGAATCGAACCCCCGAATGTCGGTGCCACAAACCGATGCGTTAACCACTTCGCCACGGTCGCCATAATAATATTTAAAACAGGGGTAGCAGGAATCGAACCCACACTAACGGTTTTGGAGACCGCTGTTCTACCTTTAAACTATACCCCTATATAGTTTTTGAAAATTCAATTCCAAATAATGGAGGGGGGCAGATTCGAACTGCCGAACCCGAAGGAGCGGATTTACAGTCCGCCGCGTTTAGCCACTTCGCTACCCCTCCAAATGGCTCGGGACAGAATCGAACTGCCGACACCTTGAGCTTCAA
>NZ_JVNU01000036.1 GCF_001071995.1 Streptococcus sp. 263_SSPC
TGATATGCTCCCTCTAAAGTAGACACTAAAAAAAGTAAACTACTTTAGAGGGGGTATTTTTTAGATTGGCTAAGAAACATACTGCAAAAGAATTAGAACGATTCATAGAATTGTATTTAGATGGTGTGCCTTTTCGTGAGCTGCGTAGTGAATATGGTTTAAAGATTTCACCTGGAGCATTTAATATGTATTTTTTGAACTATAAAGCAAATGGACCTTCTGCATTAGAAGATCGAGACGGGTTTAACACTTATACAAAGGAATTTAAAGAAAAGGTGGTTAAAGAGTTTTTAGAATCGAAAACCTATTTAAGAGTAATCGCAAGAAAATACAAAATTCCTTCTGCTAGAACTGTACGAAATTGGATTATTAAGTATACTAATGGTGAGGCCACGAAGGCCTACGATCCTAAGCCAGAGGTGTACACTATGAAATATAGAAAAACAACGCACGAAGAAAGAATCCTTATCGTCAAAGACTGTATTCAAAATCAATTAAACTATAAACAAACCGCACAGAAATATAACGTTTCTTACAACTTGGTGTATCAATGGGTAAAAAAATATCAAAAATATGGTCCTGATGGATTAATAGACAGTCGAGGGAAACGAAAACCAGAAAATATACAGACAGAAACTGAGCGTATTCGTGCAGAAATGGCAATATTAAAGGCGCGAAACGAATATTTAGAAACAGAAAATGCCGCACTAAAAAAATTACAAGAAGTGGAAAGCGAGTTGATGTTTGCCAAACGAGATTTGAAGCGGAATATCAAACGATTAAAAAATTAAGTAAAAGAGGATTTCATATTACTCTATTATGTAAAGTGTTAAAAGTTAGTAGAGCTGGCTATTATAAATGGTTAAATCGTGTCCCTTCGGAATCTGAAAAACGACTACGTCGTTTAATGGAATTAATAGACGAAGTATATGAATCTGTTCAAGGTATATATGGATATCGTCGTATCACAATCTATTTAAACTATTATAGAAATGCAAAAGTGAATCATAAATGTATTCAGCGTCTTATGAAACTAATGGGATTAAAGGCAGTTATACGAAAAAAACGTTATCGTTATAAATCGAACACTGAAGAATACACTGCAGCTAATATTTTAAATCGAGAATTTAAAAAAGAGTACGAGCCAATGGCTCTACTATTAACGGATATCACTGAATTGAAGTATGGGAAGGGAGAAAAAGCTTATTTAAGTGCAGTTTTAGATTATGGTACAAAGAAGATAGTTGCATATCAAATATCTAAGCAAAACAATAATCAAATCGTTAAAGATACTTTTAATCAAATAAAAAGGAAGATAATTCCAACAAAAACAATGATTCATAGTGATCGAGGATTCCAATATACTTCTCATTTCTTTAAGCACTTTATAGAAAAAGGACAAATAACACATAGTATGTCCCGTCCTGGAAGATGTATCGATAATGGACCAATTGAAGCATTCTGGGGGACATTAAAGGAAGAAGTATATCGTTTATATCATTTCAAAACCTATGAATCTCTTTTCAAGAAAATTGAGGAGTATATTCAGTTCTATAATAAGAAAAGAATTACTTTATCAATGGGATTAAAAATCCCAGCATAAATAAAAAGACGAGTTCTTATGAACTCGTCATACACTTTAATTATTTTCCTGTCTACTTGACAGGGTGCACTTCACTGCCAGGTCTATGAAGCTTTGTTATATTTTTATCGGACGGATTTATTGAGAAAAATGCTCGTCTCCGTATAATTTATTCTTTACTTGAAAACCACTCATTTGCCCACTCCAAGACAGGTAATTCTCGGTTCGCCAAGAGTACGCCCCACGGTTTCGCTGCGCATCGTTTGTACTCTTCGAATGCTTCTTCGTAAGTGAGTTTTAAGGTCGATAGCTCAAATTCCTCTAGTTCTTCTGGAGTCATCTCTGTTTTCCCAAAACTTGTCACGAGACAGAGGAAATAGTGGTTCACATTATGACGGTGAATCTGATTGTAGTAATCGCTCACCGTGCCAATCTTGCACAGCACCTCCACGTTAGCGCCAAGTTCTTCCTTCAACTCCCGATGAATAGCCTCTTCAGGAGTCTCTCCTGCCTCCACGCCACCGCCAGCTGTTTCGATAAAGGCTCCATTGCCGAAAATATCGTCCCTAACTACACGAACAAAGTAGAAAAATCCTCCCTCGTCTACAACGATTGCACGAGCAACATGCCGATCATGCGTAATCTCCGTCTTCTCCCACTGCGTATCTTCTAATGTTAATGCTAATTCCTTCACTGCCAAACTCTCTTTCTACAGTATTTCTCTACGTAAATATCATTAGTAACACAAATAGTACAAGTAATCCAGCGCCTAAGGTTAACGCAACCTTCCCAACACGCATCGCATCCGCATCTGTTCGGCTACCAACTTTCTTACGTGCTTCAAAATCATTGATAAGCCCAAACTTATTTTTGAATACAATGTGATATCCAAAAACCGAAAATGTAATTCCTAGTGCGAGTAAGATTAATTTTAAAATTAACATATTTACCACCTCAGATTCTTACTAAAACCATCACGATTTCGACCTATTCACTATTATTATCTCTCCTACAAACTAAAAAAACAATTCTAAAACTTACATCCAATCCATTCCTACCGCTTCTTTTAATATTATTTGGAACATGATAAAATAATAACAAATAACCATTTGGGAGGGTTTTATGAAAAACAAAAGCGTATTAGGTTCTGTGACACTTTTATCAGCTTTAATAGTAGCGGCGTGCGGTACCGGGGAAAAGAAAGCACTTGAAACAACTGTGGCGCTAACAACAGAAGCAACTACAACTGCTCCTACAACAACTACCATCGCTTCTTCTGAGACAAAAGAAGTATCTCTTGCAGATACTCAACGTGTCGGACGTGAAGATGTTGGTTATTTCAACGTTCCTAAAGATTGGGTAGCATACAAAGACCCAAACGGTGGCCCTCAATTCCAATATGCTTCCAAAGATTCATACAACATGATTACGATCAATGGATATGACAAAGACCAATTACACGTGAATGCTGGGGAAACTTTTGGGGCAGAGTTACTAGCTAACCGTTTATATGATGGCTGGCAATATAATCCTAAAGTCGAAAAAACGCAAAAGGAAAAGACAAAATTTGCTGGTGAGGATGCTTTCCTTTTTAAGATTCAATTGAAAGATGGCAAATACTTGTTCCAATGGGTTTTCCAAAGAGGCGAAAAAGTATATGACGTTTTACTGGAAGGAACAGAGAATACAGTCGCCACATTAAGACCTGTTTTAGAACAAACATGGGGCTTAGATTCTAAAACTCCAGGGCAATAATCCACTACTGCTAAAAAAAGCTGAGTTGTACAATCAGTCTCTTTTCACATTTCTATAAAAATTAGTTCACTATTTAAATTTAATCTAAAGAATGGTAAAATAACCTTGTGACAACAACCTTTAAGGAGAACAATCATGATGAAAAACAAAATTTTATTAGGTTCTGTGACTGTCCTGTCTGCTTTATTGGTAGCAGCTTGCGGAAACGGAGAAAAAAAAGCAACGGAAACAACGGCAGCTCCAACAACAGAAGTAACTACAGCTGCGCCAACTACAACAGCTCCAACGACAACTGCGGGTGCTTCTTCTGAAACAAAAGAAGTTTCACTGACAGATACTCAACGTATCGGACGTGAAGATACTGGGTATGTCAACGTTCCTAAAGACTGGGTAGAATTCAAATCTACCAATGGTGGCCCACAATACCAATACTCAGCACTTGATGGATACAATATTGTGACATTAAATGTCCACACTAAAGAACAAGTAAAACCTGGCGATGGTGAGACATATGGCGCAGAATTGGTTGCGAATCGTTTATATGCTACATACCAAAAAAATCCTAGTATTGAAAAAATCCAAGGCGCTAAGACAAAAGTTTCCGGAATGGATGCTTTTCTAATTCAAATTCTTACAAAAGATGGTAAATATTTCTTCATCTGGGTCTTCCAAAAAGACGACAAAGTATATTCAACAAGCTTTGAAGGAGATAAAGATACTCTTCAAAAAATGTTTGACTTAATTGAACAAACATGGGGCTTGGATCCAAAAACTCCAGGGAAATAATTAGTATTTAAATAACTGAGGCTAATCACTATGATTAGCCTCTTTTTTATACACTATCGTTCCCCTTTTTAACCAAAAAATTCTCTACTTGCTTTTTATTTTACAAGTGGTATAATACAAATATAATAAAACCCGTTAAGGAGAACAATCATTATGAAAAACAAAATTTTATTAGGTTCTGTAACGCTTCTATCTGCTTTAATGGTAGCCGCTTGCGGAAACGGAGAAAAGAAAGCAACTGAAACAGCGGCTGCACCAACAACTGAAGTCACTAAAGAAACTACGGTTGCTCCAACTACAACAGCTCAAACAACAACGCCTGGATCTTCTTCTACCAAAGAAATCTCACTGGCAGACACTCAACGTGTTGGGAACGAAACTCTTGGCTATGTCAACGTTCCTAAGGACTGGGTTGTATTAAAAGATCCAAACAACGCTGAAACCTTCCAATATTCTTCAACAGACAAATACAATATTCTATATCTAAATTCTTATAGTAAAGATAAAGTTAAACTTAATGATGGCGAAACGTTTGGCGCAGAATTAATTGCGAACCGTATCTTCTCTAATTTGAAAAGTGATAAAGACCAAACTAGTCTTCAAGGCGTAAGAGCTGACTTTGCTGGTGAAAAAGCTTACTTAATAAAAGCAACTTTTTCAGATGGAAAAACCATGTTCGAATGGATTTTGCAAAAAGGAGATAAAGTTTATCTAGTCGCAATCGAAGGTACAGAAGAAATGGTTAAATCATTAAGACCTGTTCTCGAACAATCTTGGGGCTTAGATTCAAAAACTCCAGGACAATAATCACTCACATACTAAAAGAGACTGATTTTCGTAATCAGTCTCTTTCTTTGTCTTTATGCTCTTTTATTCCACTCTTCGCGTAAAATCCCATACTTCACACTGTCATAATACTGACCTTGGTAGTAGCGAACTTTCCGAATTTGCCCTTCTTTTAGGAACCCTAATTTCTCGGCAACGGCCATCATTCCACCGTTCCCACTCCAAGTCGTCATGCCAATATGTTCGAGCGCATCGGTTTCATGGAAAATGTCATCCACCCACTTCGTTAGTGCAATGGTCGCAATTCCCTGGCTCCATAACTGGTCGTCATAGATCACAATTCCGATTTCTAGCCATCGTGTGGCTTCATCCTCCCATGATTTTGAAACCATCCCGACAGGCTGACCGTTAGCGACAACACATCTGCAATCGTCGCTCATTAAAAAGCCCGCAATCGGGCTTGCTATGAAACTTTTGGCGTCATCGAACTTACGATAATCATTAAAATACGGTGCGTTCAACTTCGTCCACTCTGGCTTCTCCGTTGAAAAACCAATCTTCCAAATCGTTTCAAGGAAGCTTTTATTAAAAGGAACTAGTTGCACCTCTGTCGTTTTCTTTAAGCTTTCCACTGATTCATTCCTCCTTCTACATTTACCACGTCAAAGCCTTTTGTCTCCAAGAACTGACACGCACGCTCCGAACGCATGCCACCTTGGCAAATCACATAATAGCGTTTCGACGCATCCAATTGCTCGTATCCATTCTCTAACGTGCTTAGCGGCGCATTCAATGCACCCTCGATATGCCCTGCTTGGAATTCATCCACTTCACGAACATCTAGAATCGTGATGTTCTCTTTTTGATTCAACGCTTGAAATGCTACTGGTTCAATTCTTTCCATTTTCTTACTCCATTTCTCCTACTTCATTTCTTCTCACTTCCTACTGTATCGTATTTCAGCGAAAATACAAAGCGCCATGCACGAATCCATGCACGGCACCTGTCATTATTTAATATTATGTTTGTTCATCTTTTGTTGGAAAATTCCAGTGATGATTTCGCGCAATTCTTCGCGTTCTTTTTCAGGAAGTTCTCCTTCTTGTTTTGCGACTGCGTAAAGTTCAGGATTTTCTTTCGCGATGCGTTGAACAGTTTTTGTTGTCGCATGGCCTCTTACTAAGAACGGAATTGTCTTAATCCATTCTTCTGGCACTAACGCTAGAATTTTCTTAGCAGCTTCTTTGTCCGTCAACACCGCTGTGCTCAATCCTTTTTTAATTTGTTCTTGTTCTTTTTCTGTAAAATCTTTTAGATCCATCTCTTATCCCCTTTTCTAACTCTAATCTCTACCCTATTTATTATAATCAAATCGGATGACTTGTGCATCCACATCAACTTGGGCATGTACTCCAAAAGGAACAATACAGCGTGGTGTCGCATGTCCAACATTCATATTGTAAACAATAGAGACCCCTTTGTCCTCCAGCTCCTCTAATAGGACTGCTTTGTATTCTTCGTAATGAATTTCATTTTGAGGTTTACCTACTAAGACACCAGAAACTACATCAAAGATTCCATACTGTTTTAAAGCTTGGATCATCTTTCGATACAACTCAACACTTGGTCGTTCCTCGCTTGTTTCCAACAACAGAATTTTCCCACTCCAGTCTTCAAGCGTTGGAAATAGCTTATATTTCTGAGTAAGCTGTACAGAATCTGCATATCTTGAAGAATCGAAACAATCATACATTGATTCTAAGCATCCTCCTAGAACAGGCCCACTAAACTGAGCGTTTCCTTTTAATAATTCAAACCCTTGATTTGGAAAACTTGGCATCGAAACCCCTAATCCTTTTTCGCTAAAATCTTCTCTCTCCTGATACCAAACGTCACTTGGCCGAATTTCTTTAATTCTTCCCGTTGTCAGTAATTCCTCAAAATACGATTTCGTATATGGGAGCATTTCCGTTGAAAGTTCACATACATCCGGTAAGAATGCCTGTCCATAAAAGCTTTGAATGCCAACTTTATGTAACATTAAATGATTCATTGTTATATCTGAAAAACCTAAAAAAATCTTCTGTTTAGCAACCTTTTTAAGCACGTCCTGTTCAAATAAGTAAGGGAGTAGGCGATAAGTATCATCCCCGCCAATCGCAGTTAAAATCATATCAATCGAGTCATCTTGAAATGCATCTAGCAAGTCTTGCGCTCTACATTCTGGATGTTGCTTAATAAATTCAAGCCCTTTTAAAGCATGAGGTAAAAATTCAACTGCTACACCGTACTCTTCTAAACGTTTTTTTCCAAGATTGAGCTCATGCTGAATGAAGTTCTCTCCCATTATTCCGCTAGATAAGCTAACGATTCCTATCTTCTTTACTTTCATCGAACTCTCCTCTGTTTCCTATTTTCTGTAGTTTTCTGCTTCATGCCCCTAAATATTTAATATAGATTTGACACGGATTCCATTCATCCCACAAAGTCGGGAAGCATTCTAACTCCTTATACCCCATCGCCTTATAAAAAAGATTCGTGCGATCATACTGTTCATAATGTCCCATTTTTACAGTCTTCACTTGGGAATAAGTATACCCTAATTTCCCAGCTAGTTGTTCATACGCCTCATTTAATTTTTTGCCGATTCCTTTCCGGTGAAATTCCTTTTTGACTCCCATCACAAAAATATCTGCACAATCCTCACTCGTAGCATTCAACACAACGTATCCTGCGAGCTTATCCTCTACAAAACAAGCTATAAACGGTTTGTCCATCGCATCATCGACATATTCCTGCGTACTTTCTGGCATTCCAAACCATTCCGGAAGATCATATAAAACTTCTTTTGAAATCAATTCTTTTTCTTCTTTATCTATAATTTCTCTAATACTCATGTTCATCTTTAGTGTCCTACTTTCTATAAAACTACTAGCACTAGTGCTCTTCGTCGTTTGTTTTCTGTTTCAGAATTCTTATTAAACTGTACCGTCATTATACCAAATAACGGGAGAAGAGGATATTCTCATCCAACCATTTTCCAGCACATCAAAAACACCTGTAGTACTTTGAAACTGCTACAGGTGTTATCGTTACTTTATAGATTCACAGGACTGACTGCTAATCGTCCAAAACAGAAAGGTTCTCTTCCACGCATCATTTCTTTTTCTTGGGTTTGGGAGCCGCCAGTTCATCATAGATAGCCTTAAACAAATCCGTTAAGTACTCCTTATCTTCTACATTTTCCATCAGTAGCATTTCTTTTTTCCCTTCATATGTGCGTTCCAATGAAGCGTCAGGCATCATTCTCTGGCAGTTGTGTCATTTTTGATTAGGAATCGATCATCATAAATGCCGCCGACAACCTTTTCTCGGTAATACAAAATATATTCCCCCATCATTGCTCTATAGCGGATATCCTCTAATCTCGATATTTGTTCTGAAATATAGGCTAAGTATTCCTTGCTAGAAGCCATCCTTTCTTCCTCCATCGCTACTTCCAAATTCTATGTTCAAGACGAATAACTTATTTTTACTTCATCTCTACCCATTTATCGTTATCCATAATAAACGGCTTCGCTAGGCCTTCTCCGGTATAGTCTTGATATTTCGTTTCAAGATACTTGTAGACATCTTCTTTCGTCTTGAACTTAATCGCTTGGTATGGCTCCTCGAAGGTGAGTTTTTCGACAAAGAGGAACCCGTCCCCCGTTGGCACTAAGACTCCCACATGGCCGATAAAGAGCGATTCACCGTCCAAATTATCGTGAATCACGACTGAGAGCATACGCGCATTCTCGTCAAAAGTAAATTGCGATAGGAACTGTTCCATCTTCTTCGCATGCGTCTTCACGTCTGTGGTTGCTTCCGTTTCCACACGCGAGAACAAACGATTCAAGTCTTCTTTTTCATCCGCACTAAAGAGATGTCCCTTGTCAATCGCATCATTATCGATAAATAAGAGCTCGCTATCCGCCGCAATCTTCGGAATCGTAATGTTATTCTTCAACAACGCATACGTATTGATGCGGCAGTTCGTTCCAACAAAATCGCCGTGTTTTGCAGTCCAAAGCGAACTGATTTTCTCAACGTCATACTCCGTTTTTGTAAATGACGCAAAATTCCCTTGCAAGCCTGTCTCGCCGACAATCGCATTGTAGTCATTCACGAACTCTAAGAACTTCTCCACACTTTCTTTATCTAAATATGCAGACAACAACGCCTTCACTTCTTCAACACTTGAAGGATTGCTGATGTTGGTATAGGTCGCAACCCATTGCGGTGCTTCCTGAGTCTGTGCGGCCACGGTTGTTGTCTCTGGAGCAGCCTGGGTTGTCGTTTCTTTTTGCGTTTTGGCGCATCCTGCTAAGCCAATCAGCACGGCTGCACAAAGTCCTAATTTTACTGTTTTCGAAATACTCTTCATTCTTTTCTCCCTTTCACTGTCGTTTTCTACGATTACCCAGCGATTCATCCTCAACTTTAACTTCTCCACGGCATTTGTGGATTTTCCCTCCAAGCCTCGTTTCCTAGAGGTAAGTCTTTGATTTCCCCGATAGATGGATCGAGCTCGTAGGCTTGTTTCAAGGTCACTAACATCAAGTCCTCAATGGTATGCTCCTCATTGCATAGAAACTGCCACATGCCATCGTCCTCGTCGTGACTTACATATAGAATTCGCTTCTCTCCTCTTGCAATATGCTTGCACAGTATCGTTGCCGTATTTGGAACCTCACAAAATGGAAAACTCATAACCATCCTCCTCATTCTACTCGTATCGACGAACCGTTGAATGCGGTTCCATCCTTCACTTATAATCTATCCTATTCTCTAGAAAAATACAATAAAACCTTTGTGAATTTTAGGAAAAGGATACAAAAAAACGAGCACCCGAAGATGCCCGTTTCGTTTTAGAATAAATCAAAAATTAACTTGAAGTTTAAAATCGTTAGGATAACGGCTACCGCGTATCCAAGGAAGGTATTCCATTTAGCGTTGGTAAATTCGCCCATGAGTGATTTCTTCGATGTGAAGTAAATCAATGGGAAGATAGAGAATGGTAACGCCACTGATAAGAATACTTGTGAGTAAACCAAGAGTTGGTCCAATGTTTTTTCTTGCGAACCGAATACCATCGCTACGACAATCACCGGTAGTAAGGCGAATAAACGAGTCACAAGACGGATAATCCATTGTGGTAATTTCATATGTAAGAAACCTTCCATCACGATTTGTCCTGTCAATGTTCCTGTAATTGTTGAGTTTTGTCCACTCGCTAAAAGCGCCACGGCAAAGAGTGTCGATAATGTCGAACTTGCGACCGCTCCAGCAATCTTCGAATCTTGCAATGCATTGTACATTTGCGAGAAGGCAGAGATTTCAGATGCGTGTCCGAAGAATAACGCTGCCCCTAAGATTAATAGGAGTGAGTTCACGACGAACGCTAAGCTCAACTGGATGTTTGAGTCCCATGTCATGAAACGAACAGCTTTACGAACATTATCTTGATTTGTGTAATCCACTTTTCTCGTTTGTGAGAGTGATGAATGCAAGTATAAGTTATGCGGCATTACGGTTGCCCCGATAATCCCTAGTGACAATGTTAAAATGCTATCGTGTCCAGGAGTTGTTGGTTCGAATAACTGCGCCGTTGGTAGGAATCCTGTGAAAATTCCTGAAATACTTGGTTCTGCTAACGCTACTAAATACACGAAAATTAAAAGGATTGTTAAAATCAACGTTGATATAATTGCTTCGATTTTCTTAAATCCAAGCTTCATAATTCCAAGAAGCAAGAATACGTCCAGAACCGTAATAAAGATGGCCACCATAATTGGAATTCCAAACAAGAGGTTCAAGGCAATGGCTGATCCAAGTACTTCCGCTAAGTCTGTCGCCAT
The DNA here is from genome assembly GCF_001071995.1 of Streptococcus sp. 263_SSPC. Classification (GTDB taxonomy): domain Bacteria; phylum Bacillota; class Bacilli; order Lactobacillales; family Aerococcaceae; genus Granulicatella. Next base: position 10,810 of record NZ_JVNU01000036.1, read on the forward strand.
CAGTGCTAATTCGACGATCACCCATAAAATGTGACGAAGCCATTTTGGTGCGTGATGCGCTGTGGCTTGCGCTAAGTCCATACGCGTTACAATCCCAAGTTTTCCTGCCATTTGTTGCAACTGCATTGCGATTAATGACGAAATAAGGATTACGAAGAGCAATGTATATTTGTACGAAGCCCCTCCGACCACGCTAGTAATCCAGTTACCTGGGTCCATGTACCCTACTGCTACGAGCGCTCCGGGTCCTAAGAAGGCTTTTAAGTTCTGCCAGAAATTATTATTCTTTGGCGTCTCAATCGATTGGTTTACTTCTGAAAGTGATACTTTTTTATGAGTAGACATTATTTTCTCCTCTTTCTGTTGTAAATGATTTTCATTTTTTGTAAATTCTCTGAAAACAATTCGTGTCCAATAAAAAGCAGTACCTATTATAGCACTCATGCACTCATCGTGCAATGTGAGATGTTACTATAGGTACTGCTTTTTCAAATTATTTTAGGGAAACCTTAATCGGATACCGCTTCACGGCTTGAGGTAACTCTTCCAGCAGCGCATCATTAGTTTTGCTTTTTCCCATGAAGAACATGGTCGTGGTTCCATCCTTTTGTTCAATGATGACGAAATAACGAGCACCTCCACCTTTTCGACCGCGCATGAAATCAAACGAAATCCGGCGAATAGATGATAGAGGAATACGACGCTTTTTGAAACAGAACGCCACGTGAATGTAAAATATTCCTTTTGCGATATGAAAAGCTGCCATGAACGGACCTCCGCTTTGTTTTGCGGCTGTCCATCGGCGAACGAAAATGACAAGCACACATGTCGCAATAAACACTGAACTCACTAGGAATACCAGCGGAATCCCAAATCTCGCTCCACTTTCTATTGTTGCCATTGTCGTTCCTCCTTTGCATCAACGATTCGTTATGCCAATTTGTTTTTATATATTTTTGTCGCAATCCATACAATGACGATTGCCATAACTAAAATTCCAGTCTCAGCAATCCCAGCTCCCACGACATTTCGTTGATAGAGCGCTGCAAAGCCATCCGCCATCATATGTAGTAAAACGGCCCCGCATAAATATTTTTTATTCTCTGCAATGACACTGTAGTAAACAATGATGGTACAGCCAATATGAATCCCCATTGAACTGATTCTTTCGAGAACCGTCATCACAGCTGTTTCAACATTAAACTGTGCCGCCGCTTGAAAACTTTGCATGGCGAAGGCTGCATTCTTCTCAGTAACATGTAATGCAGTTAGCGTAGAATCGACACGTCCATTCTGAATCGATGTCGCAATCACTAAGTAAAGTAGAATTGATGGAAGGACAACTGTTAGAACTTCGATAGCTCCATGCCCAATTCCATACAAAACTGCATTTTCACGCGTACGATGCTTTTTCATAATGTGTTTTAACACGATATAGCGACCACATTCCTCAAAAATCCCTGCCATCGCCATTCCATATAACACGAATGCTACAGTATTTCCATTTAGAAACTGAGAAATCGGATTCTCTGCTAGTAAAAAGAAATAATGGAAGCCTGCTTCAAGAATACGGGCAGAAACAATAAATCCTAGTGCCCCAGCAACGAAATAACTGATTTTCACTTGACCTTTATGACTTCGCATCCAATAAACAATAGGTAAAATTCCTATCAAAAGAAGCAAAATAATCGTCACGATTAATGATGGAATCGCGGTTGGTCCAAGAACGATTTGATTAAATCCACTCATGCTTGATCACCGTCCCAAATTTCAATACAGAATCCTTTATGGCCACACTCTGGGCAAGTTAAATTCCGAGTTGTTGGCGTATGCTTTGCAAAGAAAGCCTCTTTCTTTCCTGGTTTAAATTCTTGATGGCACTCAGGGCAAATATATTTAACGTGTTTGTAATAATAGTTGCATACCCAAATAAGCCAACCCGTTGCCAAAAGAGCCCATAGCGCAAATCCCCACCACATTCCTTTGAAAATCCAGAATGCAATCGACACCCACTGAAGCGCTCCAACCACCAATCCTGTTGAAAGTATAATCCGGTAAAGTTTTTTGAGTTGTTTCTTACCTTTCATCACTACTGCTATGTCCGCAATGGATTCAAGTGAGAAGGATTCTTTGTTTTGGACTGTCGACTGTAATTCACGTAATTTTTCCAATTGCTCTTGTTTCTCTTGAATTTCTTCCATCAACAGACCTTCCTGTTGTTCTATTAAAATCGAAATGACTTTTTCAGGATGTTCTTCTTCTAATAATTGAGAAATGGCATCGATAGGTACATTCACTTCTCGAAGAAAACAAATCACTTTTAGACGTTGAAGATCACTTTCAGAATATAATCTTCTTCCCCCTTCAGAAAGTTCTGTCGGAATCAAGATACCTCTTTTGTCATAATACTGAACGGTTCGAACAGTCACGTTGCAAAGTTTCGCAAGCTCCCCTGTCGTATATTTTGACATAGCTTTCACCTCCTTATTGCCTGCATATTACTACATTACGTAGCGTTACAAGCAATACCTGACGCTAGGGGATTTTTCATTTTTCTATTAAATACTATATTAAATGCTAATTTTATCTTTTTCCACCTCTTTTAAGTAAGTTTTAAGTTCATGGTGCAAATTATAGTTAACCAAACGGAAAGGAGAAGCTCCCCAACCAGGCGAGCGGTGACAAACATGAAAACAATCGTCATTATTCCAGCATATGAACCAGAGGAAAAATTAATTCCTTTAACACAACAACTAATCGCCAAAGACTTAGAAGTAGTCGTTGTCGATGACGGCAGTGGGGAGAAATATCTTCCTATCTTCAACCAACTCACAGGAGCGACCGTTTTAACGCATCCTGAAAACAAAGGAAAAGGCGAAGGCCTAAAAACAGCTTATCGCTACATTAAAGAAACATACGAAAATGAGGAAGTGGCTATCGTCACGGCAGACTCAGACGGGCAACACAGTCCAGAAGACATCGTGCGTATCGCCACTAGGGCATCTCTTGAAAAAGACAGCCTCGTACTCGGCGTTCGAAACTTCGACGGAACCCACGTCCCACTCAGGAGCCGTGTCGGAAATAAAATCACCTTAAAAATTTTCGAACTCACAAGCGGCACGAAAATTAGTGATACACAAACCGGTCTTCGTGGATTCTCAAGTACGCATTTAGAGAAAATGCTTGAAATCTCAGGATCACGTTTCGAATACGAAATGAACGTGTTGATGGTTTGGGCAAAAGAAAAACGCCCATTCTGCGAGCTAGAAATTCAAACGATTTACGAGAACAAAAATGAGGGCTCACACTTTAATCCTCTTCGCGATTCATTCAGAATCTACAAAGAGATTTTCCAGTTCGCCCTATCGTCAATCCTCTCGTTTTTTCTAGACTACACCCTCTACGTCTTCCAGATTTTTATCGGCGTACCACTCGTGACGGCTAACGTGGTCGCAAGGGTGATTAGCGCAGGATTCAACTTCTTCGTGAATAAGAAGTTCGTCTTGGCCAGCGACAAACCGTTTCTAAAAGAACTCGGCGGCTATATTTTACTCGCCAGCTTCTCATTAACGCTGAACACATTGATTTTAATGGGCCTCAGCTACGGATTCGGCATCGGACCACTCGTTGGTAAAATCATCACCGAAATCGGGATGTTCTTCTTTAACTGGTTTGTACAGAAGAAAGTCATTTTCGGACAAGAGAAAGGTGTGCATTATGTCAAATAACAAAAAAGGAAAATCACTTAGAAAAATCTTAACGACCGCTTATACGGTAGTCCTCATCGGGGCTTCGGGAATGGTTGTCGCCGATACGCTCTTCATCTCAAAGAGCCTGGCAAAGTTCAGTAACGACACAGCAGCGACAACGAATACGGCCACAGGAACTAGCGCAAGCGGTACGGGAACGTCGGGAAACTCAAGTAGCTCTAACAGCACTGGCACTTCTACAACGCCAACCGTGAGCACGGCGACGGCCTACGAGGACGATACAAAATCCATCACGATTGAGACGTACGAGCGAAACAACACGCAAATCCACGTCGCAACAGTGAAAATCAAAGGCAACGCGTCGATTAAGACCGCCTTGGCCGACGAAACATACGGTCGAAACGTAACCGCGAAGACATCAACGACCGCTAAAAGCGTAAACGCAGTCCTTGCGATTAACGGAGACTACTACGGCGCTAGAGATGCTGGATACGTCGTTCGTAACGGACAACTGTTACGAAGTGAGAGTCAGAATGCTAGACAAGAAGATTTAGTCATCTACAAAGACGGAAGCTTCGGCATCATCAAAGAAGGCGACATCACGGCCCAACAGTTAGTCGACAACGGCGCAATGCAAGTCTTGTCATTTGGCCCAGCGTTGATTGAAAACGGACAAATAGCCGTTGACAGTTCAGACGAAGTTGGGAAAGCCATGGCGAGCAATCCGCGTACAGCCATCGGAATCATCGACGATAGCACTTATGTATTCGTGGTGTCAGACGGACGTACGAGCGAAAGTAAAGGATTATCGTTGAAACAATTAGCTGATTTTATGAAAGAATTGAACGTCACAACCGCTTATAACTTAGACGGTGGCGGATCATCAACCATGTATTTTAACGGACAAATCATTAACAAACCGACAACATACGGTCGAAACATCGAAGAAAGAGAGGTGAGTGACATTGTCTATTTATAAAAAGAAAACAGGACTGACATTCTACACAGTCGCAACGGTGGTAACACTCGTCGTCGGAACGGTGTATGAATTCTTCAGCCACCAAGTCTACTCCCCATTCATGTACTTGCTCTTTATGATTCCACTCGTGCTTGGAGTCATGCCAAATCTCGTAGCAAAAATGACCGGGAAAACCTTCCTGGAGTCAGAAGACGCACAAGCAGCCTACAAGATGGGTGTCCTCACCTTCATCTTCGGTAGCTTCCTCAAGGGAGTCTTCGACATCTACGGAACAAGCTCAGTTTACCCAACCCTCTACTTACCAGTCGGTGCGGTACTATTAGTTGCAGCGCTAGGATTAGAGCTGTACTACAAGAAGGCAGTTGCTAAATAAAAAAAGGCCGGAGCCCTTCGATGGGCTCCGGCTTAGTTAGTTTGGAAAATAATCTATTCTAACCCTATTTCAATCTGTTTTATTCCAGATTTCCAAAGAGGTAATTCTTTTATTAAGTATTGAGGTCGTATATCATACTCTCTTAATCGTTGAAGGTCTATCCATTCACACTCATATTTTCCCTCATCCAACGTATGAGACGGCACCTCCCCTAGAAGAGTCACTTTATAATGAAATTCAATCATATGATGGAGTTCTCCTTTATAATCAAATCGATTTTCAACAACGAACATCAACTCTTCAACTTCACAGTCTACACCTAGTTCCTCTTTCACTTCTCTGGCTACAGCTTTACGGCTTGCTTCGCCCACTAATATCGCCCCGCCAACTAAGTGATTTTGGTCTTCTACTTTATAAGTGAGCAACTTGCCATCCCTCACTACAATCGCCGTTACTCTAACGCCATATCTATACGTATCTCCTTTTACTCGAAAATCCATGGTAATCACTTCTTTCTGAAAAATGAATACAACCATTATAACACATTTCTTTTTGCTTTTGACTTCCTTGTGAAATAAGAAGTTTCTCAACATCTCTTAAAATTGTTCTATATCCTATTCGAAACAGCAACACTTTTTCAGGTTGTTTTCCCTTAAATCACATCCGTTTTTAAGGGATAATTTGCTTAATTACACAAAGAAGCAAGCAAATTTTACTTTGCCTGCTTCTATCAAATTCAACTGTTACCCTCTCTCTTTGAACTCATCGAAGTATAGGACCTCGACTTGCCCAGACCAATCCAAGACGCAGCCAACGAAGTCAACAAGGTCTAGCCCTGGCATTTCATAAGTGTCGCCGTCATTGACGCTGCCCGTTGCATCTTCAATATAAGTCACCTTATAGCCTCTGTCTGACGCGATAATGGCAGTAAATAAGCAGCAATATTCCGCGTTCAGTCCTGTAATCACCACTTCATCTACCGGATGGTTCGCAAGAATCGCCTTCAACTCTTCGCTCTGGAAAATATTTGGTGAGTCTTTTTCAACGATAAAATCCGCATCCGCAGAAAGCTCTTCATCAAGCGCTCCTCGCTGGTCACCATTATAAATAATACTCTCCTCATTCTCATCAATATGACGCGTATGAATAATGAGATCCCCGCTCGCTTTAAACATCTCTTGTAACTTCAAAATATTCTCTCTAAGCAGGTCAAAATCCCCTCTAGCTAACATTCCTTTTTGACAATCTAAAACAATTAATGCTTTCACTAATCGTACTCCTTTATATGTTTTTAATGAGTTAATTTTCAATTTGATGTTCTTTGATATACAAAATACGGACCAGTATTTAAATATATAAAATGATCTACAACTACCCTAAATCAACTTATATTCATACCACTCTTCATCTACCTTCTGAAATCCCAAAGCCAAAAACATTCTTTGACTTTGAGTATTAAAAGGATATATTTGTGCAGAGACCTTTACCATTTTTTGTTCTTTCGCCAGCTGTATCATTTCAGAAATACATCGTCTTCCAATCTGTAAATTCTGATACTCTTTGCTGATAACTATAGAAAGTTCCGAGTTATCTTGGAGTGTCACATCTCCAACTAACACTCCTTCATATTGGATATAATAGCAAGAACCATGTGAAGTTAGGTAATCATACATTTTATGAAGTTTTGTTAGATCGTAAATCTGATCAGTATTATCTACTTGTTTGCATACCTCACTATCTTGATACCAAAGAAGGGAGATGTCATCATTTCTATAATAAGGAATAAGCGTTATCTGATCGTCTACTATTCTATTCAACTTTATTTTTCCTTCTTTCTATTTAGACGCTTCTTCCAATTCTTCAATATTCTCCACAACCCCTTCAACATCTTCAATCTCTACAAACAGCGGGTCTAAGTGACATAAGAAGTGCCAATCTTCGGCGCCTTTCTTTCTGTAGAGAATTGCTTCGCCATCTTCACTTCCAAAATAGCTTCTATCGACTTCATACCCTTTACTTTCTAAGAAAGCTTTTGCCTTGCGGAAGTTTATCTCTCTGGCTTCGATATAGGCTTTAACTTCATCGTTATTCACGACATAAGCATCGACCTTTGTAGCGCCTTCGATCACTTTATCGTTTTTAACGGATAGATTCGAAATTTCTTTCCAAATAATATCCACATTTCCCTCAGAATTAAACGAAAATCTAGATAAAGGGACAATATTTCCATTGAAAACAATTTCCATATAATCCGGCAATTGTTTAGGGTTCACATACTCCACTTCAAATCCATCTTCTGTTTCTAAAGTATATCCCGGAATTTGAGCAACAAAGGCTCTCCCCTCTTCTAAAGAATCAAACGCGACTAAATCCTTTTGATAATCACCTTGATACAATTCCAATATAACCATCGATAACACTCCTAAACTTTTTTCGTTCTAAACATTATATTGCTACCGTCAATAGGTAATGAAACAAGTTCTCACGATGTACATCCAGTAGTCCTTCATGCATGAGGAGCACTATCCATAATCCTTTTAAAAGTACATAGAAGCTTTCGCAACAACATATATGGCAGAAGAAAGAGTAGTCGCTTATTTACGATACGCCTCTATTTTGTTTTCATATTCATTTAGAAGCTGTTTGGAATAAACTTTTTCGTTCTTTGAATCTCGAACTTCCTTCCAAAGGATAGCAGCAACGGTTAACTTGTTAGTATACTGTTGGCTACATTCATCCGTACAAAAGTCTTTTAAAAATTGATTCCACTGACAAGCCGAACGATCATACTTGGCGTAATCAGACTCTCCATAATAAATTTTAATCATATCTTGAATCGTAAATTTTAGATCATGGTCCCTTTTTACTTTTCTCCAAGCGGTTGCCATATCCGCATTAAATTTAAAAGGACTAACCCCTGTTACCGCAGCAAAATAATCTCTAAACTTCTGGTTAAAAGAAAACCCACAGTTCAGTAATGGAGTCTCTAAAGTGATTACTTCAGATTGAGTTTTGAGACCTTTCCTCAAAGATTTCTCTATTTTATTTCCCTGAAAATATTGTTCAATTATATAAACCAATTCTTTCTTCGTCCCTCTATACTCTAATCCAAGAGACTTGCAAATTTGGGAAAGTTCTTCTCGATACCAATAGTATTGGTTGAATTCTTCAAATGATTTTATCTCTTTAAAACTAGGTCTGTTTTCTACCAAACAATCACCTCCATCCTTCATTATTAGTCCACACAACGCCTATCTATTATTTTATTACAACCGTTTCTTCCCATCGTCTAAGCACATCTTTTAACGGCTCATCGAGATAGCTATAGGCCTTGTCCTGAATCCACTCAGGAATTCCATAGGCTGCCTCGGCGATACTTCCTGTGATTGCAGCAAGAGTGTCGCTGTCCCCGCCGAGAGAAATCGCATTTCGAATCGCATCTTCAAAATCCGTACTTTCTAGAAAGGCAACGATGGCCTGAGGAACGGTATCCTGACACGTTTCATTAAAACGATACGTAGGACGAATTTCATCCAGCGTTTTAGAAAGGTCATATCCATACTCTTTCTCGATATGTTCCTTAACGCGTCTTTTAATCTCCGCAGGGTTGTCATTTCTGTCAAAGAAATAACGGCACATAAAAATCGCATCCGCTGTTGCCATCGCGCCTTTAACTCCTTCTGGATGATTATGCGTCACCTCTGAAGAAAGTTGCGCCAGACGTTTCCCTTCGGACGGCAACTCGCCTGTTGTAGCCTCCATCACCCACGCACACGGAGAAACGCGCATCGCAGAACCATTCCCAAAACTATTGTAAGGCTCACGGTTGTCGGTCATAAGCCAACGATTGAAACGAGCTCCGTAATCCGCATTTGGATACATTCTGCCGTACTTCTTCATGGCATCAATGAAGTCATCCTTCTGTCCACCATTCATGATGGCTTCTGCCACAGCACAGGTCATCACCGTATCATCTGTGAAAAAACAATCGTCCCTAAACAATGGAAAATCTTTTGTTTTAATATTATTCCATTCATAAACAGACCCAACAACATCTCCCACAATTGCTCCTAACATATATATACCCTCCTTATAAAATATCCATTATAAAATTACTTTACTTATGAATCAGTTTTTGCGAAGTTCCATATAGATTGAGGTTTTCTCCTCATCCTCGGAAACCAGGTACTCCGGAAAGTCTTTCTGCTGAAAGCCAAGTTTCTCATACAACGCGATTGCTTTCATGTTTTCCGGATTCGGATCGACCCATACAATCTCTGCACCGTTTAGGAACGCTTCTTTGATCGCATGGGAGAGCCCGGCCGTTGCAATTCCACATCCCCGTGCAAATCCAAACAATTTTATGTCCAGAGCGGCGCTTCGATGCTCTGCGTTGATTTCATAGAACGCTTCTCCGCAGTATTTCCCGTCTTCGAAAATTGAATAGTGGTTTAAAGTCGGTCTGTTCGATTTAATCCACTGAAACCAATTTTGCATTCCTTCATCTGTTTGATGTAAGCCGTCCGGAAAACCGACGAACTTCATGACATCCCCATCAGCCCAGAGCTGCTGAACACATTTGATATTCTCAATCATTGTTTCTTTTATCTCAAGCATTTTAAGCCCCTCAAATTCGATTATTTCTTCGATTTTGGTGCAGGCAACTCATCATACATCGAATTGAATAAGCCTGTTAAAAATTCTTTGTTGTCAACATCATCTACCAATAGCATTTCCTTTGCTCCATCATACGGCAACTCATATTTTGCATTAGGCATATATGCTATTGCAGATTTAACAGGATTCACTAAAAACCTATCATCATAAATCCCACCAACAATTTTCCCACGATAATAAACAATATATTCGCCCATCATTGATCTATATGTTATTTCTTCCAACTCGGATAGTTGTTCTAAAATGAAATCTAAATATTCTTTACTTGAAGCCATAATCTATACCTCCAAAATTTGCATTTGTCTACCCCGATTTAATCCATGTTACCCGAAAACTTATGAGCATTTTTCCAAGTCTTTCCCTGGTTTAAAGATTCATAATTGGTTTGATTATTATTAATATCCGTAAATCTTAAATGTATTTTTCCTTCAGAATCAATTTCTCCCTCAACTTTAGGAGATGTATCCGGAGCATCAGAAATATAAATCATCCTATTTTCCTCAATTCTTACAAAATACCATAGACTTCTAGCCATAGCCCTATCAACCTCTATAAGTCCATAGTTAGAATTTGGTATTATGATAGCATTTTCAAGAGATAAACTATCTAATATTTCTTGTTTAGTTAGTGGTTTATGAATGGTATCTTTCGAAGGAAGCGTAGGAGAATAATTTTCCTCATAGACAATAGGCTTGCCCTCAGAGTCTAAATTATCATGTTGAACATTCCTATCACTATCTCCTAAGGAAACTTTTACTACATCCCATGTCCCAGTCCCAAGTTCATCCAACATCGCAAGGCTAACCCTATTTCCATCCCACTTTATCCAGTACTTACCTGCTGAAATTGGTGAAAATCCATCATCGAGGGAGGTTCCTGCGCCTAAATCTTCAATAAATAAAGGATTTATCCTTTCAAATAAACTTACATTTGACAAAAGCAAGAACGAAGCCTCATCAACTACTAGCGTATGTTTTTTATCAGGGGAAATAAAAGTATAGTAGGTACTTACAAGATGACCACCTAAAAAAATTAAAGACCCAAATAAGAATCCTGCAATTAATAAAATCCAGCCTGTTACCAGAATAACTCTAGCAATGTTACTAGAATATTTCTTCCAAAATAGCTTTAGAAAAAAGATAAGCCAAGCTACAATCATCAGTAAAAGAATAAATAGGACATCTTCTTGCCTTAATTGTAACCCAAAGAAATCAATTAATATTCTATAACCAGTCCTACTTTTTATATATAAAAGTATCATGGAAACTGCTAGCCATATTAATGTTATTGCTGATAGAATGTATGTTTTTATCTTGTTATTTTTTACTTTTACCATGTTTTTATCCTATAAATTCTAATTTATATTTATTATACCATAAAAAATAAGCCTACAGATTTTACTCCGTAGTCTTAGTATATTTTTATATTAACTTATTAACTTCGTTTTGAACCTCTAAATATCCTCTTTTTTGTTCGCTTTTAGAAAATCAGATTTTTCCTTAGCTATCCGCTCTGCCTCTTGTTTAGCAAATAATAGCTTAATTGCCTTATCCCTACGAGCCGCTAAAGTACCAACATCGTGCCGTGTTTTACGCATAATTCCTTCATCAAGAATGAGAATTTCATTATCGTAATCCTTAATTTTTCGATAAGCTTTAGCATAAGAATCATATAGCGCAGGAGCATCATAGCCGTTATATCGAGCTTTATCAAAAAGTGCAATAGCTTCATCTACTTTGCCATTTTTCCTGCCAGATCCCTCTCTATATCCTACGTGCATAATTACACCTCCATCAGGTGTTTATGTTATACAATAAAGGCATTGTTTTTTCAAGTATTAAAAATCCCGATTTGATAAATATTTAGAATAGTAAGCAGTTCAATGTTACGAAGAAACTTTGCCAATCATCTTATCAACTCACCATTATTTAGTCAACCATCTTATCAACTCACCAAATCAAAAACCGTATCGGCTGATTACTTTTCAAATTCCCCAATTTCAGATATCTTCCCTCAAAACAAAAAACCGTGATTATCCTTCCGGCTTAAAACCAGACCTCAAATCACGGAAAGCCTTTATTTACTTATCTTATTACACTCTTATTTATCAACCCTTGACATTAATACTACCGTCTCAACATGCGCAGTCATCGGGAACATATCCACGGGTTGCACGTATTGCGCCTCGTAGCCTCGTTCCTTGAAGTGTACAAGATCGCGAGCGAGTGTTGCTGGGTTACAGCTCACATACACGATACGTTCTGGGATAGTTTCGCATGCTGCTTCGATAAAGGCAAGGTCGAGCCCTTTGCGCGGTGGATCCACCACAATCACATCTGGCTGGATGCCTTCTTCTTTCCAGCGCGGCATAATTTTCTCGGCCGCACCCGTTTCAAAGTGTACATTCGTCACACCGTTCAGCTTCGCATTTTCCTTCGCCATCACAATCGCATCATCCACGATTTCCATGGCATAGACTTTCTTGGCATCTCGGGCAAAGGCTAAGCTCATTGTCCCGATTCCGCAATACGCATCCACGACGGTCTCGCCACCCTTCAAGTCCGAAGCGTCGATGGCTTGTTGATAGAGCACTTCGGTTTGCACGGTATTCACTTGGAAGAATGAACGCGCGCTAATCTTGAACGTGAATTCAAACAATTTCTCTTCGTACACATCTTCCCCGAATAACACCTTTGTCTCACGTCCCATGATGACGTTCGTTGGCTTCGGTTGGATGTTTTGCACGATGGACACCACTTCCGGATGCGCCGCTGCAATGTCTCTTACAATCGCCTCCGCTTGTGGCAACACTTTTGTTCTCGTCACAAAAATAATCATCACTTGCTTCGTACGCAAGCCACGTCGCACGATAATATGTTTCAAGTCGCCAGTGTTGTTGGCTTCATCATACGCCACCACTGGATACTTTCTTAAAACATCACGCACGGCCACAATCAAGCGGTCGATTTCAGGATCTTGAATATGGAAGTCTTCAATCGGAATCAAGTCATGCGAGTTCTTCTTGAAGAACCCTGTCGTCAACAGACCGTCTACCGTACGCACTGGAATTTGCGCTTTGTTTCGGTAGCCCAGCGCACTCTTCATTCCAAGCGCCCTACGCACTTCTAATTCTGGCATCTTCGCGATTTTCGTCATCACATTTTTCACTTGTTGCTGCTTGAAGGCTAGCTGGCTCTCGTAGGTCATATGTTGCAGCGGCATGGTTCCCACACGTGTTCCAAGGGCGTCTTTTACTTCCACACGGTTCGGGCTCACTTCCAGCCACTCCTCCACACGCGCGTAGCCATAGCTTTTTCCAATCTTCATCGTCTTCACACGAACGACTTCTCCAGGAATACTATTTTCGATAAATAGCGGGAATCCATCGACCTTCCCAACGCCCAGTCCTTCATGCGTTAAATCCTCGATGGTTACTGTATAAAATTCGTTTTTCTTCATTTCTGTTCCTCCAGAGTTTATCACGTTTATTATACCGTCTTTTAGTGGAAATAAAAAGGCTACTCCAACAAGAGTCAGAGTAGCCAATTCAATTTTTTAATATCCAAACGGTTTGAGCTGAATATCCACCTCATACCCATTTTGGTGCGCTAGTTCGATGAGAGTAGATAATTTCGGATTGATCTTCCCTTTTTCCAACCGTGAAAGGTTTGTTCGCTCAATCCCCACTTTCTTCGCATACTCCGCTTTTGATAAATTGCTTTCTATACGGAGTTTAATAATTCGAAGAGATGCCCTGTGCATCGCTAGTTCTCTAGCTAAGTCCTCTTTAAATTTCGGATACCGGGAAGCTAAAGTAGTGAACGTTTCTTCTCGTATAGAACTCACTGCCATTCACCCCTTCCGTAATATCTTCTACTTCAAAGACCAAGTGCATCCTTCCATCTTTTTCATTGATTCTCCCCCATTTTTCGATCATCTCTGGAGTCACACCTTCTTCTTCAATCAGTTGCACAATCGCAGCAGCCTTTACCATTCTCCCATACGGCATTGCCTCTAATTCTTCAAAGTCCGACTTTGTAAATTCACGTTTATACCTCATAAATACACCTCCGTTTTTCCTTAAGTGTATCATGCATGATACGTATCATACATGATACATCTTGCTCTCTTCTTATACTATTTTGCTCAAAAAATCCTCCAAAAGCCCCCGCCCTCTGGAGGAAATACGATTAAATCGGCATTTTTACTTGTTTTAAACTCGAAGTCCTAGTGGTCAATGGAGCCTTAACTCTCAAAGCACCATCGCTAGAAGCTTTCACATAATTTGTAGTTGAACTCGTCATCGCAGAAATGGCGTGCGTTTCCCGAAACATCCGCACGACTCGTCTCGAGTCCTTTGCGTTGTTCCGGTCCAACGTTCCATTTCTGAGCGCGATGTCTCGTATCCTTAAAATTACGAAGAACCTTACGGATTTTATAATAGCTGTAACGGGAATAAGCATTAAAAGTGAATTAGCAGGAGTAGTCCACTTGAGGACGTACTCCTGCTTTGAATCTTTAAAGGTGAGAGACTTTAGGCTCGAAACGGTGCCCCGTTATAGCTTTTATAAAAGAATCCGTAAGGATTCGCAGTAATCCTAAACTAAGTTCAAGCTCATTCTAGTTCTTTGCTTTAGGTTTTAAGAAGAAGAAGTTTAAGACGAGTAGCACCACAATCCATACACCAGGAACGATGAAGCTTTGGGCAGTTAGGGCGAAGTCGTTTTTGACAAAGAAATCCACAAAGTTCCCCATAAATGTATAGTGTGTCACTTTTGATACCGCATCGCTCAACATTGAGAACATCGGTAAGAACGCAATCCCCATCATCGGAATCACACCATTTACTTGCGCTTTTGCTTGCGTATCTGTCAAAGCACCTACTAATAAGTTAAGTAAAATCACACAGATAGCCACACTCGCAACGATTGCACCATATTCCATCCAACGTCCTGAAAGATCCGCTTTAACAATCATTGGGAAGCTTACAATCGTAATCAATGCTAAAACTACTGGGTAGAATAAGATTGAAATTAAGTATTCTACTGAGTGAATGCCGCTTAAGAAGAGTGTTTTCAAGTTTTTCTTTTCTTTTTCTTCAGCAAGCATAATTGTAATCATTGATCCGACAGATAAGCTAAGCGCTAGCGGAATCATCATGAATAGGATTTGTACGGCTGTTTGTGGGTTGCCGTCTTTGTTCATGAAATGGTCGTATGCCAGTAACATTCCGTACGGGAATACGATTTGGAATAACATTGCTCCATTGCTTAAAATCATTTGTGTACGTAGCCAAATTAAGGCGCTAATTCTTTTAATCATTTAATTTCTCTCCTGTCAATTGAATAAAGATGTCTTCTAACGTTGGTTCCATTGAGTGAATGAGTTCCACTTGTGTCATGTCTTGGTCTTTTAAGTCTTCAAAGGCCATCACTTGTTCGCTGTGGTCGATGAAAGTCACTTTCACTCGTTTTTCTTTGTTGTATTTTTGAATAATATCTCGTGGAGTTCCGATTTCCACTAGGTCCCCTTGGTTTAGTAGGGAAATGCGATCACACAACTCTGTGGCTTCGACCATGTCGTGTGTTGTTAGGAAGATTGTTGTGCCCGCTGATTTTAGTTCTTCCAGCAAGCGGTGAATCTTCTTAGAGGTCATTGGGTCTAGCCCACTCGTTGGTTCGTCTAGGAAGAGTAACTCTGGTCTGTTTAAGAGCGCTCTTGCTAGAAACATTCTCTGACGCATCCCTGTTGAAAGTTTTTCCGCGATTGTCTTCTTACTTTCTAGTAGTCCGACTTGTTCAAGCACTTCATCGACGCGGCTATTTGGTAATCCGTAAATCTTCGCGTAGACGATTAAGTTCTTCTCGAGACTTAATTTTTCGTAGTAGCCACTTGAATCTCCGACGAGTCCGATATGCGCTAAGTCTTCCGGGGTAAGGTCCTTTGTGTCTTTTCCGAGGAGTTGTGTCGTTCCCTCGTCAGCTTTTAGTTGTCCAGTGAGGATATTGATGAGGGTTGTTTTCCCTGCTCCACTCGGTCCTAAGAACCCGAAGATTTCTCCTTTATCGACGTTAAATTGAATTTGGTTTAATGCTGTCTTGTTTCCAAAGCGCTTTGTAATTTTTTCTACTGTAATCATGTTTGCCTCCATGTGTTGTTCTTGATGATTCTACTTTAACAAAAACGAAGGTCACTCAGTAGGCCCGTCCGTCACGACTCACCATGACAAAAGTCACGATAAAAAATGACGGCAGAATTTGACAGCTTAAACCAAAGTTCTAGGAATTAATCCCCTTCTTTCAGAGATTTTCGGAACCCTTTTCATTATTGTTGTAAAAGCAATTCTTCCTCTTTACTTTCCTATTTTTTAGAACTATAATGCAGGTAGAGAAAGGGGGTAGCGATAATGAACGTACCTACACTAGCATCACAACGTATCTCTCTAAGGCCCTTTCACGAAACTGACATGGAGATTGTAGAGGCTTTGCTAACGGACCCTCTAGCAACGTCTAATCTTCCATGGGTATCTGCAACGTCTCATTTAAATGCAGAGAACTTTTATACACACCTAATGGACAACGATCCGTACTTTTTTATGATTGAAATGAAGAATTACGACCTGCCAATTGGCTTTATGAAAGTCTCCACAGACCAAAGTCATCTATTGGATTTCGCGCTGCTCGAAGAATATTGGCATCGTGACATTTTAATTGAAGCCTTTCAATTATTACATCCGTACCTTGTTGAGCAGGGCATCTCAGAGCTCTATTTAAAAGTAGAAAGTACGCACACAGACTCTTGCGACTTCGCCAAACGGATTGGATTTTCATACGAGTACTCCTATGAGATCAAAGACGGAAGCACGGTCCGACTCTACCACATGATTCTCATTCCTGAAATCGCTCGTTTCAATCCCGATATGTGGCAAACTCACTCTGAGCGCTTTATCGAAGCCCTTTAGCATGCAAAAACTCCGACTGGAAATCCCAGCCGGAGTTTCTTTTTGTTTAATTTCTCGTCCCTTTTTTGAAGAGTTTGAAACATTTCAAATAAATATAAGCACAAACTAAATAGATGATTACGGAGTACCTTACGGGGGCTATAGTAGCAGTAACGTGGCTAAGCATTAAAACGAATAAGAGGGCGTAGGATTAAAAATCCGTACGCCCTCTTTGAGGCTTTAAAGGTGAGAGACTCGAAGAGGCTCGAACCGGTGCAACGTTACCGCTACTATGAAAATCCCCGTAGGGATACGCAGTAATCATCTATGCACTATTTAGCAGTTTTTATTTTGTTTGAAATGCTTCGAAGTCGAATGCTTCGCCTTTGATTTTGTCAGGTAAGATGAGCGCGATTAAAATACCAACAATCGCCGGTCCCATCCATCCAAGCGACAACCCTTGTAACGGAAGAATTTCCAATGCTTTTGCTAATCCTTCTAATTTCAACGCTGACGCTAAACTTGAAACTGTTGAAATAATCGTTGTCAACGCGACTGTTAACTGCATTCCTCTCTTAGAGAACGCCACTTTCTTATTCACTAATACGAAGAACGCAATCACAACTGTAATTGGATATAAAATCATCAATACTGGAAGTGAGAATGCGATAATCGTTTGAAGACCAAGTGTTGCTACACCAAATCCGATTAATGTAAATACAGTCGCATACACTTTATAAGAGAAGCGAGGGAATGTTTCTTCGAAGAACTCCCCTACAGATACGATTAACCCTACCGTTGTTGTTAAGCAGGTAATGACTACCATCACCGCTAAGAAGGCTTGTCCGAATGTACCGAATAACTCGCGTGAAGCCATTGTTAATACGTATGAACCAACGTTTAAATCTGCATCTTTTGCTAATGCACTTGCCACGTTGAAATGATTTCCAAGGAACGCAAGTCCGATGTATAACACGCTGAATCCAATCGCTGTTACGACCCCAACGCTCATGATTGTTTTCTCGTACTCTTTCTTAGAGCTGAAATGGAAGTCTTTTAACGTATTCACGGCAACAACTGAGAAGGCTACCGCTGCTAACGCGTCTAGTGTGTTATATCCTTCAATAAAGCCATTTCCGAAAGCTTTTGCTGCTGTCAATTCTGTTTGCCCAGCTAATTCAGGTGTTGTTTGACCGAATTTAAACGCTCCAACAACCACTAAGATTAAAATTAACCCTGCAAAAATCGGTGTTAAGATTTTACCGATGCTTGATAATAGTGATGAACGGTTATACGCCAAATAAAAGGCTACCGCAAAGTAAATCGCTGCGTAAATAATAAGTCCTGATTTTGAATCAGGTAGAAACGGTGCTACCCCGATATTATAGGATACCGTTGCTGTACGTGGAATCGCAAAGAACGGTCCAATTGCCAAATATAATGCAACTAAATATGTCAGTGAGAAAATCGGATGAATCTTTTCGTCCAATTCTTTCTTGAACCCGCCATTAATGACTGTCCCGATTAACAATGTTCCGATAGCAAGACCTACCCCAGAAACGATAAATCCGATGACTGCTGGCCAAAGTTGATCCGCTGATTGATATCCTAAAGTTGGTGGAAAAATTAAGTTCCCTGCTCCGAAGAAAAATCCGAAAAGCAGTAACCCTGTTAATAATCCTTTTTTCATAAGTTAACTCCTTTAAAAAAGCGGCCCTTCAAATGTCGTTCTTCGCATTCGAAGGGTCACTTATACTCTTTTATTTAATTATGCTACTGTTGAGCCGTTTGGCATTCCTTCTGGTGCAAAGACCACTTGTAGGACGCCATCTTTTTCAGCCGAAAGAATCATCCCCTGGCTGATTTGTCCGCGCATTTTACGTGGTTTCAAGTTCGCTACGATCACGACTTTCTTACCAACGAACACGCTAGGGTCTGGATACCATTCTGCGATACCAGAAAGGATTTGACGGTGACCGCCAACATCTCCAGCATCTAAACGGAATTGAAGCAATTTGTCTGCCCCTTCCACTGGTCCGCATTCGATGACTTCTGCGACTTTCAATTCAATCTTGTCGAAGTCGTCGTATTTAATGCTTTCTTTTTCGCTTGAAAGTTCTACTTCTTCTGGGTTCCAGTCAGTGTTTTCTTCCTCAACTGGTGCTCCACCCATTTTAGATTGGATGTAAGCTACTTCTTCTTCAACGTCTAAACGTGGGAAGATTGGTTGTCCTTTTTCAACGACTTTAGTTCCTTCAGGAATCACGCCGAATGTGTGTAATGAAGGGTAATCCATTAACGCGCTATCTGTAATTCCTAATTGTGCCAAGATTTGGCTTGGAGTTTCTGTCAAGAATGGTTGTAAGGCAACCGCAATGATACGTAAGCTTTCTGCTAAGTAGTTCATTGTACGTGCTAATTCTTCTTGGCGCGCTTCGTCTTTCACAGCTGCCCATGGAGTTGTTTCGTCGATATATTTATTTGTACGAGAAACGAATTTCCAGATTGCAGCAAGAGCTACTGAGAATTGCATGTTTTCCATTGCTTCTTCTACTTCCACGATCATCGCTTTAGAAGCATCGACTAATTCTTGGTCAAATGTTGAAACAGGTGCAGTGTATGCAGGAATTGTTCCATCGAAATACTTATTAATCATCGCAACAGTACGGTTTAATAAGTTTCCTAAGTCATTGGCTAAGTCATAGTTAATACGTTCTACGAATGATTCTGGAGTGAAGATTCCGTCAGAACCGAATGGCACTTCACGTAATAAGTAGTAACGAAGTGCATCTAATCCGTAACGTTCAATCAATGTGTTAGGGTCTACGACGTTCCCTTTCGATTTAGACATTTTACCGTCTTTCATCAATAACCAGCCGTGTGCGAAGATTTTCTTCGGTAATGGTAAATCTAATGCCATTAACATGATTGGCCAGTAAATCGTGTGGAAACGAACGATTTCTTTTCCGATGAAATGCACATCTGCAGGCCAGTAGCGGTTGAATAATGTTTCGTCGTCGCTACCATATCCTAGTGCTGTAATGTAGTTTGATAACGCATCAATCCATACGTAAATCACGTGTTTTGGATCGTTTGGCACTGGAATTCCCCAGTCAAATGATGTACGTGAAACGGCTAAATCTTCTAACCCTGGTTTGATGAAGTTATTAATCATTTCATTTTTACGAGATTCTGGTTGGATGAAATCTGGGTGTTCTTCGTAATATTGCAATAAGCGGTCTGCGTATTTGCTCATTCTGAAGAAGTAAGATTCTTCTTTAACGAGTTCTACTTCGTGTCCACTTGGTGCAACCCCACCAATCATTTTTCCGTCAGCATCGCGGTATACTTCGACTAATTGAGACTCAGTGAAGTACTCTTCGTCTGATACTGAATACCAACCTTCGTATTCGCCAAGGTAAATATCGCCATTATCCACTAATTTTTGGAAAATCTTTTGAACGGCTTTTGTATGGCGTGGTTGTGTTGTACGAATGAAGTCATCGTAAGAGATGTCTAGCTTTTTCCAAAGATCTTGAATGCCGAAAATAATTTTATCGACGAATTCAATTTCAGAAACGCCTGCTTCTTTCGCTTTTTCTTGGATTTTTTGTCCGTGTTCATCTGTACCTGTTAAGAAGTAAGTGTCAAAGCCTTGTAGTTTTTTATAGCGAATCATTGCATCGCTGGCTACGGTTGTATAGGCATGACCAATGTGTAAGTTGCCACTTGGATAGTAAATCGGTGTGGTTAAGTAAAATGTTTTCTTGTCTTCAGCCATGTTGGGCTAAGCCTCCTTGAAATTGTTTAAAGATAGGCATAGTATACCATACCTACGCAAAAAATACGAGAAGTGAAAACTAAATGAAAACATTGTGGAGGGTGTGAAATTGTGCTGAGATTCAGTTTTGGCCTTCTGGAGTTTGGTTAGTGCTGATGATTTCTTAGAATCCTTGCGGATTCTTTTTATAATCGCTGTTACGGGGCACCGGTGCAAGCCTGTAGTCTTGCACCTTCGAAGCTTCAAACGCGGAGTACGGGAATTGTCCCTACTCCGCGTAGTTCACATTCGATGCGATTCCCCGTTACTGCGATTATAAAATCCGCAAGCTTCTCCGAAATCATCTACATGGAAAGCCAACTGGATTGAGTTTATTTTTACCGCTCCACAATGGTTTGGGTTTGCTTCTCGTAGTTTTTGCGTGCATGGATACTTTGAACAATTTCAGGAGGCGGGCCCGCTGGAGACAAGGAAACTTTAAGGGAGAATAAGAAAAAAGAGAAGGTGGGGAGACCTTCTCTTAGAATGGAGATAACGAGTTTTTTTATTTTTTCTTACGGTTGAGAACCGCGTTGAGGACGACGGCAAGGATGCTGGCCATGACGATTCCGTTTTTGAAGAACATGCTAAATTCTGTTGGGAGGCTATTGAATAAATTACTATTATTAAAGCCGACGCCGACTGCAATGGATACAGCTGCGATTAAGAAGTTGTGTTCATTATTTGCAAAATCTACACGAGCGAGCATTTGCATCCCTTGAAGAGATACGAACCCAAACATCACGATCATTGCTCCACCGATGACTGGATCAGGAATGATTTGTGCTAAGGCACCGAACTTTGGAAGAAGTCCTAATAATA
Source organism: Streptococcus sp. 263_SSPC (assembly GCF_001071995.1). Lineage (GTDB taxonomy): Bacteria > Bacillota > Bacilli > Lactobacillales > Aerococcaceae > Granulicatella. The sequence goes on from NZ_JVNU01000036.1 coordinate 32,131, forward strand.
GAAGGAAGCCTGCTGCGTAGTAGATTGGAAGACGTGTTTTAATTCCTGACATTTTCACTAAGCCCACGTTTTGAGAGAATCCTGTATATGGGAATGTGTTGAAAATACCACCAAGTAACACGGCCAACCCTTCCGCACGGTAACCGTTGCGAAGACGCGTTTCATCGATTGGATCATTCGTAATATCAGAAAGTGCTAAGTACACCCCTGTCGACTCAACCATGGAAACCATCGCGATAATACACATCATGAAAATTGAAGTGAATTCGAACGTTGGCATTCCAAAATAGAAGGCTGTTGGGACGTGCACAAAAGGCGCTTTGACTACTGGAGCAAAGTCTACTAATCCCATAAATGCTGCAAGAGTTGTCCCAATCACTAATCCGATTAAGATAGAAATTGATTTAAAGAAGCCTTTTGTAAAGATGTTGATGACTAAAATAATGGCAACTGTGACGAGTGACAAGATTAGGCTACCCGCTGTTGGATCTGGAACATTGCCACCCATATTTCCGATAGCGATCGGAATAAGCGTCAAACCAATTGTCGTAATCACTGAGCCAGTAACGATGGCTGGGAAGAATCGTGCAAGTTTCGAGAAGACGCCAGAAATCAGAACGACGAAAATCCCGGACACGATTAGCGCCCCGAACATCGCTCCACTACCATGGTTTTGACCGATGATGGTTAACGGTGCTACCGATTGGAAGGCTACCCCTAATACGACTGGAAGGCCGATACCAAAGTATTTGTTTAATTGCAATTGTAAAAATGTCGCCAAACCGCACATGAAAATGTCAGTTGAGACTAAGTACGTTAATTGTTCTGTGTTATATCCGAGAGCTTTCCCAATCATCATTGGTACAAGAATCGAACCAGAATACATCGCTAATAAATGTTGAAGACCAAGCACCATGGCCTGTGGGTGTTTTTCTTGTTGTTGCATTATAAGTCCGCCTCCTTAAATACGACTTGACCATTTTCAAAACGTTCTAGGCGTGCTAGTGAAAAGACTGGGATGCCTGTTTCTTCTAAGAGGCCACGTCCATCTTGGAATGATTTTTCAATCACGATTCCGATGGCTTCCACTTTCGCGCCAGCTTGTTCGACAATCTCCACAAGTCCTTTAGCAGCTTGTCCATTCGCTAGGAAATCGTCGACGATGAGGACTTTATCCTGTTGGGAAAGGTACTTACTTGCGATAGAGACAGTATTTGAGACTTGTTTTGTAAATGAGTAAACTTCAGCAGTGAGGATGCCTTCGTTCATCGTAATGTTCTTTGATTTCTTCGCAAAAATCATCGGAACCCCAAGCGCGTCCGCTGTATAAAGCGCTGGGGCAATTCCAGATGCTTCAATCGTGACAACCTTTGTAATACCAGCGTCCTTAAACTTGTCCGCAAAGACTTTTCCGATTTCTTTCATCAAGTTCAAATCCACTTGGTGAGTCAGAAAAGAATCCACTTTAAGGATGTTTTCGCCTAAAACATAGCCATCTTTTAGAATACGTTCTTCTAATGTTTTCATAAGTCCTCCTTAAAAATAATCGACAGAAATAAATGCAACTCCAACTCGGTCCAAAAACCGTACATTCTTAAACCGTTTGTTAGGATAGTTATGATTTTACTGTTTTTGTTTTGAAAAAGCAACTGTTTAACGTGGCGTTTTGTATATTTTCACGAACAATAGACATCAATCGAGTCGTAACGTTCATTTTTAGAGATGAGAGCACAAAAAAACGAGCAGGAAAACCTGCTCGTCTAAAATTTACGTTTTAAATTATTTTTCTTCAGCTTTTTTATTTGTTACAAATACGATTGCACCAATTGTAGCGAAGATTGCTGATAATACCCAGTAAGCGTCACGAATTGAACCAGTATTTGGTAATTCTGGGCTTGGAGTTGTTGTTGTTGTTCCAGGAGTTGGAGCAACAACTGTAGTTGTATTACCTGTTGTTGAACCTTCTGTTGTAGCTGCAGTTGTTGAAGCTGTTGTTGCTTCTGTTGTCGTTGTTGCTGGAGTTGTTGAAACTGTCGTAGCTTCCGTTGTTGTAATTGCTGCAGTTGTTGAAGCTGTTGTTGCTTCTGTTGTTGTAGTTGCTGCAGTTGTTGAAGCTGTTGTTGCTTCTGTTGTTGTTGTAGCCGC
>NZ_JVNU01000037.1 GCF_001071995.1 Streptococcus sp. 263_SSPC
AACATTTCTTTTATTAATTGAATGTACGGTAAGTACATGTCGATGGAGATAGTTTTTACCTATAATCTAGTTGTAGCCTCAAAACGATGAAAATACTATTTCAAACTGTAAGATTTTCTATCTCGTACAAGATCGACCAACTTGTGTGTAGTGCTTTCACAAATAATGAAGCTCATATTACTATCGGAAGATTTGACGGATTTAAATTCATCAAAGCACAAATGCTCAGGTAAATCGTGTAATGGTTTAATGGTCAATAATCGTGCTGTATCATCTATGAT
>NZ_JVNU01000038.1 GCF_001071995.1 Streptococcus sp. 263_SSPC
CCGCAAATCGGATTGGATTAGTGCTTATTTTTATTCTTCATTATTGGGTGTTGCTTCTATTGATTCATTTTGGTCTACCGTGTCCTCGTCGTTTGTTTCACACCCCTTAAACACGCAATCTACCCCTTTACTAATCATCCAAAATATTGCTACAACCCCAATAAGGCATAAAAATATAACGAATAGTATATACATCATCATTAGATAAAAACCACCTTCGGGCCAAAACGGATTCCCTTCAGTAGCTAAAATTTTCAACAATTCCATCTATTGTTATTTCCCTTTTTATTGTTAATTTTTCCTTTTTTGCATAGTATACCGTATAAAGTTCCATATATAAACTTTACTCAGCTTTTTTACTTTTTACAAAGCTATTTAATTCTGGCGACCAACTACCTCCACCATTTTTTATCTTACCAGTATTATAATCCATATAAAGGTGTACGGAGACTGTATAATCTTTATTGTCATTAACATAAAGATAAACAAATATTCCACCTGTTGGTATTTTCTCGAAAGAGTCAATTGTATATTTTTGTATTTTCCCTTTTTCGGTAAAAGCATCGGGGTCAATCGATGTTAATCGTTTCAAATATATTTCCTTTACCTCTTCACTGTTAACGATTTGACTCATCTCATTATGTTGAATAAAATCAACCGTCTTGTATCCACCAACTATTAAAATCAGTACTGCTAGAACTCCCCATAGTAATTGTTTCTTCTTTACCAAATCCAAGAACACCCCACTCTTTTAAAACTGTATACGAATCTATTTTTCATAGTATATCATGAACTACACTCGTAATAAATACTCTCTCAGTCTGTAAAAAAGCACTAATCACTCCGCAAATCGGATTGGATTAGTGCTTATTTTTATTCTTCATTATCTGTTGGTTCTTCTATTATTTCATTTTGGTCTAACGTTTCCTCGTCTTTTGTTGGTTTATACTTAACAACTGTGATTGCAGCTTTCATAAAAACATAAGCAAGAGCTACAATACCTGCAAAAACAACCAAACCAAATATCATTAAAACCCAGATTACTTCTTGAACTGCCTTTGGATCCCAAAATGGATTCCCCTCAGTAGCTAATATCCTCAACAATTCCATCTATTGTTATCTCCTTTTTCTCTGTCGACTGACATTTTATCTAAATCCCTATACAACAGGATAATGATACACTTTTTAATCCTTTTTACCTACTAAATCTTTGACTTTTTTAGCATATCCTCCACCAGACTGTTGTATTTTCCCCGTTTCATGGTGTTTTTCTAGAGTCATTCGGACATACAGTTCACTATCATCATTCAGAAACACCGTAAACATAATTCCTCCCATAGGATTATGCTCGATTGACTGTTCATCAATCTGATAGGAAACAATTTTACCTTTATCTGTTAAAGCATCATTATCCAAATATCGGAGATAGTTTTCTACTATTTCTTTAACTTCATCTCTCTTAACAATTTGAACCATCTCATGATTGCGAACTATTTCCATTATTGTATATCCACCAACTACTAAGCCCACAACTACAAAGAGTCCTATAAGTACTCTTATTATCTTTTTCAATTTCAATTCCCATCCTTTTGAAACGGTATCCTATTTTTCGGCTCCATCTATTAATTTTTTAAATTCTTGAGACTGTCCCCCACCTTCATTGACTAACCTACCATCAGTATAACGGGGATCTTTATTAATCGAAAAATTAACATACATTTCTTTGTTATTATTAATAAAAACGCGAAACTTTATGCCTCCCATTGGGCTCACAAATATCGAGTCATTATCAATTTCATAACTTTGAATGATATTTCCTTCTTCAAGAGCTCCCGCATGTCTTTTCTTTAAATTATTTTCAATAATTGCTTTAACTTCATCACTCTTAACGATTTGGACTATCTCATGATTGCGAACTATTCCCATTATTGTGTATCCACCAACAACTAGGCCCACAACTACTAAAAGTACTCTTATCAGCTTTTTCAATTTCAATTCCCATCCTTTTCCAATCAATCGCATTAAAGATAAAAATTTTTACATCCGCACTTCATTCACAATGGCTGTTGTCAGCAATTGAGAGAAGTTAATGTTGCGTTTAACCGCCAAGTCATTGGCCCATTTTGGTATCGTCAATGTTTTCTTGACGAGTTTTGTGGCATCTAAATAATCCTCAACATCTACCATCACCATTGATTTAAAAGACTGATCCAGATTATATTCTGAGGCTACATCTTCATCGTCTTTAAATGGAAAATCTTCTTCAAGTGTCAAATCATTGATTGCGGAGGCTTTTGGTAATTTTTCTCCTTCTTCAATGAGGCTCGCTGCCATCATTCCTAAATACTCACTGGCATTACTCATTGCTTCAGAAATCGTACGTCCTTGTGTTGCTGAGTTCTCAAAGTCTGGGAAGTGAACAAAATACGGGCTATCCTCTTCCTCTACCGTAAAATAAATTAATGCTGGATACGTTAATAACATGTGCTACACCTCCTGTTCTCGAAAGCAAGACTGGGTTATTTCAACCCAGCTTGCTTCATTATTCCTCTTTCAGTAAATTTATTCAATTCTCCGTGAGGAATAATAATTGGTCGTACTTGTCCTGGTTTTGTCATTTTTAAGTGAGAACCTTTCCCACCTTTTACAACTTCAAAACCATGTTTTACAAGTAATTTGACCATTTGTTCTTGTGTCATCGGCATTAGTTCTACCTCCTGACACTTCAATTATAGCACGTATAAATACGTATTCAAGTTTTATCACCTATTTTTCCACACAAAAAAGGCACCCTTTACGGATGCCTTTTGTCAGATTATTTTTGGTTGTCCAAGAAGTAGTTTTCTACAAAAAAATAGTGGTAAAACAATTTAATAATCACATTGTTTACACCACTTCACACTACTTTTTAAACTATTTATATCTATTTTTTAAAACACATATCTAAACACTTATCTAAACACTTACAAAATGCATTCCATCCCTACGGTAAAAATAAAAAGAAAACAAAAATGAATATAAAACTATCAGAATTAATCAAAAGAGTAGTCCTAATTAATTAGTGACTATTCTTTTTTTGTTCTATTTTTAAAATCATAACTTTCATATTGTTTTTTGATGTATATCCATTAACTTCTTTAAAACCAAAATCAGAATAAAAGTTTTTTAATTTATGATTATCTTCACATTCCAACCAAATATATTTAGCATTAATAATTTCGCTTGCTGCTTTTATAGAATTATAAGCAAGTGTTAACAAGTCCTTACCATCAATAGAATTTTCAATGTTATAATTTTTCCCTAACTGTCCTAATAGATAACTATAAACTTGGAGCGCCCCAGATTCTGTATCTTGTCCATGATGTCTTAATTTAGTACGTTGATTACTAGACAACTTTTTCAAGTTTTTCTTAGCAATGATTAGAGGTTTACTAGCTAATGCGTAATATCCCAACAAGGTACCATGTTCATCAAACACTAAATAGGTTCTTGAAGCCCCAATACGCTCCAAATTAATAGCTTTTTCATGCAAAAAAAATTCCACATCATTCGGATTACCATCTTCATTTTGTGGAATACTTTTAAAAGAAAGAAGTAATTTCTTAATTTCGTCTCTTTCCATACCATTATCTAATAGCTGTTGTAAAGTCATTACTATAAAATTCACTATTTTTTATTTTTGAGAAGAGTTACGAATTTAGATACCTCTTCCTTACCTTTTAACAAATTTGCTTTTGCTGTCGTTAATTTTGGTCTATTTGAATTGCTTAAAGCAGCAATCAAAGAATCTGTGTTTTTATAATTAAACATCATATCTGTAGTAAAACTTTTAGTTGCCATAACATTCTCCCCTTTGACTTTACACATACAGTATACTGTATCAACAGCTCATTTACAATTATTTTTAAAAAATTATTTATTTTCTTATAACAAAAAATTATAATCTCTCTATTTGTAGCAGTACATATTGAGGACAATAAAATAAGTTTAACTTTATAATTCAAGTACTAATCAATAATATTTTCTATACAAATTAATTCCCTAGATAATCAAAAATAACCATATTAAGCCACCTCTTTTTATTGTTATTAGTGCATTCCTAGTCATTGTGAAGCTGCCAATTATTGAATGTGTTTAGATATGTGTTTAGAAAACTATAAAATAAGCCCCTATTTTATGAAGTTGAGTATACCTTTTTCATTACTTTTTTGGCGTGAAAAAATATGTACAGTGACTGCGTGAAGTTCTTCTAAGCTGCCTGGTAGGCTACCGCCCCCCCAGTCTATACTCTTTATTACACGTTATTTAAATGCTTATTCTAAGGCTTATAGCGGTTTTGAATAGTGTTTAAATACCATTTACCACTAAAGCTACTAACAACGCTTTATATCTCTCTTTAGGCTTATTTCTGAATTTCACATATCTTGTATTGTGTTAAATTCGTCTATTCTCATAAAACACTGATACAATAATATTTCTTCATATCTATGTTTTTGAATTTACATTTTTTCATTATGTTAAATTCGATACTCAAAACAGTGTTTTAAAACTGCCTACTCTTTTTTTATCTGCTGCTTTTTAACCCCCTTTTTTCAAAAATAGACCCGTGGTTGGAAAAAGTCCTTTCCCTCGGTATTCCACCACAACTATATTCAATAAAGCTTTGTGGGGGGGACGATATTTTTTATTAAATTTAAAATAACTAAAAAATACTTGCTTACTTCCTTGTAAGGGTTGGGCAAGTATTCTTTATATCTTTTGTTTCATTTTGCTTTTGTTTCTTCAGTAATATTTTTTCTAATATCTGAATTAAACATATCTTACATTCTGTTTAGTTCGTCATTTCTCTTTTTACCTTGATATAACAGCATTTCTTTCAACTTCTTAAAACGAACTAACATTTTTTTCAATATGTTTAATTGATATTTTTAAAGGGTATTTTAAACCCTCTTAAGGTGCATTAAATCAACGAAAACACAACACATTCTAATTGAATAGCTAGTAACACTATAGCTTTATTATATTGTTTCTTTATCTCTTTATGGTTCTTACCTGTTTTACGGTGGATTGTTAAAGGCGTTTCGCCCTCTATAAAGCATTGTTCAAGTAATAGCCTTTCTGAATTACTTAAGATTGATAAAGAGGTTTCAAATTCTTCAATCTCTTTTATTCTTTCATCAGTTAAGTTAAATAAGGCTACTTGTTCAATGTTAGAATTATAAAGCTTGTTAGTTTTCCCAAAAGATAGGTTTAATTTACTGTTTATTGTTTGTGATGATTTTATAGCTACAATATTTTTGTTCTCTATATATCTATTAATCTTTTGTTTTAAATTACGTTCGGTTTCTTTTAAATTAATAACACTTAAATCTAATATACTACCACCTCATTTTTAAATACTAAGCATTCTAATAAAGCAGCAAGTTTTATCATTACACTTTTTCTATTGTCACGTATTGTAAATTCACTATAAGAGCATTCTAAACCTATTTTAATATCTGTGTGTTTTAAAATAAGTGTTTGTATTACTATATATCTTTCTTGTTCAGTAAGATTGTTTATAGTATTTGTAACTTTGCTTATAAATTCAATCAATCCATTGTTTTTTGAATTAGGTTCTTTTAATTCTATGTTAAATTTAGAATTAAAACTTATCTTATTTGTTTTGTAAATAGCCATTGTTACTAGTTTATATTTATCTATTAATCTTTGTAACCTCTTTTTGGGTTCCTTATAGTCTACGATATCTACTATAGAATTATAATTAGGGTTAAAGCTTTCAAAGATAAATTCTGTCATACTTCACACCTCTTTATTCGTATATTACACATTCTAACAACCGTGCAACCTTTTCAACCGCATTGTTTTTAATTCTATAAAATTGTGTTTCACTCAAACATAAATCTACAGAACAAGCTATGCCGCTTTTTTTCTCTACATAAAAATCATAGAACACTTGATATTCTTCCTCGTTCCATTCTTCCAATGAATTTAAAGTATTATCTATCATGTCTATATATTCTTGATACTCGATATTAACCTTTCCTAAAAATACTTTACCATCTTCAATTTTCTTAATTGTTTTACCATTCTCTAGCGCAATTATACCTTTATACAAATGATACAATTCAAAAATTCTTTTTATTCGTTTATTGGTAGCTTGTATATTTATTTTTCTTTTTAAATCATCTTCTAATTTTTCCCAATTCATATTTTCTTATTTTCCTTTCTGCCCATTTATTTACTATTCTTCCGTTTTTTTCGCTTCCTCATAAATATTAGCTAAACTATAAGCAACATCATCAATTTTAAAAAATAAACTTTGGAATTTATCATAAAATGATGATAATAATTCTGATGACTTCATTTCATAAAGAGCCGTGTATTTTTTTATTTCAATCATACCTTCACATGCGCTTTTCATAATTTTTAAATCATTCATAATATCATTTAATTCAAAGACTTGTTCAGTAAGAATTGATTCAATATTTTCATTATTCATAGTTTCTTGTTTATTCATGGTTATTACTCCTTATACTTGTTATTAGGGAACTTTGGTAAACATTAATTATTGTTTTGCGTAATAAATGTATACATTCATTAATTTACTTATGCATTAATGTATACATTAATATCTAGCTAAGTAACTTTATTAGTTGCTATAGACTTAAATAAAACGGCTTTTTGCAAGGCTTTTTATTCAATTCTTATGCTAGAGTTTTTCTTGCAAAAAGACTTCCCCCTTTTTAAGGGGGTTAGGGGGTTATATTGTATTCTATGAGTACTCTATGAGTACTCTATGTTATAGGCGTGCCAGTTTGACACTTTACTGGTGCCAATTTGACACTTCTAGAGTGCCAGTTTGACACTTTAACATAAAACTGCGACACTAACTGCGGTACTAGGTGCGGTACTAGGTGCGGTACTAGGTGCGACACTAACTGCGACACTAACTGCGGTACTAGGTGCGACACTAGGTGCGGTTTAGCTATTTCTACTACTTTATATAAACCAGTTTATAAACTAGCTTGTAAACTAACTTGTAAACTAGCTTGTAAACTAACTTGTAAACTAGCTTGTAAACTACGTTAAATATTTGTAAGACTATTATTAAAAAGGTAAATCATCATTTTTAATATCTTCAAGCTCTATTATTTTTAGCGTTTCGTAATCAATTGTGTACCATTGTTTATGTACTTTTTGTTTGGCAATAATTAATTTTTTCTTTTTTAAATTACTTACAACTCTTTTTAATGTTCTAACTGAAAGAAAGGGCATTTCTTTTCGCCATTCTTCAAATGTTTTGTACACCCACTTTTTCCCATCAATACTATTTTTTGACCTAACTAGCCAAAAGTGTAATTGCTGTAAAAAAACAGCTTCATTAATTCCTATCTTTACGGCTAGTTTAGGCAACAGTATTAAAGACTTATCACTTATTAATAATTGTTGTTTAGCACTCATATAATTGCCCTAATTTCACATAATTGATTGAATACCAGTTTGTTTTATCCATTTTCATTTCATTGAAATTGTCAATTATTAATAGTTGCTTATCTGATAAACTTTTTACTATACGCTTAATAGTACTTAAAGAGAAAATTTCAAGCGTTTCTTGTAATTCTTCATAAGTTTTACATACCCATTTTTTGCCATTTCTTTCTTGTTCTGAAGCAAGCAACCAGTAATGTAATTCTTGAATGAATATAGCTTCACTAATTCCAACTTTCTTACAAAGAGATGGTAAAACTTGTAAAGGATATTCATTAATTAAGTAACTGTTCATTTTCCTAATTCTCCTTTTATATATTGTTGTTAAAACTTCTTCTTACTCCTCGTTATATTCGTCTTTCATTTTATTTAGAAAAGCGTCATAACCTACCCCAATAATGAAAATCATTAAAGATGACACTATTAAAATAATATTTGTTAAAGTAAAATCATTAATAAGCATATAAACCGTTTCTATTTTTCGTTTTTTGCTTGTTTTTTTAACTTTTATACCGTTTTGGTATGTTTGTACCTTTTTTACACCAAACGCCTTAAAACGACGTTTTTTAATCAAATTACGACATGTCTTTTTATTTTTACCGTGGGGGTGGAATTTTATTTTTTATGTCTTTCTATAAACTCATCTAATTCACTACGTTTTATATATCTTTTTCCCTCTATCTCGTATGTAGGCAGCCCCTTTTTTACCCACGCCATAATAGTAGGACGTGTTACATCAAGATAGTATGAAGTTATTTCATTAATACTTAAATATGTTTTTAATAAAATTGTATCCTCTCTTGCTTTTTCAGTTGCTTTTACATAAACCTTTTGAATACCTATATAAAGTTCATTGTAAAATTCATCTGGTATTGATAGTGTTAACGCCATTCTTTTTTCTCCTTTACTTTTGAATACTTTTAACTAAAAAAAATTTCATCAATAGTAATATATGGAAACAAAGGTAATAAAAGCTTTTTAATCTTTTTCATTTCTTCCTTTGTAAACTTTGTTTTTCCTGTTTCCTTAAGATGATATGATTGTTTTGTAACGCCAATATACTTTCCCATTTCTTCTTGATTAAGTTTTAACATATTTCTATACCCTCTAATTTTATTATACATTTAATCACCTTCTTTCATTGCTTTACTTTTGCATACTCAAATTTTAAATGTTTTGTTTTATTTTGTCAATACTTTTGTTTACTTTTTAAAATATTTATTTTATAATTCATACAGAACGAGAGGTGAAAAAGATGACTACTGTAGGTGAACGAATTAAAGCTATTAGGTTAAATCTTGGGCAAACTATGGAAGAATTTGGCGCTATATTTAATACTAGTAAAGGCACCGTAAATAATTGGGAAAAAAACAGAAACTTGCCTAATAAACGAAATTTAGCAAGAATAGCTAGTTTAGGTGGAATAACACCAATAGAATTGGTAATGGGTGACGGCTTAAATTTTGTTGAAACCAAAGAATATGTAACAGAATTACTAAACAGTATTTTAGAACAAGATAATAATGATGATTTTAATATTTTCAATTTTAAAATGTCATTTTATTTAAAGTCTGAAGATGAGGAAGGAAATTTTTCTAAGTCTGAATATGAAAGACATAAACAAAATGCAATAGATAAAATATGTGATTATTTCTTGGAAAATAACTTGAATTATAGAGGTCACGATGAGTATTTAAAACGACAAATAATAAAATACTTAAATAAAATAGAATCTTACGATAACACTCAAGATGGTGCAATTAGATATGCAATAAAAAAGCTATATAATTTTTATACTTCTGAATTATTAGATTTCTTTTTTGATAAAAAAGATAATAGACGTAAAGGAATGACCGATAAATTTTATGACGAAATTTCTAAGCCTATAAAAAATGCTATTGATGAATTAAATGAATTACTTCAAGAAAAAGGTTTTGAAAAATACGACCCTAATAAATAATTTTTATCTAATTCTTTTACCTATCTTTTTATTTTTACCGTGGGGGTGGAAATAGAAAGGGTAATAAAATTGGCAACGTATAAAGAATATAAAACAACAAAAGGTACTTTTTGGCGTGTTAGTGGTTATCTAGGTATAAACCCTACCACAGGGCAACAAGTAAATATTAATAAACGTGGTTTTTCTTCCAAGCGTGAAGCAATGCTGTACTTTTCTGAAGCTGTTACAAACCTAGAAAAAAATATTTATGAGGTTAAATCATCTTCAAAGACTTATAAACAAGTTTATGAGGAATGGTTAGAACAGTATAAACAAGATGTAAAAGAAAGTACATATCATCAAATGATAACTTCAATGAATAAAGATGTTTTACCATATATAGGCAATTTAAAAATAGATAAAATACAACCAGTTAAAATTCAACAATTATTAAACGACTGGCATAAAAGATATGTAAATTATAAGAAAATGTATTGGCGTATGTTGAAGCCTTTTGAATATGCTTTAAAACATGGTTACATTCATTTTAGAATTGAAGATAGAATAACTATACCTAAAGACAAACGAATAAAAGCGGACAAGAAACAGTTTTATACTAAAGATGAATTACAAGAACTATTATCTTGTATGGAACAGAATATACAACCTATATGGTATGTATTTTTTAGGCTGCTTGCTTTTACTGGTATGCGAAAAGGAGAGGCGCTTGCGTTAACATGGAAAGATATAAACTTTTCTTCTAAAACCATTGATATTAATAAAACTTTTTCTATTGGTTTAAAGCGTAAACAGATTATACAAGCACCAAAAACAAAAGCTAGCATTAGAGTTATTACAATTGATGATAAAACTCTTGAAGTATTAAACAAATGGAAAATCACTCAAGCTATACAACTTTTAGAACACGGCTACAATTCCATGAATGAAAATCAATTAATTTTTACCACATTTAAGGGCAATAAATATATTCCGCTTGAAATACCCTCATATTGGTTTAATAAATTTTGTAATAAAAATGGTTTTGAAATCATTTCTATTCATGGTTTTAGGCACACTCATTGCAGCTTACTTTTTGAAAGTGGCGTACCTATGAAAGATGTTCAAGAACGTTTAGGACATTCTGATATTCAAACTACTATGAATATCTATACACACGTAACAGAAAATAGCCGTGAAAATAGTGCTAAATTGTTTGCGAATTATGTAGGTTTTTAAAATATCTAAACACATATCTAAACATATTAGACAATAAAAAAAGATAGGCATAATAGAAACCTTGTTTTACAGGCTTTTCTATTATGCTCTATCTTCTATTTTTGATTATCCAAGAAATAAATTAGAGTTTGTAATTCGTTTGTTAAGTCCACGTTTTGAACTCGAACGTCTTCTGGTACGTCTAAGCGGATTGGTGTGAAGTTCAAGATTCCGCGAACATTTGCTTCCACTAAGCGGTCCGCTGTTTCTTGAGCAACATCTTGAGGCACTGTTAAGATGGCCACTTGGATTTGTTGAACTTTTAATTGTTCTACCATTTCATCCATGCTGTAAACTGGCACACCTGTTTGGATTGTTCCAACGATGTCTTCGTTTACGTCAAACGCTGCGCTAATACGCACGTTGTTGCTTTGGTGGAAGTTGTAGTTTAAGAGCGCTTGTCCTAATTTACCAACCCCTACTAAAGCGACGTTCGTTAAGCGATCTTGGTTTAAAGTATGGCTGAAGAATTCTAATAAGTATTCTACATCATATCCATATCCACGTTTTCCTAAAGCGCCAAAGTATGAGAAGTCACGACGGATTGTTGCGCTATCGACTTTTACAGCTTCACTTAATTCAGTTGATGAGATGCGACGTTTTCCTGCGTCATGCAAGAAACGTAAGTAACGATGATAAATGGCCAAACGTTTCGCAGTTGCGCGTGGCACTTCGATTTCTTTTAATTCGTTTAAATCTTTCATGAATAAGACTCCCTTTTTCTTTTATTTCCATGCGTATTCTATCACAACGACATTTCATTTCACAAACAGTTTGCTTGTACCTCACGAACATTCGTAAGTTTCGCTTATATGCAGCAAGCTTTGTGCTTTTTTCTTCACAACCTCCCTATTGTGAATGTGAATGCAAAGAAGAACGCGTATCAATATTGTTCCCCTTCTTTTTTATGCTAAAATAAACTGAAACCACATTGAAAGGACCCGTCATGATTTTATTACAAGGACAAGGACTCGCGCGTACGTTTGCGGATGAAGTCCTATTTGAAAATATTACGATTCATATTCAAGAAAATTCACGCATTGCCATCGTTGGGCGAAATGGTACTGGAAAATCCACGCTATTAAAAATGTTGGCAGGGATCGAAGAACCTTCTCTTGGCGCTGTGTCAAAGAAGAAAGACCTCTCGATTGGCTACTTAGATCAATACGCTGACATCCAGTCTTCCCGCACCGTTTGGGAAGAAATGGTGCATCTCTTCGAAGATGTGGAAACCTTGAAGAAACAAGCGCAAAAAGCAGCTGAACAACTTGGTGACCCAGACCTTCTAAGTGACCCCGTGGCATACGAACTCGCCTTAAAACGATACGACCAGCTTCAAGAAGAATTGAACCAAAAGAATGCGTATGGTTACGAGTCTGAAATTCGCACCGTGCTTCACGGATTCCGTTTCTATCCAGAAGACTACGACCAACCGATTCAAGCACTCTCTGGAGGCCAACGCACTCGTCTGGCACTAGCTCGTATTTTATTAGAGAAACACGACTTACTCATCTTAGACGAACCAACCAACCACTTGGATATTGAAACATTGACGTGGCTTGAAGACTACTTACGCTCTTCAAGTAGCGCGCTTGTCATCGTATCCCACGACCAATACTTCTTGGACCGTGTGTGTAACGAAGTCTATGAAATCAGTCATAAAGCCTGTGAATATTACAAAGGAAACTACTCGCACTACTTAGAGGAACGCGAGCAACGCTATTTACTTAAACAAAAAGCCTATGAGAAGCAGCAACAAGAGATTCACGACTTAGAAGAATTCATTGCGAAAAACTTAGTGCGCGCCTCAACTACAAAACGAGCCCAATCACGTCGTAAGAAGCTCGAGAAAATGGAACGCTTAGAGAAACCAAAAGGCGATCAGCGCTCTGCTCGATTTGAATTTACCGTGGAATGCGAATCCGGAAACCAAGTGCTACAAGTAACCGACGCTTATATCGGCTACGACCACGAAGCCTTGAGCGGTCCGATTTCCTTCCAACTTCGCAAGCGTGAAGCCATCGCGATTGTGGGGCCTAACGGTATTGGAAAATCTACCCTCTTGAAGTCGATTACGGGTGAATTGCCTTTAATCGAAGGTTCAATCGACTTAGGCGCTGGCGTTCAAGTCGGTTACTATGACCAAAACTTGGCCGGCCTCTCATCGAATCAAACGGTTCTAGAAGAACTATGGTCTCGTCACTCTACGATGCCTGAAAAAGACGTTCGTTCGATTCTTGGCAGTTTCCTTTTCTCAGGGAACGACGTGGAGAAAACAACCGCTCAACTCAGCGGGGGTGAAAAGGCTCGTTTGGCACTTTGCAAACTGTCTCTTGAACATGATAATTTCCTACTGCTCGACGAACCAACCAACCACTTGGACATCGACAGTAAAGAAGTCCTCGAAGATGCTCTCATCGACTACGACGGTACGATTTGTTTCGTTTCGCATGACCGTTTCTTCATCAACAAGGTCGCAACGGCCATTCTTGAAATCGAAGAAACTGGTAGTACGCTGTATTTAGGCGACTACGACTACTATCTCGAGAAAAAACAAGAGAAAGAAGAACTCGCCGCTTTGCAAGAGGCCAAGGATGCCCCACTAGCGACGGCCCAGCCGATGACAGAAGCTAAAGCCAGCTACCATGCTTCTAAAGAAGAGCAACGTCAAATCCGTACACTCACTCGTCGCATCGAGCAACTAGAAACGGAGATGCACGATATCGAAACGGCACTCGAACAAGTGCATGAGGCGATGACGCTGGAAGAAAACTATTCTGACCCAGATAAATCTGCTGCCCTCTCAACCGAAGAAGGAACCCTTCTCGAGCGCCAAGAAACACTTCTTGCCGAATGGGAAGAAGCATCTCTAGCACTAGAAGAATTCAATCAATAGTCATTTGAAATTATCATATATGATAATTTTGTACTTGCAATTCATCTCTAGCTCTAGAAGAGTTCAATCCATAATCGTTTGAAATTATCATATATGATAATTTTGTACTTACAATTCATCTCTAGCTCTAGAAGAGTTCAATCCATAATCGTTTGAAATTATCATATATGATAATTTTGTACTTACAATTCAAAGAAGCGTAGACCCTTTTTATAGAGTCTACGCTTCTTTTTAGTTTTTAGATTAATGTTGCCACTGACTTTGATAGAGATTGTAGTAAAATCCACGTTGTTCCATCAAGCTGGCATGATTTCCTTTTTCAATGACAAGTCCGTCTTTTAAGACTAGAATCACATCCGCGGTACGAATGGTCGACAAGCGGTGCGCCACGATAAAGCTCGTGCGTCCTTCCATCAGATGTTGAAAGGCTTCTTGAATCTTCAACTCGGTACGTGTATCGATGGAAGAAGTCGCTTCATCGAGAATCAGCATATTCGGTTGTCCCATCATCACACGCGCGATGCAGAGCAATTGTTTTTGCCCTTGCGAGAAGTCCCCACCGTCATCTGAAATCACCGTATCATATCCTTGTGGCAGACGACTCACGAATCCATGGATATGGCAGAGTTTGGCGATGCGAATCATCTCTTCTTCGCTAATCGTTGGATTTCCCATCGTGATATTTTCACGGACAGTTCCCGTTTGAAGCCATGTTTCTTGAAGCACCATCCCAAATCCATTTCGTAGGCTTTGACGAGTGATGTCTTCAATCGAATGGCCATCGATGGCTAATTTTCCACTATTAATATCATAGAAACGCATCAATAAATTAATCAATGTCGTCTTTCCGCTTCCGGTTGGACCGACAATCGCCACGCGTTGCCCCGGTTTAACATCCAGAGAGAAGTCTTCAATCAGCGGTTGATCTTTCACATAAGAGAAGTCCACATGACTAAATTCCACCGCACCGTCGAAACTCTCAGGAGATACAGCATCCTCACGCTCTGGACGTTCAGAAGGTTGTTCCAATAGTTCAAATACGCGGTTGGCACAAGCAATCGCATTTTGCAACTCGGTAATAACTCCTGAGATTTCATTGAATGGTTTCGTATATTGGTTGGCATAACTTAAGAAGGCCGATAGTTGTCCAACCGTCACGCCACCGCTAATCACGAAGAACGCCCCGAACACGCCCACACTGGTGTAGACAATACTATTAACAAAGCGCGTTGCCGGATTCGTGATGCTCGAGAAGAAGATAGCCTTGAGTGATACATCTGTTAGGTTCTTATTAATCACCGAGAAGTCCTCGATGACTTTTTCTTGTTGCTGGAAGGCCGTCACCACTCGTGTCCCCTCAATCATCTCATTCATATAGGCAGTTTGATCCCCACGAATTTCCGATTGTTGTTTGAAGAAATGATAGGATCTCTTCGCAACAAAGCTGGCCATCACAAAGGATACTGGCGTCACCACCACTACTACAAGCGTCAATGTCACATTTACGCTAAGCATAAAGATTAACGTTCCTAGAATCGTCATCACACCCGTAAATAACTGCGTGAATCCCATCAATAATCCATCCGCAAATTGATCCGCGTCCGCAATGATACGGCTCTCGATTTCTCCGGCTGGATGAATATCTAAATAACTGAGCGGTAAGGTTTCGATTTTTTCAAGCGCATCTCTACGAAGGTCACGTACAACCGAGTACGTCATCTTGTTATTGCTGAGGTTCATAAACCACTGCGCGATGGCTGCCATTGCCGTAAAGAGTGCAATCTGCCAAAGGATGGCAAATAGTCCTTCATAGAACACTTGGCCCGTGTCTAACATTTGGTCCACGGCTTCCCCGACTAATTTTGGAATCATTAACGTTCCGAATACATTCACACTCGCCAAAAGAATCGACGCTACAAAGTAGATGCGATAGCGACGGATGTAGCGGAGGACTTTACGGATGGTTTCCCATTGAGTTGTCTGTCTCATGCTTCATCCTCCTTTGGAAATTGTGAATAGTAAATTTCTTGATAAATTTCGTTGCCCGCTAAAAGCTCTTCATGCGTGCCTTTGCCGACAAGATTTCCTTCGTCTAACACGAGAATTAAGTCTGCATACTGCACAGAAGCTGCCCGTTGCGACACAATAAAGGTCGTTGGACGTGGCGTTTGGTTCTTGATGGCTTCACGCAATTTTGCATCGGTCGCATAGTCTAACGCCGAAGCACTATCATCTAAAATTAAAATTGGTGCTTGTTTGGCAATCGCACGTGCAATCGTCATCCGTTGTTTTTGCCCACCGGATAAGTTGCGACCATTTTGTTCGATACCATAATCCAGTCCGCCTTCTTTTGTTTGTACAAACTCACTGGCTTGAGCGACGCCGAGTGCGTGTTCTACGACTTCAGTAGAAGCCGATGCATTTCCAAAACGGACATTGTCGGCAATCGTTCCACGGAAGAGTTGCGCCTTTTGTAAGACCATTGCGACCGCTCCACGAATCGATGCAAAACGGTAGTCACGAACGTCATTGCCGAATACTTCAACTTCCCCTTGGGTCGCATCATAGAACCGAGGAATCATATTCACAAGAGACGATTTCCCGCTACCAGTCCCACCGATAACACCGATGGTCTGTCCTTTCAATGCGGTAAAGGTAATATGATTGAGCGCTGCGTTTTGGTCTCCTTGATACGTCAATGTCACGTCTTTAAACGCCACTGCCACTTCACCATCAGGATGAACCTCTTTCATTCCTTCGACCATATCTGGCTCAATCGATAGAATATTGTCGATACGTTCCGCACTCGCTACGGATTTTGTCATCGTTACGACAAGGTTCGCGAATTTCACAAGCTCCACTAGAATTTGTGACATGTAGTTTGTTAAAGCGATAACGTCCCCTTTTGACAAGGTCCCTGTATCCACTTTAATCGCACCACCATAAAGAATGACGATGAGGGCCACATTCACAATCACAAACGTAATAGGGTTCATGGCTCCAGAGAGACCACTCACCTTTTGTTGCGCTTGATTCAACGTTTCAGTATCTTCTCTAAAGGTATGGATTTCTTTTTCTTCACGGTTAAATGCACGAATCACACGCACCCCAAGCAGATTTTCATGCACAAGGCGCATAATACGGTCCAATCGATCTTGCACACGGCGATACATCGGAATCGTCCAGTAAATAATACCGAATACGACGACTGCTAAAATCGGCACCGTAATAACAAACGTCCATGCCATTTCTACATTCACAACAAACGCCATCACAATCGCTCCTCCGACGATAAACGGCGAACGAAGCAATAGACGAAGCGCGATATTTAACCCGCTTTGCACAAGATTGATATCACTCGTCAAACGCGTCAGTAAAGTGTCATTTCCCAGCGCATCGAGTTGCGAAAAGCTAAAGTATTGAATTTTTGAAAAGAGCGCCTGTCTTACATCAGCGGTAAATCCAGTCGCCGCCTTTGCCGCAAAATACTGAGCGGTAATCGACACGACAACACCTAAAATTCCTAGACAAATTAGGATGGCCCCTTGATGAAGAATCAAGGTCGTGTCTTTATTTCCAATCCCTTTGTCGATGATGACCGCCATAATGAGCGGAACAAATAACTCCAGAATCGCTTCGAATAATTTGAATAATGGTGCCAATATCGTTTCTTTCAGATACGGCTTTAAGTAAGGTTTTAACTTGTTCACACGCGTACTTCCTTTTACATCCATAGTACTTTTATTGTATCACATTTTATCATCTTCAAGAGCGGAAAAACTTGTTTCCTCCTTTTGGTTTTTCAGAGTGTAACAATTATGTTACGTAACAAAAATGTTACACTCACTTTTAATTTCCTAAAGATGTATCATTTATGATACGTATCATAAATGATACAAACCTAATTTTTTTACTCACAGTTGGTTGTAGTGGAGCCAATAATTATTAGAAGACTGGCAACTTTTGTTTATTAGAATGTTGATTTCGAAAAATCTTACGGATTCTATAATAGCCATAACGTGGGATGGCATTAAATGTTAAAAAGGAGCGTAGGAATTAACTTCCTACGCTCCGTTAAATCTTCTATTTCATTACTTACGTAATCCGTGTTCTTCGATATACTCCGCAATTTGGATGGCGTTGCTCGCTGCACCCTTACGGATATTATCGCCCACACACCAAATGTGGAAGCTGTTTGGTTGAGAGATATCGCGACGAATACGTCCCACATACACTTCATCATGCCCAGTTGCTTGTAATGGTGTTGGATATACATTTTCCTCAGGTTTATCTAATACGATTACGCCTGGTGCTTTTTCTAAAATTGCACGAATTTCCTCAGGAGTTGTATCTTTTTCGAAAGTCACATTGATTTCTACAGAGTGTGAGTTGAATACAGGCACACGCACACAAGTAGCTGTGATGGCTACATCATCTGACAATCCAAGAATCTTGCGAGTTTCTTGAATCATTTTCATTTCTTCTTTTGTATAGCCATTTTCTAAAAATACATCGATATGTGGCAATACATTATTGTAAATTGGGTGTGGGTAGTTTGTTGGAGCTTCCCCTTTTTCACCGTTTCTTAAATCGTTAATTCCTGCTTGTCCAGAACCTGAAACAGCTTGGTAAGTTGTGTACGCCACACGTTTTAATCCGAATGCATCATGCAATGGACGTAATGGCACAACTGATTGGATAGTTGAGCAGTTTGGATTTGCAATAATCTTACGTTCTAATGTTGGTGCGTTACATTCTGGTACGACTAAATCAATTTCTGGATCCATTCTCCATGCGCTTGAGTTGTCGATGACAATCACGCCGTCACGTTCTGCGATTGGCGCAAATTTCAATGAAGTTCCGCCCCCTGCTGAGAAGATGGCGTAGTCAATATCACGCTTGAAGGAGTCTTCCGTTAATTCTTCGACTACATAATCTTTTCCTCTAAACTGTAGTACTTTTCCTGCTGAACGCGCTGATGCAAGTAGATATAAGTGATCCACTTGTAAGTTGCTTTCTTCTAAACGTTCAATCATTTTTGTTCCAACGACACCTGTCGCTCCTACAATTGCAATATTTACCATAAAAAAATCTCCTTTTTGCTAAAACGCTATGTTGAAAATTATAGCGAATCTCTCGTTGAAAGTAAAGAATTGTCTTTCTTTACAACACATTTGTAGCTGGTATAGATACACTCTTTCACGAGTGCGTCATCTGAGCATACATTCAGCGCGATTGAAATCCAATGCTTCTTATTCATATGATAGGCTTCGAAAATCCCGTCAGTCGCGATGAGTCGTTCCTTGTCTTCCGGATGAATCTTCACGTTCAAAATGAGGGAGTCGGCCTTTGAAGCCACTCCTAGTTTTTGAAGCGGAACTACCATCATCAGCGCATACCATTTCCCTTTATCTTCAACCGTAAACCCCAGTGCCTCCGTCTTCTCAAACGGATTGCCATGATACGGGACGATATGTTCGGTCATCCACTTCGTCCATTTTTGGCGCGCTTCTTCAATATCCGATTGCTCAGGATGCATCCATTGAAACACTAGCTCCTCTGCCTCTTCGCGCAAGGCTTGAGCGATGCTACTACTTGTTGTCGGTATATCGAATAAGGTATAGCGCTCGTTAACCTCATCGAGCGCTACGATTTCTAAACCTTGTTTTTTAGTGGCACTCACCACCTGAAAAGAAAATCCATCCATTTGGCTGGTAAAGATTTCCCCTTCCAGTTCTGGTAAGTCCTTTGTTAATGTCCATTTCATAAATGCGACCTCTTATAAACGATACTCGGCACGCAATTCGAGAATCACGTCGCGTAAATCGGCTGCTTTCTCGAAATCGAGGTCCTTGGCTGCCGCACGCATATCCAACTCGAGTAACTCGAGCGCTTCTCGACGTTGCTCTTGCGTCATCTTCTTGAAGTCTTTTGCAGTCGTTGGGGCATCTTCTTTTTCGACCTCGTGCGTAATCGCAATTAAATCACGGATATTCTTCACGATGGTCTTCGGAACGATGCCATGTTCTTTATTGTATGCCTCTTGGATGGCACGACGACGATTCGTTTCATCAATCGCTTTTTGCATCGAATCCGTAATCTTATCGGCATACATAATCACACGACCGTTCGCATTACGCGCAGCACGTCCAATCGTTTGAACCAGAGCACGTTCACTACGAAGGAAGCCTTCCTTATCCGCATCGAGAATCGCCACAAGAGACACTTCCGGCACGTCTAACCCCTCACGAAGCAAGTTGATTCCGACCAATACGTCGAATTCCCCGAGTCGTAAGTTACGGATGATTTCCGTACGTTCCAATGTCTTAATGTCACTATGCAAATACTTCACCTTAATGCCCACTTCTTCTAAGTAGTCGGTCAAGTCCTCAGACATCTTCTTCGTTAAAGTCGTAATGAAAACACGCTCGTTTCGTTCTACACGTAAATTAATTTCACTAATAAGGTCATCAATCTGTCCTTTAATTGGACGAACTTCCACAGGTGGATCTAATAAGCCAGTTGGACGAATGATTTGCTCGGTAACTGTTGGCGTATGTGATAATTCATAAGGCCCCGGAGTAGCCGAAATGTAAATGATTTGTGGCACGCGTTCCTCAAACTCTTCAAAGCGCAATGGACGGTTATCTAAAGCACTTGGTAAGCGGAAGCCGTATTGAATCAACTGCTCCTTACGAGCACGGTCCCCGTTATACATTCCACGAATTTGTGACATCGTAATATGCGACTCATCGACCACGAAGAGCGAATCTTTCGGGAAGAAGTCTAATAAAGTATACGGTGGTTGTCCTGGACGTCGGCCATCCATATGACGGGAGTAGTTCTCAATCCCGTTACAGTAGCCCATCTCTAGTAGCATTTCGATATCGTAGTTGGTCCGTTGTTCTAAGCGTTGTGCTTCAAGTAACTGATGGTTGTCTCGTAATTCTTTTAGTCGTTCCGCAAGCTCTTCTTTAATCGTAGCCACGGCCCGTGAAATTTGGTCTTCATTGGCCACAAAGTGCGTTGCTGGGAAGATCGGAACGTGTTCCACAGTTGCTTTAATTTCACCCGTCAACACATCAACTTCTTTAATCGCTTCGATTTCATCTCCGAAGAATTCAATACGAAAGGCTGTCGCATCATTTCCTGGTAGGAAGATTTCAACGACGTCCCCACGAACACGGAATGTTCCACGGCGGAAATCATAGTCGTTACGCTCGAACTGCATTTCTACCAATCGACGCAATAAGTCATCACGTTCGATTTCCATGCCTTCACGAAGCGACAATACATGGTCGCGGTAATCTTCCGGGTTTACTAAACCATATATCGAAGACACGGACGCCACTACAATCACATCGCGACGTTCTAGAAGAGCGCTTGTGGCCGAGTGTCGTAATTTATCAATCTCATCGTTGACACTCGATTCCTTCTCGATATACGTATCGCTGGCAGGAACGTATGCCTCTGGTTGATAGTAGTCATAGTACGACACAAAATATTCGACCGCATTGTCCGGGAAGAATTCTTTCAACTCTCCGTACAGCTGTCCGGCTAATGTTTTATTATGCGCTAATACGAGCGTTGGTTTATTGACTTCTTGAATCACATTGGCAATCGTGAACGTCTTCCCTGTTCCCGTTGCCCCAAGTAAAGTTTGTTCTTTGACCCCATTTTTGATGCCATCGACGAGTTCTTGGATGGCTTGAGGTTGGTCTCCATTTGGTGCATAAGGAGCCACTAATTTAAATTGATCCATGACTTCACCTCTTTCTTTTCTAGTATACCATCATTACGGGAGTTTTACCGTTTGTCTGTCTTGTTCTTTCACAATACCTTGCTTGCAATTCAAGTAGGACTTTTGTATAATAGTTCGTGTTGGAAACAACTGATCAGTAATTATACATGTTAAATGAAAGAGGGGTGAACCCATTGCCAAATATCGCATCACAAATCAAACGTGTTCGTACTAACAAAAAGTCAACACTTGCTAACAACGCTCAAACTTCTGCTATGCGTACAGCTATCAAAAAATTTGACGCTGCTGTAGCTGAAGGTGCTGAAAATGCTGAAGAATTATTACGTGCTGCTCACAAAGCAATCGACGGAGCTGCTTCTAAAGGATTAATCCACAAAAACAAAGCTTCTCGTGATAAATCACGTCTTGCTGCAAAATTAAGCAAATAATAATTAGCCTGAGAATTGATCTCGGGCTCTTTTTTTATGCTCTGAAATAGAAGTGGTGCTTCTTGGTTGGGTAAAATCCTTACGGATTTCTTCAAGGTAGATTGTTATATCGGATAAACTGAAAAGAATCAGTTTTGTTATTGAAAGAGTTATAGCGGGGCAACGGCTCGAGCCTAGGTCTCTCGCCTTTAAAGCCTCAAAGCAGGAGTACGGAAGAACTTCCTACTCCTGCTAATTCGCATTTAATGCACTTCCCCGCTATTCTTTCAATAAACTGATTCTTTTTTTGTTTATCCTCTATTTAGATTTCACCCGTAGAATCCGTAAGAATTTTACTCCTTGGTATCTTCTTTATTTCAGAAATAAAAAAATGCCCGAACAATTCGAAGGCCCCCGGGGAAAAAAGAGAGTGCCCGGGGGATATGAAGGTGCTGGGAAAAAGGGTCCAAATCAATTCGAAGGCGGAGGGGAAAAGAAAGGGTGGCCGGGGGAGGTAAAGGTGCTGAAAAAACAATCAATTCGAAGGCGCCATGAAAAAAAGAGTGCCCGAGGGAGGTGTTTAGGCTCCTGCTCGTGCACTCTGTTTTTGTTAGATGATAATATCGTCGACAAATTGTTTAGCTTCTGACAAGCTCATTCCTGTTACGTTACGTAATTTTTGAATAGCTTTAATCGGTTGGCCATTGCGTTTCAATTCGCGTAAGTACTCTTCTAATTCTTCTGGGATGTACGCTTCTTCTACTGGTGTACTTTCTTGAGTTGATGGTGTTTGTTCCACCGCTCCGCTGGTATTTGGCTTTGTGCGGAACGCAAAGGCGATTACCGCTACTAAAACAACAGCGATGATTACGATTAGTAATTCCATGGGTTTCTCCTATTTCATAAATTTGTAAACACTGCTTCTATGAGCAAATTCAAATGCTATAATTTTTAATTGGTCATCCTCGATTTCTACAATTAATCTATAATCTCCAATTCTATATCTCCAATATTTTGACAAAGTTCCACGCAGAGGTTTCCCCTTACTTCTAGGCTCTTCACAGTCCATCAAATTTTTTTCAATCCATTTTTTTAAGATCACTTTGGTTCCATTATCTAATTTTTTAATTTTCTTTTTGAGACGTTCATCATAAGAAAGTGTGTACCTCATTATAAGTCTCCCCAGAATTCCTCATGGTCAACTAATATAACTTCTCCATTTGCTTTAGCACTTTCGTACTCTTTTACAGCTTGTAAATCATATTCTTCTTCAATTTTTTCAGTTAATGCTTTCTTTAATAGGGTCGTTAATCCTTCTCCGGTAAAGTCTGCATAATTTTTAAAAAGGCGTTCTTCTTCTTTATTTAAACGTAATGAAATTGTACTCATTTTAACCCCTCCTTAATTGTATATACATTGTACCACATATTTTTATTAATTCAACTCAAATTTTAATTAAAAATTAGATAATTATTTATAAACGACTCAACGCCGAAATCTTTAATAAAATATCGACGTTTCAAACAGACTAATTATAACGTTCTTTGGCCGCAAAATTGGAGAATAAACCATTCCAATTGCATTTCTTTGATTCCGACGCTGGTCTTCAATGCGTACTCGGTTTCGACTAATTGCTGGAAGGCTGCTTCGAGTAATGGCGTTCCGTAGCGACGGCATTGGTTGAGTGCGAGTTTGACCCGGTACGGGTGCACCGCGAGTGTTTTTTGAATTTCGGGTTCTTGGTAGCCGGCTTTTTTCAAATACGACACTTGAAGCAATAGGCGGAATTGGCCTAATAGAATCGCGTTCATTTTGATTGGGTCTTCTTTTTGCAATAGCATATCATGATAAATTTGAAGAGCACGCTTGCTGTCTTTGTTCAGGATAGCTTCCCCAAAATCAAAGATGCTTTGTTCCAAGGTTTTAGCCACTAATGCCTCGACCGTTTCGAGTCGAATGGAATACGTTCCAATTTCGGCAACCATTAATTTATCAAGTTCTTTCATACAAGTCGTAAGCGAGTATTGTGTCTTGATGAGTAAGGTGTTTAACGCCTCTTCTTGAATGCCATATTGTTGCGAACGTAAATAGTCCTTGATGTATTGTCTCACATCGCGTTCTGAAAGTTCGCTCGCATCCAGAAGAACGGCAACCTTCTTCAACTGCTTCACGATTTTTTTACGTTGGTCCAACTTTTCATACGGAGCAAAGAAAACCATCACCGAACTGTCCATCGGATTTTCTAAATACGCTTGTAGGCGGTCTAAATGATGGTCGATGGATTTCTTCTCCTTCTCCCCTGTTAAAAACGTTGGATTATCGATCATGACTAATCTGCGGTCTCCAAAAAATGGCACAGACTCGGCATCTTGGACCGCGGTTTGAACGGACACTTCATCCATATTGAATCGTCCCACGTTCAAGTCCTGATCTTCAGGAGCGACAATGGTGTCCAAAAACACTTTACGCGCAAGCTCTTGTAAGTATGGTTCTTTCCCTTGAACGAGATACACCAGACTAACTTGCCCTTTTTTAATTCGATTGAGCTGTTTCTCAAATTCCATTTCTTCGCCTCCTGTTGTTTTAGTTTATCTTGAAAACGAGTCTTTGTCTATTGTTTCAATTCTTTTTTCCGTTTCGTAAGCGTGGTCGTGACTTCCAGTTTTTCTGTGGTGAATCGAAGCCGAATTTGCCCGTCTTGGTCCGTCCGGAAAATGATAGCGCCAGTAGCTTTCAAGCGCGCCAAAGTCTCTGGACTCGGATGCCCATAGTGATTGTGCTTCCCACACGATATGAACGCGAGTCTTGGCTGAACGAGTGTAAGAAGCGCCTCGCCACTCGACGTCCTGCTCCCATGATGCCCCGCTTTAAGGATAGAGAACTGCAAGTGTGGATTGTCTTTAACGACAGCCTCTTCTACCTTCTCTGAGGCGTCTCCAGTGAGAAGAATCGTCTGCTCCATCACTGTCACTAGCGCCAGTATCGAGTCTTCATTTTCCGCATGAGACAAACCTTTTGGCCACAATACCTTCCATTTCGTCCCATTCCATTTCCACTCATCTCCTGCCAGCACCAATCGCCACTGAATCTTTGGATATTTCTTTTTCATCTCCTGCATCAGCGGAATCTTCTCCATTCCTTTTCCGATAATAAGTTGACGGATAGTGAGATGCTTGGCGATAGTTTTTAAGTTTCCAACATGGTCTTCGTCCCCATGAGACAACATGACTTGTGAGAGCACCGAGAGGCCCTCTGCTTGCAAGGCTGGCACAACTGTCGTAATCCCTTGGTCTTTTTTCTTTCTGTGCCGACACGCCTCTTTCTGTTTAAAATCCGAGAGGCCGCCTGTATCGATCAGTGTCGCCTGATTCCACCCTGGCGCTAGTAAAAGGATGGAGTCCCCTTGCCCAACGTCCACCATCACGAGTTCTGTCCCCCAGTGATACGGCACTTCAAATAAGAGAGCTAAAAGTGCAATAAGACAAACAACCCCTTTTCGAATCGTCATCTTTCTTCGTTCGAATAAAACCCCTACGACAATAAGGATTGTAAGAAAGAGAACGACTTCCCATTTGTCCCAAATCCCCAGTGTGAATTTTGTAAAGGACAACTGCTGGCAGAAAGTGAGGATTCGAGAAACTCCAGAAAGAATGAATTCTCCAAAAGTTTTTAGAAGGTCAATCAGCGAACCTAATCCAAAAAGTAGCGCGACAAAATAGGCGGTTAACAATGGAAATAGCAGCATCTCAAATAGCATCGAAAAGAGCGCGGTCAGAAGAATACTCAGCGCATTCCAATAAAAGAAATACTGGCACAGAAGCGGCAATGCGATAAGGCTCATCCCAATCGGTACCCATAAATTAGCGCGAATGCGAGGCAAGACAGCGCGTTGCCATTTCGAGAGAAAAGTAATAATGACTGTTAATCCATAACTTAGTTGAAAGGCTACATTTAAAAGAATGCCGGGCCAAACGAGAATGGACGCAATCGCCATCCAGAGTAAGCAGTCCATCTGTACGCTCCCACGTTTTCTAACGAACGGTTTGGATAAGGCGGCTAACACGACCATGCCAATCGCACGAGTGCCGCTAATATTCCAGCCAATCACAAATCCGTAGAGCACTATAAACAGAACCAGTAATCCACGCGTTTTCTCTCTGGTAATACCGATCCGCCACGAGAGGCGTTCGAGGCAGGCGACCATTAAGGAGATATGTAATCCGGAAATGGCTAAGAGATGCAAGAGGCCCAGATGTTTGTATTGCTCCCACTCCTCTTCGCTAAAACCCGTTCGGTCCGCTAAGAGTAAGGCACCTGTATATTGTTTAATTCGACTATCTTTTTGAACATGCAACGTTTCTAACAACCGTGAACGCAGATGCTCCACAAAGCTCCAGAATCCTGTGACGGGCTTCATACTAGAATTCATTCGCACAACCTTCAAAGCGTGCAGCACCCCAAGACTCAGATAATAGTTTTTCGCATCGAAATTCCCTTTATTGCGCGCATGCTCAATTTCTTCAATAGTTCCGTCCACCGTAACTCGGACTACTTCGCTCAACTGCAACAAGGTTTGTTGCTCAGATTCCGACTCTAGTACATAGTAGAAAAAGACTTTTTCGCGTTTCGTTCCTGCTTCAAGCGTGGCCGTTCCCGTTACTAAATCTCCATTCACCTTCAAATGGTTTGGATTTAACACGAGTTGCCCCTGTATCGCATCATCGACAGTAAAAGCAGGTTGAGACACTTCACGTACATACAAAAACAGACGTATCCCAATCGCTACACATAGCACAAAACCGACTACTCTTTTCCATGCCTCGTGCCCCCGTTTCCACGCCACGATAACCATGAATAAAGGGACAATCCACCACGCGACTGCCCCCTCAAACACAACGATGCCAGACGCTACAAGCACCGCTAGTATCCAGTAACTCATTGCGTCACAATCCTTTCCTCAAAGGATTCGAAGAGCTTCTTGCCAATGCCGCGGACTTTCATCAAATCTTCTTTCGTTTTAAACGAACCGTTCTTCTTGCGGTATTCGATAATTGCCTCGGCCTTTTTCTCGCCGACACCCTTCAATGTCTTCAGCTCTTCCACCGTTGCCGTATTAATATTCACTTTTCCTTCTTTGGATGCTTCTTTACTCGTTGCACCCGCTGGAATTGCCTCAGATTCTTCTCCCACTTTTGGCACAACGATCACCATCTGATCTTCTACTCTTTGCGCCAAGTTCACTTTCTGGCTATCTGCCTCTGCCGTCAATCCTCCCGCGGCATCGAGCGCGTCTTTCACTCGATCTCCAACCTTCATTTGATAGACTCCCGGCTTTTTCACTTCTCCTTTAATATCAACGAAAATGACCGCTTCTAGCGTCGTACTTTCTTCTGTTTTCTCCGCCAACACCGTCGTTACCACCGCTTCGGTTTCTTCTACGACTTCATCCTTTTTAAGCAACAGTCCACCAACACCTACTAATAAAAGAAGCCCTCCGCAAATGACCGCACCCTTGACCGCTAGACTCCACGACTCCCATTTTTCTTTCCACTCATCAAAAAAAGCCATTTCTCTCACTCCTTAAAAAGATTTCTCCAATTAAAGATATGAGAAAAATGACTCATTGGTTATAGATTTTCAAGAATTTCAATCGCGTCTTGTAACGTCTTCACAGGATAAATTTTAATATCTGTTCCTAACTTTTCAGCCGCTTCTTTGACTTCTTCGTAGTTCGATTTAATATCTGGATAACGTGCACGCATTTCGTCCGTGATTTCATCGTCTGGGGCTAAGAAAACTGTCGCACCTGCTTCAATCGCAGCCACTAATTTCTTATCAATTCCACCGATACGTCCAACGGTTCCGTCTAATTCAATTGTTCCTGTTCCGGCAATGTTATGTCCGTTTTTCAAATGACTATTCGTAATTTGGTTATAAATTTCAAGTGTAAACATCAAACCACCTGAAGGACCACTTACACCATGTGGGTCAAATTCAACAGATGGGTCAGAAGTCACATCTTCATCCACTTCCCCGCCAAATCCAAGACGGATACCACCAGTACGGCTATCCATCTTCAACGGCGCGCTGATGGTCATTGTTGCATCGTCACGTTTCACTTGAAGGACTAGCGTATGTCCTGGTTCAAGGCCTGCTAAATAGTCTTTTAAGTCCTCAAAACTCTCATCGGTATTGCCTGGGCTCTTTCCGTCAATCGTTTCAATAATATCCCCGACTTGTAACTTGTCGCGGAAATTCGAACTTTGGTCTACCCGTGTGACGAAAATACCATTCACATGTCGTTCCACCGTTTTCCCAGCCGCTTCAAAGGCAACACGAACCGCTGTCGAACGGGCATTTCGCATACTGAAATCTTGCAGGGCATCGAATTCTTCTGGCGTATAATCCCCAAATACCTCTTCAGAAGGAAGTAGTTCGTGGTGCTTCAAGAATTTCTTGAAGTACGTTAATACGGTCGCCTGTTCGACATATACCGTCAGCACCCGGAGCGTCCCTTGGTCCTCATCTTTTGCTCCACTAATCGTTAAAAACTGAGATACATCTTCTGCAGTCCCTGGCGATTCAATCACATACGGGATTGGAATCATCGCAACAATCGCTAATACAACGAAAATTAAGGCTGCAATAATAATCTTCTTAACCTTTGACATCTGTTATCTCCTCTTCCATTTTTATTGTGCGTTCTGGCGCATCTTTGTATTTTTCTTGCAAGGCATCAGCTACCACACTTGGAACAAACGATGTTACAGCTCCTCCAAAACGAGCCAATTCCTTCATCATTGACGAACTGACAAATCGGTACTCCTCCTTGCTGAGGAGTAATACCGTTTCGACTTTGCTATTCTGAACACGGTTATGGGATGCAAGAGTTGCTTCATATTCAAAGTCGGTTGCGTTTCGTACACCGCGGACAAGAACACTTGCCCCTAATTGTGCTGCAGCTTCTACAGTTAATCCTCCGCTAACGGCCACCACTTTAGCGTTAGGTACATGAGCGATTACCTTTTCAACCAGTAATTTCCGCTCGTCTAATGAAAACAGATAATTTTTCTGAACATTATGCGATAAAACCACAATTACTTCATCGAAAAGCTCACTGCTTCGCTCGATAATATCTAAATGACCATTCGTAATCGGGTCGAAGCTTCCTGCTACTACCGCTTTTCTCATCTTAAGCCTCCTCTTCGCTAGTCGCACGGTCAAAAAACACTAATGCTGTAATCCCGTACTCCACGCGCTTATATTGCTCAAATTCTAAAATTCGCTCTGGAAGTTGAACTTCCTTATCCACCTCGCAAACAATCACGCAGTCTGGAGAAACTAGATTCAACTCCTGCAACTGCTCAATGTCCTTTACAATTTCTTGCAAGCGATACGGTGGATCCATAAACACCAACTTAAACGGTTCAAACGCTGGGTCACTCGCAATGATTTTGAGCCCTTGTTTGACGTTTTGTCGTTTTAAATGAAATTGCTCGGGTGATTTTGTAATCTCGATATTTTGCTCAATCGTCTTTTGTGCAAGGCGATTGTTCTCAAATAGAAACGCACGGTCCATCCCACGAGAGACGGCCTCGATGGCAACGGCTCCGCTTCCGCTGTACATGTCGAGCATGACTCCTCCGTCAAAATAACCGCCAAGAATATTGAAGAGCGATTCTTTTATCTTGTCAGTCGTCGGACGAGTATTTTGGCCCGGTACTGCCTTTAAGCGTCTTCCGCCAAATTCTCCTGAAATAATTCGCACAGCGCATCCCTCCTTATTCCACTATAATACCATATTCCAGCGCTCTTTCGTGAGTTTTTTATAAAATAATAAGTGCAACAACGGCTTGAAGGATTTCTTTTGGTGCTTCTTGAGTGTTGGCGGGGAGACGATGATTCAAATCCTTGCGGATTTTTTTATAATAGCTGTAATGGGGCACCGGTTCGAGCCTATCGTCTCTCACCTTTAAAACCTCAAAGCTGGAGTAAGAAATAAATTTCTAACTCCAGCTAATTCGCATTTAATGCTATTCCCCATTACTGCTATTATAAAATCCGCTTGATTCTTCTCATCGTCTACTTCAAAGAAAAATTCTTACTAGGAGGATGTCCTTATATAAAAAACTTGGTGTATAAAAGGGACTGACCCCAAAAAGTGAGAATTTAATAAAAACACCCTAGGGCTACCGTCTCCGGTATTCAACCGGAGACAGGTAGTCCAATTTTTGTTGGATTCTATTTTCATTATAATATTTGATGTAATTTTCTACAATTTGAATTACAATAGAAGATGAAGTTATTACTTCATCTTTTATGTAGAAAGCTTCGCACTTTAG